>CAMVIN010000147.1 GCA_947167565.1 uncultured Clostridia bacterium | reverse complement strand
GATTAAATTTGAGAACGGGAAAGGCATGGTGATATACATGGACAATTTTATATACAGCATAAACGCAACACTTCCGATTTTCCTTCTGATTATTCTCGGAAAAGTTCTTTTTAAAATACATATTTTAGATGAACATTTTACCCGGGTTGTGGACAAATATGTTTTTATGATTGCACTTCCGGTTCTCGTGTTCAAAGATTTAACAGAAAACGATATCCGGGAAAGTTTTGATGCCCGTTATATTCTGTTCTGTTTTTTTGTCACGCTCTTTTGCATTCTCGCTATCTGGGGACTGACAGAACTCCTGATGAAAAACGAATCAGAAAAGGGAGCTTTTATCCAAGCTTCCTACCGCAGCAGTGCCGCTATTCTCGGACTTGCTTTCATTGATAACATGTATCACGGAGCCGGGATGGCACCTCTCATGATTATTGGAGCCGTACCACTCTACAATATTTTTGCTGTTATCATACTAACCATAAAAGGAGACAATGGCGGACAACAACCAAATATCCGCGCAACATTGGTGAATGTACTAAAAAACCCGATTCTTCTCGGTATCCTCTTCGCACTTCCCTTTGCCTTCCTCGGCATACATTTTCCGGCAGTTATCAACAAAGCCATGACCAGCATTGGGAACACAGCAACTCCATTAGCACTCCTGTCAATCGGGGCAACTTTTGAGGGAAGAAAAGCGATAAAAAAAATAAAGCCGACCGTTTTGGCGACTTTCATTAAATTAATTCTGCTGCCGGCACTTTTTCTCCCACTCGCAGTATTCTTTCACTACAGGAATCAGGAACTTATGGCAATTCTCATCATGCTCGGTTCACCATCCACTGTATCCTGCTATATTATGGCGAAAGTCACAGGAAATGACCATGACCTCACATCCAGTATCATTGTACTCACCACACTTCTCTCCTCCATCACGCTGACCACATGGATTTTTATTTTGAGAAGCATGGGAGTATTATAAATCTTTTGCGGAGCAAGAATGGCAAAGCCATCGCTTTACTGGCGGTTATAATACTTAATTCCATCACTTGGTTTGAAATATGTGCGAATATATCCATCTGTTGATACAATAACGAACTCTCCTGTAGACTCCAGAAAATAGACATCATCGCCATCTTCCTTCTCCGTCTTGTGAAGTGATTTGCGATTGGCCACAACGGCATTGGCAGCCGCCAGATATTCCTCCGGCGTAGAACAGTTCACTTCTGCTCCATGCTTTTCAAAATGCTGCTGTAATAAATCCCAATTTCGAAAAGTCAGACTCTCCTGCGCAATATTCCCGCTGTTATTGGTCACTCCACTGCCTGCTGTTCCGTTCTCTGCTGTCGTCTCCACCGGATTCTGTGTTGTCGTATCTTTATTGCTTCCACCACGAAAATGACCATTGAACACTACGGCTACTACAATAATCAGAATCATAATAATTCCTGTCATGGAATTACCACCAAACCCCAGTTTCGGACGGCCATTCTGATTCGAAATAAAACGTCTGCGCTCTGCTACCGGAACATTATTTTTGATCCGGTTTGCCCGCCGACAGGAGGAACACCGCTTAGGAATCTCCAAATTTTTGCTTTTGTAATAAGATATTTCTTTCTCTGACAAGTCAAACTCCTTGCCACACTGTATACATGTATTTTTCATGGCTGTCCCCTTTTCTCACAAACAATTACGTTTCATAACTATCTTTTTAATTATTGTATGTTTCCCCGAAGGAAACTACTCTGTCACATATTTCAAGTGCCGCCGGCCGATGAGTGACAATCAGGACAATCTTATTGGTCATATTGCGCAGATTCATCAAAACCTGTGCCTCCGTTGTCTCATCGAGCGCACTCGTTGCCTCATCCAGCATTAGAATCGGATTGTCAGCGAAAATCGCCCTCGCAATCGCAATGCGCTGCATCTGCCCTTCTGATAGTCCAAGTCCCCGCTCTCCGAGAAGTGTATCCACACCTTTGGGCAGTTTATCCACAAAATCTTTTGCACAGGCAATAGTAAGAGCTCTGGAAAGTCTCTCTTCATCTTCACCCGCATCCTGCTCTGCAAAAGAAACAATCTCACGAATCGTTCCACTCATCAGATGATTGCCCTGCGGCACATAAGCGAACATTTTGCGGTGCGCACTTGTCAACATCTTTTCCTCTGACTCCCGCAATGTGAAGTATCTCTCTCCACTCTGTGGCTTATACAGACAGAGAAGTATTTTCATAAGTGTACTCTTTCCACATCCGGAAGGACCGGTAAGAGCGACATACTCACCCTTTTTTATTTCCAGATTAAAATCCTCCAACACCCTCGTCTCTCTTTGCATCTGATCTGTCGAAATCCTTCTCATACCATAAGAAAATGTCAGTTTTTTCATACCTATTGATACAAAAGACTTCTGATAAATTTTCCGAATCTCATCCATATCCAACGCCTTTTCCGTCACATCCAGATCGGCATCAAACACTTCCGCCTCCATAAGTCTCTCTGCACTGGCAAGCATGGCATAATACCTCGGCAGATAACCGGTAATGTTGGCAAACGGCGCCTGAATCTGACTGATTAACTGCAGCACCGCCATCAACGTACCATAAGAAATTGCTCCTGTTAATATCCCATGTCCGCAATAAATGACACCAATAACATAGATTCCATTCATGGCGGCACCAAATCCCACATTACACAGGTTAGAAAAATGATTTTTTTTCATCCGGGCTCTGCGGTGAACTTTCATCTTTTCCTCTGCGTCTGTGATGGTAGCCTGTTCTCTCGCAAATGCTTTTACAACCATAAGGCTTCCCAGATTTTCCTGAAGAAACATGCGGACAACCCCATCCGCCTCCTGCATCTTTTTGTGCAGCTTCTTAAGCACTTTGCGAAATGCGTAAGAAAACACGGCCACAAGAATTCCTCCCGGTATCAGGATAAGACCAAATCGAGGCTGAAGATAAAAAATCATAATCAGCGCACCAATCATTTTCACAATCATGCCCGCCACTCCCGGCACAATATTTGTCAAACCATCGGCGACAACTACGGTATCTGACGTCAGCCGGTTCATCCACTCTCCGGAGTGGGTAGCATTCACTGACTGGTAATCACGGTATAAAAGCATTTGAAACAGGCGGGATTTGAAACAATTCTCGTAACCGGAGCGCGCGTACTCACCCATAAAACGCCCAATTGCCTGACAGGCAATCTGAAGCACAACAAGACCAACCAGTAAAATAACAGCACGCAAAAAAGCGCTCCGATTGCCGGCAACAGCCTCGTCAATCACCGAGCGCATGAACAGCGCATAAATTACACCACTAATTCCAAGCCATATCTGCACAATCAGCAGGACAGCAATATACCATTTCTTTTTCCCTGCCACTGTACGAATCCAGCGTATGGTACTATTCTTTGTAGTTTCTGACATGTTTCCACTCTCTCCATAACTTTCCCGGATGAATCATAATTCCCCGAATCACCCGGTATCCCGGCAGCAACCATCGAAATCCCGGATGCCGGTAAAAGAACGGATAATACATTTTACATTTTTCCTCGGATACGAAAAAGCGGTTTTTCCAGTAATGGCCTTTTTTGTTTTCTCCCTCAATCTGGTCAAGTGAACGCCGTATATGGTTTTCCATTGTGCCATATGTTCCGCTCCCCAGCATAAAGTAGAGCATTTTTTCATTTTCCGCTGTCAATTCCCCGGTCGAGCCAAAAGCATTGTTTGCAAGACTTTTCAAATCGGACTCAAATTCAGCCACACCGAGTTTCTTCAATTCTCCATCTATGTACTCCCAATCCATCACACTCTCTTTTTTTTGCAAAAAGACATATTCATCCACGGCACACCGGATTCCGCACCCTGAAACGTCAAAATGCTTAAAAGCATGAGCAATAAAGAAAATATATTCATCTTCATCAGAAAACTTGTATCCGTAAGAATTCTCTCCATCCGGAACTGCCCGTTTCCACGCATCTTTAAAATAGTTATACTGCTCCCGCTCTGCTGGCATCAACTCCCTGTGCATTTCAAAATTGAAACAAGGCTCTTTCATATAGCAGTCGTGATTTCCCTTGAGAGATTCCACTTTATACCCCAGTTCTTTCATAACAGAAACCATGACTTTCTGCGCCTGCATCATAGATTCATCCGCATCATCCCCCTGCAGCCGATAGCCGCCATCTTGTGCCGGCTCAACAATTCCGTATAAAATATCGTTGTCCGCCATGGAGCGCATCCCCGGCTGTGGGTAATACCCGGCAATCAAAATTCCCTTTAACGGAAGATAGGAAAGCCCTCTCTCCGCCATCTTTTCCAAAATCTGCTCTCTCTCCGCATCAAAAGAAATCTGCCGAAACAGAGTCGTGTCAGCTTCGTTTTTCCACTTTTTGTAAATATTCTCCGGCACAATCGCTTCATCCAACGCAAAGGAAGAAATTGCCTCCACACTATTCCACTTTGCCAGAGAATACAAATTTTCCCATTCCCCCTCCGGCTCTTCGCTCACTACCACACCCCGAAGCGCCGCACGAATTAATTTAACAAGATATTTCCCCTGATTCTGTTTCATTTATCTACCTCTTGCAATTTTCCCATGTACTTTTTTAAAAAACACACGAATCGGATATATACTGCACCAGAATCTTACATACATTCGATAACGCAGACTGCTCATGTCAACCGGCTTATTTTTCCGGTAAAATCCGGTCAGAACTCCGATCACCTGCTCGTCTTTAACATGTTCTTTCCGGATGCAGTTATCTCCACAGATCACATAGTAATCCTCTTTTACATCAATAATGCGGTGCAAAATATATTTTTCGCCGAATCGGTACAGCGGAACATCGTATTTTTTTAGGCGTCCCTCAGGGGGAGTAATCATAATTGTATCTCTCCGGTCCCGCAGCATTGGCCACATACTAATACCGGATGTTGTACTCATGTAATAGCCCTCTTCATTGAGTACTTTTTCTATTGTCGCTCTATTACCCATCTATCTGACTCTCCATGTCCATTATTTAGAAAAAAATCCTGCTTCCTCGATTTCACGTAACACCCGGCGAGTATCCTCAGCCGCTTTTTCCGGACTCACCTCGTATTTATCCGTTAGTCGACTAACGATTTCTTCCTCTTCGCATCCATCAATCAACCCCTGCCAGATATCTGCACTAACTCCGTTACACTTGACCATTCCGTGAAAATTTTTACTCGCCTCCCCAGTCGCAACCACTACATAATTGTCCGCTACTTTTCTAAGTACAAATCCCTTTTTCAGTTTCATTTTTCAACCTTCCTTCTCTCTGTATATATAAATCCTGTCAACTTCTCAAAACTGCACTGTACAGCACCTTCTGACATATCACACTCCAGCAGATAAAAGGGAACTTCAGCCATTAATTCATCCAGCAATTCCAGTGTCTTGGCCGCCTCTTCCTCTTTCTGTGGTAGATATGCCTGCTGCATAAGCTCACTAAGATATTCCCCGGGACAAATCCGGGTAATTTTATTTTCTTTTGACCGATGAATCAGACAAATCGCTGCCAGCGGTGCACTTCGATTTTTCTGCCATTTTTCCTTGCCTCCCCATGGAGTTCCATAAACTGTCACACCACTCTTGTCAACCCGCACAATTGGTTTGTCACCATTTACGATTTCTACTTTTTCCCCGAGATATTTTCTCCACAGCGATATGTGAGTACTCTTCCCTGTCCCACTCGGTGCCGTAAACATGTACGCACTCTCCCCGTATGTGATTACTGCCCCATGCATCAAAAGACAGCTCCGCATAGGAAGCATTTCTGCAATCTTTTGATAAATACAGTCTGACTCCGCATATCCCACTTCAAACTGCGGAAATTGCTCCATAACAGACTGCACATCCTCCTGAGTAAAGACAATTTCTTCTGCCGTCTCCGGCTCTCCGGCCAATATATAATCTGACATACTCTCCCGGACATCCGGATACTCATGCTCTATTTTCCAATTTATATCTGCAATTCCGGCAAAAAAGGTCTGTCCCATTCTGTCATCCTCCATACTGTACATTTTCACTCTGAATTTGAAACTCTGTTGATGATAAATCCATGAAAACGATTCGCAGCCGCCTCGCTGTTAAATGTTATCTTGATCTGTCTCTTAATATCCACAGTCTCTGTAACCGGCACATAGAGCCTCCTATTTTTTGCCCCGGAAAGTCCGGCCAAATCACATGGAAACTCCTGCCCATCCACGTATAAAACCGCTGAATCGCCAACCTCATAATCCATATCAATTCCAATCAGTGTATGTGCTCTTCCTCTTGCTCGAAAACTTAAATTATCTGTCTTGTGTATTTTGCCTGCTTTCACATAAGTGCTCTTGAGGAACTTGTCCGCTCCCTCACTAATAGAAGCTCTCTCATCTTCATTATCGATCAAATCCCGAAAATCATATTTAATATTGGTTGCAATTGTATCCAATACTGTTTCAGCATAAATTTTGTGCCCTTCTTTGTTTGGCAGTCCGGAATCCTGATAAAGATTCTTATCATCTCCGCTGTCTTTCATCGCTGTCATTACATCTGACACAAAGAACCGATATCTCTCTTGTAATTTGAAGAGTACCTCTCTTTTGCCCTCTTCATCGTCATCCATATTGCTCTCCATCAGCCAGATAATCGAACCGGCCGGGTATCTCTCACGTATCGCGCGAATCATCGCCTCCCCGTACAGGGCAAGTGAATCTCTGCTCTCACCACTGCCAAAACAGAGAAAAATCATGTCGTAGTCGGTGCTGTCCTTCATAGTCTTGCTAATCGTAAATCCCGCATAATCCGTCAACCCCTCCTCGGACACATTCTTCAGTGTTACCTTGCTCTCATACTCCGACTGAATTCGTGTGACAACCTGACTCACCCAGTTCTCGTTCTCTTTGACACCGGTTCCCACACCAATGGAATCACCAATCACTAATATATTTACGTCTTCTTTTTCAATAAGCTTGTCATAAAATGAAAGATTATTCGCAGCCTCATCAACTGCTGCTGCGGAACTCGCCGTCTGATTCAACTCGGATGCCCGCTTGGCATCCTGCGCATTCTTTGATCTCTCTTCTTTCCAAATCCATCCCAACGCAATCACGGATGCTATAATCAAAAAAACTAAAAATATATTTAATATTATTTTCTTGCTCATTTTCTACTACTTCCTCTCATTTATACGATGATTCCCACCTGCTCATTTGCACAGTTTTCCCCGAGACGCTTCGCGTCTCTCTCCCCATTCCGCACCCGCATTCGCAGGTTCTTCGCACCTGCTCATTTGCGCAGTTTTCCCCGAGACGCTTCGCGTCTCTCTCCCTATTCCGCACCCGCATTCGCAGGTTCTTCGTACCTGCTCATTCGGGCCATCCGAGACGCTTCGCGTCTCTCTCCCTATTCCGCACCCGCATTCGCAGGTTCTTCGTACCTGCTCATTCGGGCCATCCGAGACGCTTCGCGTCTCTCTCCCATTCCGCACCC
>CAMVIN010000146.1 GCA_947167565.1 uncultured Clostridia bacterium | reverse complement strand
ATAAATAGAAGGCTTGCTTACTCTTTTAAGTTCTCTAACTGTCAAACTCGGGATTTTATCATTCTGCTTTCTGGCGGTCAAGTTGAAATCTGTATTCCTGATTTTTGTCTGATAAGATAGTTCGATTTTGCGGAGCAAAGAACAACTTTAGACACAATGAACATATATCGGCAGATTCTTTGGTGTTCTTCACTAAAAATTCACAAAAAACTTTGTTAAATTGTTGACAATCTACGTAGTATTTGTTATGATAAACATGTTGGAAAATAATAAGGAAACAGGTGTGTTCTGAGAGAAAAAGAATATACCTGTAGAATGGAAGGAATCATGGTTAATGCGATTTATCCCGGTAGTTTTGATCCTGTGACATATGGGCATCTGGATATTATCAGACGGGCTGCCGGTGTGGTGGACAAACTCGTGATTGGAGTGCTGAACAATAGCAGTAAGAATCCTCTTTTTTCTGTAGAGGAGAGAATAGAATTGCTTGAGAAAGTGACAGCAGACATTCCCAATGCCAGTGTACAATATTTTGAGGGGCTGACAGTGGACTTTGCAAGAGAGTGTGATGCAAAAGTCATGATTCGAGGGCTTCGGGCGGTTACTGATTTTGAGTCGGAAATGCAGATTGCACAGACAAATCATAGCATTGCGCCGGATATTGAGACATTGTTTTTCGCAACCAGTCTCCCTTATTCGTTCCTGAGTTCCACAATCGCAAAGGAAATAGCTTTTTATGGCTCAGATTTGTCAGGACTTGTGCCACCTGAGGTAGAAGAGGCGTTCCAAGAAAAGTTTAAGAAATCAAGTGGCGAATAGCTGCTT
Organism: uncultured Clostridia bacterium; assembly: GCA_947167565.1. Classification (GTDB taxonomy): domain Bacteria; phylum Bacillota; class Clostridia; order Lachnospirales; family Lachnospiraceae; genus Eubacterium_F. The sequence goes on along the minus strand of CAMVIN010000146.1, from coordinate 6,781 downwards.
CAAATATTTATAAGGAGGATTTATTTCATGTCAAAGAAGGTTGTTTTAGCAGGTGCTTGTCGTACTGCAATTGGTAAGATGGGTGGTGCGCTCAGCACAGTTCCGGCACCGAAACTCGGTTCTATCGTTATTGAGGAGGCGTTGAAGAGAGCAGGAGTTCCTAAGGATAAAGTAGATCATGTCTACATGGGATGCGTTATTCAGGCAGGTCTCGGACAGAATGTGGCTCGTCAGGCTTCTATCAATGCTGGTCTTCCGATTGAGACACCGGCAGTAACGGTGAATGTAGTATGTGGTTCCGGTCTGAACTGCGTAAACATGGCTGCACAGATGATTCAGGCAGGTGATGCTGATATCGTAGTAGCAGGTGGTATGGAGAATATGTCTATGGCTCCGTACGCAGCAATGAATGGTCGTTTTGGTTATCGTATGAATAATGGTACTCTTGTTGATACCATGGTAAATGATGCTCTGTGGGATGCGTTCAATCAGTATCATATGATGGTGACAGCAGAGAATGTTGCAGAGAAGTATGGCCTTACACGTGAAGAACTGGATGAGTTCGCTGCAAACAGTCAGCAGAAATGTGAGAAGGCAATTGCCGAGGGCAAATTTAAAGATGAGATTGTTCCGGTAGAAGTAAAACAGAGAAAGAAGACAATTGTTGTGGACACCGATGAGGGACCTCGTGCCGGCACAACAGCAGAGAGCCTTAGTGCGTTGAAGTGCTGCAGTGGTGTTGACGGTGGTGTTGTAACAGCAGGAAATGCTTCCGGTATCAATGATGGAGCCGCTGCAATCGTTGTTATGAGTGAGGAGAAGGCGAAAGAACTCGGTGTTACTCCGATGGCTACATTTGTTGCCGGAGCACTTGGCGGTGTTGATCCGAAGATTATGGGTGTTGGTCCGGTGGCTTCTACAAGAAAAGTTCTTGAGAAGACAGGAATGTCAGTTGATGACTTCGATTTAATTGAGGCAAATGAGGCATTTGCTGCTCAGTCTGTAGCAGTAGGAAAGGATCTTGGATTTAACCTTGATAAGTTGAATGTCAATGGTGGTGCGATTGCTCTTGGACATCCGGTTGGAGCAAGTGGTTGCCGTATTTTGGTTACACTTCTTCATGAGATGCAGAAACGTGATGCAAAGAAGGGTCTTGCAACTCTTTGTATCGGTGGTGGAATGGGCTGCTCCACAATCGTAGAGAGAGACTGATAAATAAATATTAGGATTGGCCGGTTTGGCACCGGTCAATCTTTGTGTGTGAACAATTACCAATTCAATTAAAAGTGGAGGAAAGAAATCATGGAATTCATTACGTATGAAGTAGAGGAAATGGTTGGTATTATTACGATCAATCGTCCGAAAGCATTGAACGCTCTGAACTCTCAGGTGTTGGATGAATTGAATGAGACACTGGACAGTGTAGACCAGAATGCAGTTCGCTGTCTGATTCTTACCGGTGCCGGTGAGAAATCATTTGTTGCCGGTGCAGATATCGGTGAGATGAGTACACTCACAAAGGCAGAGGGGGAAGCATTCGGAAAGAAAGGAAATGATGTGTTCCGCAAGTTGGAAACATTCCCGCTCCCGGTTATCGCTGCTGTCAATGGATTTGCTCTCGGCGGTGGCTGTGAGATTTCAATGAGCTGCGATATTCGTATCTGCTCAGATAATGCTGTTTTTGGTCAGCCGGAGGTTGGTCTCGGAATTACACCGGGCTTTGGCGGCACGCAGAGGCTTGCTCGTCTGGTGAGTCCGGGTATGGCAAAACAGTTGATTTATACGGCAAGAAATATTAAAGCTGATGAGGCGTTCCGCATTGGACTTGTCAATGCTGTATATCCACAGGCAGAATTGCTTGACGCTGCTAAGAAGATGGCAAATGGCATTGCCGCTCAGGCTCCGATTGCTGTTCGCAACTGCAAGAAGGCAATTAATGACGGACTTCAGGTAAATATGGATGAGGCAATTGTAATCGAGGAGAAATTGTTCGGCGACTGCTTCGAGACAGAGGATCAGAAGGCCGGTATGGGCAATTTCCTTGAGAAAGATAAGGAAAAGAAATTGAAAGTCGTTCCATTCCAGAATAAATAAAAATAAAATAATATATGGAGGTAACAAGAAATGAAAGTTGGTGTTATTGGTGCAGGAACCATGGGTTCCGGAATCGCTCAGGCATTTGCGCAGACAGAAGGATATGAGGTATATCTGTGCGACATTAATGAAGAGTTTGCTGCAAACGGCAAGAACAAAATCGCAAAAGGTTTTGAGAAGAGAGTAGCAAAAGGAAAGATGGAGCAGGCAGATGCAGATGCTATCCTTGCTAAGATTACAACAGGTGTAAAAGATATTTGTACTGATTGTGATTTGATTGTTGAGGCTGCTCTTGAAGTAATGGATGTAAAGAAACAGACATTCAAAGAACTTCAGGATATTGTAAAGAATGAGAATTGTATTTTCGCTACAAATACTTCTTCTCTTTCTATCACAGAGATTGGACAGGGAATCTCTCATCCGGTAATCGGTATGCACTTCTTCAATCCGGCTCCGATTATGAAACTGGTTGAGGTTATTCGTGGAGAGAATACAACAGACGAGGTTAATGAAAAAGTTGTTGCCATCGCAAAAGAGATTGGCAAAACTCCGGTAGAGGTAAAAGAGGCAGCAGGTTTTGTTGTAAATAGAATTCTTATTCCAATGATTAATGAGGCAGTTGGTATTTACGCTGACGGTGTAGCTTCCGTAGAGGGTATCGACGCAGCTATGCAGCTCGGTGCAAACCATCCGATGGGACCACTCGCTCTCGGTGATTTGGTAGGTCTCGATATCTGCCTTGCTATCATGGAAGTACTTCAGGCTGAGACAGGTGATCCGAAATATCGTCCTCATCCATTGTTGAGAAAGATGGTACGTGCCGGCAAACTCGGAAGAAAGACCGGTATCGGATTCTATCATTACAGTAAATAATCTATTTGAAAGGAGTTCAATCGAACATGGATTTTAATTTTGACAAGCAGCATGAAATGGCTCAGAAATTGTTCCGTGATTTCGCACAGAACGAAGTGAAGCCATTGGCTCAGGAAACAGACGAGACAGAGACATTTCCTCGTGAGACTGTGACAAAGATGCAGAAACTCGGTTTCATGGGAATTGCGATTCCAAAAGAGTACGGCGGACAGGGCTGTGACCCGCTCACTTACACAATGTGTGTAGAGGAGCTCGCTAAAGTATGCGGTACGACAAGCGTTATCGTATCTGCTCATTCCTCTCTTGGTGCAGATCCGATTATGATGTATGGTACAGAAGAGCAGAAGCAGAAATATCTTGTTCCACTGGCAAGTGGTGAGAAATTGGGTGCTTTCGGACTTACCGAGCCGGGTGCCGGTACAGATGCTCAGGGACAGCAGACGAAGGCTGTACTTGACGGGGACGAGTGGGTACTGAATGGTTCTAAGTGCTTCATCACCACTGGTAAAGAGGCAGATATTTATATCATTATCGCCGTTACCGGTGTGATTGAGAAGAGAGGAAGAAAAGTAAAAGAAATTTCCGCATTTATCGTTGAGAAAGATACTCCGGGATTCTCCTTTGGAACAAAAGAGAAGAAGATGGGTATCCGCGGTTCTTCCACATACGAGTTGATTTTTGAGGATTGTCGTATTCCAAAAGAAAACCTTCTCGGTGCAAAGGGCAAGGGATTTGGAATTGCTATGCATACTCTGGATGGTGGACGTATTGGTATTGCTGCTCAGGCTCTTGGTCTGGCAGAAGGTGCACTGGAAGCAACGATTGAGTATGTAAAAGAGAGAAAACAGTTTGGTCGTTCAATTGCGCAGTTCCAGAATACACAGTTCCAGCTTGCTGATATGGCTGCAAGAGTAGAGGCTGCAAAACTTCTTGTTTACAAAGCTGCCAAGGCAAAAGAGACACAGAAGGTATACAGCGTAGAAGCTGCTATGGCTAAGTTGTTTGCTGCTGAGACAGCAATGGAAGTGACAACAAAGGCAGTTCAGCTGCATGGTGGTTATGGTTACATTAGAGAATATGACGTTGAGCGTATGATGCGCGACGCTAAGATTACAGAGATTTACGAGGGAACATCAGAAGTTCAGCGTATGGTTATCTCTGGTAGCTTATTGAAATAGGAGGTGCTCTTGTGAAAATTGTAGTTTGTATTAAACAGGTACCGGATACAAAGGGCGGCGTTGTGTTCAACCCGGACGGTACATTGAATAGAGGTGCGATGCTTACCATCATGAACCCGGATGATAAAGCCTGATTGGAGGCTGCACTTAGAATCAAAGATGAGACCGGAGCAGAGGTTACGGTTATTACTATGGGACTTCCGAAGGCAGAAGAGGTACTTCGTGAGGCTATGGCAATGGGAGCTGATAACGGTATTCTTGTTACCGACCGTGTACTCGGTGGTGCAGATACCTGGGCAACTTCTACGACAATTGCCGGTGCACTTAGAAATATTGATTATGACCTCATTATTACTGGTCGTCAGGCGATTGACGGTGATACTGCACAGGTTGGTCCTCAGATTGCAGAGCATTTGGATATTCCGGTTATCTCCTATGCGCAGAACATTAAGATTGAGGGCAATGAAGTTATCGTTGAACGCCAGTATGAGGACAGATATCATGTGTTGAAGGCTCAGATGCCATGTCTGATTACTGCACTCTCAGAACTCAATGAGCCTCGTTATATGACTCCGGGTGGGATCAATGAAGCATTTGAGAAAGAGATTACTGTCTGGGGAAGACCTGACCTCAAAGATGTCGATGATTCTAATCTTGGTCTTAAGGGGTCACCGACAAAGATTGCCAAGGCATCTGATAAGGTTCGCAAGGGAGCAGGGGAGAAAGTAACCCTTGATCCGACAGAGGCAGCTGCTTATATCGTTGACAAGTTCAAAGAGAAACATATCATCTAAGTTGAGGAGGGATAAAATGAATTTAGAAGAATATAAAGGTGTTTATGTCTTTGCTCAGCAGGTGGATGGTGAGATTAGCGGCATCGCATTTGAATTGCTCGGCAAAGCAAAAGATCTGGCAAAAGATTTGAATACAGACGTTACTGCCGTATTGCTCGGCTACAATGTAAAAGGTCTGGCTGACTCTCTTGCAGAGTATGGTGCAGACAAAGTTATTGTTGTTGATGACAAGGAATTGGAAGTTTACAGAACGGAGCCATATGCTCACGGTCTCGCTTCTGTTATTAATGAGTACAAACCGGAGATTATGCTGGTTGGTGCAACGGCAATTGGTCGTGACCTTGGACCTCGTGTGTCTGCCCGTGTGGCAACCGGTCTTACAGCAGACTGTACCGTTCTTGAAATTGGTACATTCAATGATTTGGCTGAGAAAAAAGAACTTCCGAACCAGTTGCTCATGACACGTCCGGCTTTTGGTGGAAATACAATTGCTACAATTGCCTGCCCGTACAATCGTCCGCAGATGGCTACGGTACGTCCGGGTGTTATGCAGAAGATTGACAAGATTGAAGGTGCAAAGGCAAATGTGATTGAGTACAATCCGGGCTTCACACCAAACAACAAATATGTTGAGATTGTAGATGTAGTTAAGTCTGTGGCTGAGACGGTTGATATTGCAGATGCAAAGATTCTCGTATCTGGCGGACGTGGTGTCGGCAGCAAAGAGAATTTCAAACTTCTCGAGGATTTGGCAGAAGTACTTGGTGCTACGGTAAGTTGTTCTCGTGCTGTAGTGGAGAACGGCTGGCTTCCGGTTGAGCGTCAGGTAGGTCAGACGGGTAAGACGGTTCGTCCAAGCATTTATTTTGCTATCGGTATTTCCGGTGCAATTCAGCATGTGGCAGGTATGGAAGAGTCTGACTTGATTGTTGCAATCAACAAAGATGAAGATGCCCCAATTTTCGATGTGGCTGATTATGGTCTTGTTGGAGATTTGAACAAAATTGTTCCTCAGTTGACAGAGCAGTTGAAGGCTGCTATGGCTGAGAAGTAATTCACAGAGAAATCAAGTAAAAATAAGGTCTGGTGTCATGGAATGAGAGTTCTGAGACACCGGACTTTTTTTGTCATTGACAAATTTCTCTCTTCTATAGATTTCAAAATTTTTCTCTGTTAAAATATGTGAAAAATTAGTTGTGGTTTGACATTATAGTCGAACCGATATGAAATCGGAAAGGAGAGAATTGTTTGTGAGTAAAAGCAGTAAACGCAGATTTGTGACAAAGAGAAGATTTGTCGCATGTGCACTTGTTTTCGCTATGCTTATGACACTGTTTGGCACCAATATGGGACCGATGGTGAAGACTGTCAAAGCAGCAGAAACAATTACGATACGGGGAGGGAATCTTTACCGGAACTCGGACACGACAGCGACGGCGTATATTTACAGTGATACCGCCGGAGATATTTATTATTATCCAAGTACGAGTAAGACTGCGCCGACGGCGGCAGAGATTATTTCAAGTGGTACAAAGTCGAGTACATCCGCTGCCGCAGGGGCGATGTCGACAGTTACGATTGCGAACAATACCGGTCTGTACAGCGTGGATGGTGGGCAGTATGTTCATGTCGCAGTGAAGAACTCAGATGGTGATACAAGTAATGTGGTGACACTTGCCGCAACGGAGGACCGGTATCTGAGTGAGGATTTTGAGGCGTATGAGGAAAATGCCACATCCGGCAGCAGCATGTTTGGATTGAATGCGAACCAGACTGTTGTAAAAGATGGTGGCAATCAGTGGTTTAAGATTTCGGGAGAATCCTGGGCTGGCAGTGGTGGTG
>CAMVIN010000145.1 GCA_947167565.1 uncultured Clostridia bacterium | reverse complement strand
AAATCTGATACCCCATTGATACTGTTAAAACACATGGCGGTGTGCTATACTCTTTATGTAAAGAGAAATAGCATACCGCTTTTGCGTCTATGCGTAAATCATCTTCCGGGTTCATCCGGAACAGGTAGGATTCCCCTGCCAGTGAATTTCTATTAGGTAACTGAAAACAGGAAGGAAAGGCATAATGGCGGCACAGGCAGTGCGGTCTATTTTTGGTTGAATAATTGATAATGCGGAGCGAAGAACAGCAAGGCTGTTCTTCTATGCGCGCGATTTTCAGCTGCGCATTTTTGTGCCTGAAATTCCACAGGAGAAAAGGAGTGAAGAGATGGAAACATTCAAAAAACAGCGGAGGATGCGGGAACTGGTATCAGCAATCCGGGAGGCGGATACGGCGTATTTTAAGTATGACGAGGAACTGATGACTGACCGTGAGTATGATGCGCTGGTATCTGAACTACAGGAGCTGGAAAAGGAGACGGGGATTGTTCTGGCATCTTCGCCGACGCAGAGTGTGCCGGGAGAAATACTCGACGGATTGAAAAAAGTGCGCCACACCAAGCCGATGCTCTCGGCAGACAAGACAAAATCGGTCGAGGACCTGATCCGGTTCGCAAAGGGGCAGACGGTAGTCCTGTCCTGGAAACTGGACGGACTGACACTGGTGCTCCGCTACAGCGGGGGAGTATTCCGGCAGGCGGTCACCAGGGGCAGTGATGGTGTGATCGGTGAGGATGTGACTCACACAGTCCTGAGATTTCTCAATGTGCCGCTCACAGTGCCGTCAAAAGAAACATTTGAGGTAAGAGGCGAGGGCGTCATTTCATGGGAAAATTTCAAGGAGATCAACAGCGGAATGGAACAGCCGTACCGGCATCCGCGGGGTGTCGCCTCCGGCAGCGTGAGAAGACTGGATGCGGAGGATCCGGTGACCGGTCTTCTGGAATTTTTTGCGTTTGAACTGATTCCGGAAATGGACAGGTCAGGGGATAAGAAAAGGCATCTCATCTTTCTGGCGGAGAATGGATTTGCCGTTGTTCCCCATATGGTTCTGCCGAAAGGAGCGTCGGAGAAAATAATCCGGGAGGCAGTTTCGGTATTCAGTCCGGATCTTTATGGCTATCCGGTGGATGGTCTGATCATGGAATACGCAGATATCCGGTACGGGAAAAGTCTGGGAGCGACCGGGCACCATGAGAATCGTCTGATTGCACTCAAATGGAAAGATGAGATGGTGGAGACGGAGTTCACGGGACTGGAGCCCGCCGTGACGCGGAGCGGTATGATCAGTCTGACCGGAATGTTTAAGCCGGTGGAGATCGACGGCACAGAGGTGAGCCGTGCTTACCTGCATAACCTTGATATTCTCGAGAATTTAAAACTGGGAATCGGTGACAGGATCCGGGTGTACAAGGCGAACATGATCATTCCCCAGATTGGGGAGAATCTGACAAAGAGCGGCACACTGGTACTGCCGGTGCACTGTCCCTGCTGTGGCAGTGACCTGAAGGTTCAGACAACAGAGGGCGGGACAAGGCAGCTCTACTGTGAAAATCCGAGCTGTGCCGCAAAGCTGGTCCGGAAATTTGTCCACTTCTGCGATAAGACGAGAATGGATATCGCAGGGCTGTCGGAGAAGACACTGGCAAAATTCATCGGAAAGGGATGGATACGGAACTTTGCCGACCTGTACCGTCTGGAACGCTATCAGGATGAGATTGTGAAGACGGAGGGATTCGGAGAGAAATCCTATGCGAGACTAAAGGATTCTGTCGAGAAGAGCCGCCACTGTAAACTGAACCAGTTTATTGCCGGCATGGGGATTCCTATGGTTGGCAGGCATGCCGGACGCACGATCAGTGACTATTTTGAAGGGGATTTTACTGCCTTTGAAAAAGCGCTGAAAGAGGGCTTTGACTTCACGGCGTTGCCCGACTTTGGAGCGACCATGCAGGATAATCTGTACGCATGGTACACCGATGAAGAGCAGGAAAAATTATGGAGACCGTTGTTATCAGAACTTACATTTATCAAGGAGGAAAAGAAGATGGAGATGAATCGTATTTTAGAAGGAAAGACAATTGTAGCAACAGGAAAATTGAAGAATTACACAAGAGACGGCATTCAGTCGAAGATCGTCTCACTGGGAGCAAAAGCAGGCTCTTCCGTCACGAAAAAGACCGATTATCTTATCGTCGGAGAAAAGGCGGGGAGCAAACTGGCAAAGGCGAAGCAGCTCGGTGTAACCATTCTGACGGAGGAAGAATTTGAGGAGATGATTGCCTCGTAATATCGCACAGGAAATTAAAGTGAAAGAACAGAAGGAACAGACAGGGCAGGAGTTTTCTGCCCTGTCTGAATAAAAGCAGGGTGTAGTGATAACATGTAGGAAGGAGAATGGAGAAAAATGAAAAGTTATTTTGATGGACAGCGATCAGAGGAACGACCACTCACCAGCATCGTATCTTATCCGGAGCGTGGTGAGGGCGGCTGTAACCGCTATCGTGGCAACTGTTCCCCGAAGCTGGTTGAAGACCTGATCCGGTTCTTTCGGCCGGAGATGATATGTGATTATATGTGCGGGAGCGGAACGACAAAAGCGGCGGCAGACAATATGGGAATCCAGAGCCGGATCTATGATCTGCACAGTGGGTTTGATCTGCTGAATTGTGAGATTCCGGAGCGTCCGGAGTTTATTTTCTGGCATCCGCCTTATTGGAATATCATCACATATTCGGACAGGATGTACCCGGCAAAAGCAGTGGAGGAACGGTTCGGATTTGATCCCAGAAGGTATGATCTGTCAAGGATTCCGGACTGGAACCGGTTTGTACAGGGGATGAATGCCGCCATGATGAGACAGTATTCCGCACTGGAAAAAGGCGGGCGGATAGCGGTGCTCATGGGCGACATCAAGAAAAAGGGGCAGCTCTATAGCATGCTCTCAGAAATCAGTAAGCCGGGGACATTAGAGAATATCATCATCAAGCTCCAGCACAACTGTTTTTCTGACAGTAAGGCATACAGCGGAAAATTTATTCCGATTCTTCACGAGTATGTAATGATTGTAAAAAAAGAATCGGCTCTTATCGTTCCGATGCTTGTGACCGGACGGGCAGAAACAGATATCCGTGACATAGGTGAGTCCACCTGGCGGGATGTCGTTGCGGCGGTCATGGAGCCGTGCCGGGAGGCAGTGACGCTCTCGTATCTGTATGAGCAGATTGAGAATCACAGGAAAGCAAAGGAAAACATGTGGTGGAAGGAAAAGATCCGCCAGACGCTCCAGTGCTATCCGCACCAGTTTGAGCATATGGGACGCGGCATGTGGGGACTGCGGCGGAAGGCGGGATGAAAAGAGTAAAAAAATATTGTGTTATCCATAAAAAAAAAGAAACAGATGTGATAGAATGGATACACAGAAAGACAGGAGGAATTGATTTAGAAGTACAGAATGCACTGGCGAACAGGATTGATACAGCGGGCCGTTCATGTGGATGAAACGGCAGAATTTATTACCGGCATGAATACCGAGAGTACCACGATGAATGAGGGGACGGTCACATTTGATATCCGGTTCCGGGCATTTCTGCCGAACACGAAGGAAGCGGTAGAAATGATTGTGAACGTGGAATCGCAGAACGATTTTTACCCCGGCTATCCGATTGTAAAGCGTGGCGTTTATTATGCAAGCCGGATGATTTCCTCACAGTACGGTACAGTTTTTACCGGTTCGGAGTATCAGAAGATAAAAAAGGTTTACAGCATTTGGATTTGTCCGAGTCCACCAGATTATCGAAAGAATACCATAATGAGTTATCGCATGACGGAAGAAGCGATTCGGGGGAATGTGGCAGAGAAAGCAGATAATTATGACCTGCTTGTGGTAGTTATGGTGTGTCTTGGAGGAAAGGATAAGGAAAATTACGACGGTCTGCTGAAGATGTTGGATGTTCTTCTATCCGAAGAAACAGAGCCAGCCGATAAAAAGCGTACACTTCAAGAAGAATTTGGCATTGTCATGACAAAAAAGTTGGAAGGAGATGTGATGCGTATGTGTAATCTGAGTAAAGGTGTTTATGAGAGAGCAGTAGATAAGACATTAGTTGATACAATTAAGAATCTGTTAGAGAGTACAGATTGGGATATTGATAAGTGCATGGATAATATGAAGATTCCTAATGAAAAGCGGGAAGCGTACAAAGTCGCTGTTTATGGGGAATTCGTTTCAGTTTAATTAGAATGGGTTGATAATATTTATGTGTAATCTCTCAGATGGAATTGTAAGCAGGACAACAGTGGAACACATAGTAAATATGATGGCAGAATTAAATCTTACGGAAGAGGAATGCATGAATGTGTTAAAGATTCCTGAAGAACAGAAGCCTATGTATCATGATATGTTGAAAGAACAAATGGTAGTTAGCTAATATACGAAAATGCATTGTGCAGAACATTTTTATGTGCTTATGATACAGACATGGACTATATAATCTGTATCATAGGCATATTTTTAAAGCGAATTTGCATGAAAAGTTGGAAGGAGATGTGCAGAGTATGTGTAATTTGAGTAAAGGTGTTTATGACAGAGCTGTCGTAGATTCTATAAAAAAATTAATGAACAATAAAGGCTGGGACATGGAGGAATGCATGGATGTTCTTGAAATTGCAGAAGAAAAGAGGAAAATCTATAGGGAAGCAATACATGAAACTATTATGACGGTATAATATAGGATGTTGATACCCCATTGATACTGTTAAAACACATAGCGGTGTGCTATACTCTTTGGTGTAAAGAGAAATAGCATGCCGCTTTTAGCGTGTATGCGTAAAGACATCTTCCGGGCTCTTCGGGACAGGCGGGTTTCATCTGCCAAAGATTTCATGAAAGGCAAAAGGGGGCAGAGTCCCTAAAAAAAGGAAAGAAAGACATTTGTGTGCGCTTTTTTTGCGCGCATTTTTGGTTATGTCAAAAAAAGAAAAAGGAGGAAAGCCGGTCCTGATTTCAGAAAACTATGTCCGGGAGGATTGAGATGTCGGTAAAGAAAATTTAAAAAAGGAAAAGGAGATTGCTGTTATGTTGAATTATGAGGAATTTAAGAATGAAGTGAAAGAAAAAATTGTGGAGTATCTTCCGGAAGAATATCGGGATATGGAGGTGGTTTTTGATTCTGTCCAAAAACTGAATGGTTCCGTCAGGGATGCCATAATAATCAGGGAAAAGGATCATAAGGACAAAATCTATCCGACGATCTATCTGGATGAGGCATTTACGAAATATCAGGAGCAGGGCGATTTGGAAAGTGCACTGCAAAGGCTGGCAGAAGCCTACAGTTTCGTTATGAAGGAGAGAAAGACAGATGATTTTCGTTTCACCAGGGAGTATCTGGAGCAGAACGTAGTCATGCAGATCATTGGAACGGAGGCGAACAAGGAGCTGTTAGAGGAAGTTCCCCACCGGGAAATATTAGACTGCTCCATTATTTACAGAGTCATCTTTTTCATGGATGATTCCGGTGTTGAATCAATGAAAGTAACAAACAGTTTTGCCGGTTATGTGAATATCGATGAGGAGGAACTATTCCGTCTGGCTTCGGAAAATACGAAGCGGTTCTTTCCTGTGGTGACATGTTCCCTGATTGAGCATATGGAGGAAGTGGGACTGCTCAAAATTCCACAGGAGATGATGCAGGAAATGCCGAAAGAGATGAAAGATGCGTTGGAAAATTTGAGAAAACTGTATTATATTTCAAACAAAATAGGAATCAATGGAGCAGCCAATTTAGCGTTTCCGGAAATCTTTCAGGAAATGGCAGATAAATTCGAAACCGACTTATATATTCTGCCTGCTTCTATTCATGAACTGCTCTGTTTTCCGGCCGGAAGTATGGGCCAGAGACCAAAAGAGTTAAAGGAAACAGTGGAGCAGGTCAACAGAAGTTGTGTAAGACCGGAGGAACGGTTGACGGACAATGTCTATTTGTACGACAGGAAAAAAGGGGAACTGAGCATAATAGAAGTGCCCGAAACAGATGCTGAGAAAAGCAAGAGGGGAGAAGAGATAGAAAATGAAAAAGAAAAGAATATTGTTGCCTAAGAAAAGCGGATTCGGAGCCGTGGAGTTCATTCTGCTCCTTCTTGTTCTGATTGTGCTGGTAATTCTGTTTCGCGATCACATCATAAGAGCAGTAAACAGTATAGCAGGTTGGATGACAGAGACATTTCATTCCATGCTGATTATGCCGGCAGATCATATGCGGGGAGGGAAGGTGTGAGGAAAGAAAAAAGGGGAAATTGATACCCCATTGATACTACCAAATCAAGCAGCGGTGTGCTATACTCTTTTATGTAAAGAGAAATAGCATACCGCTTTTGCGTCTATGCGTAAATCATCTTCCGGATTCATCCGGGACAGGCGGGGATTCCCCTGCCAGAATTTCTGAAGGAAAAAAATAAAAGAGACCGGTGCGCCGGACAGACAGGATGACACAGAAATACGATGGAGGGTTTCATCGTTTTTTTCGCGTGCAGAAAATTCTGTCTTCCGGCTGCCGGAAAGAGAAAGGAGCAGTCATTATGCCACACATTTTGTTTGACAACTGGACTTTTTCGCTGGAAATACCGGAGCCCTATAAGGGGTGGATGGACGATTATCTGGGCGGAAAACAGCACAGTACCGATCCGGCTGATCTGTCGGAGCACAACACGATGAACAGAGGAAAACGCTCATCGCTTCACCGCCCGACCATCCGCGCCATCGAGGAACTTTGTTCTCTGCTGGAGGGCAGTTCGGACAGCGCAGTGGGAATTCAGGAGGACAACGGAGAAGCCTTTTATTATCTCTGTGAGCACGAATATGAGAGAAATGGGGAAAGGGAGCGGACGACGCTTGCTTATAATGCCAGGAATGCCTCCCTGAAAGGCTGTATGGATTCCTCCACAAAGGGGAAAGTAAAGATCACGCCGTTAAAGAGCGGTGAAAATGACGGGCGGGCAGTCCTGTTCCTTGCAGCTTATGCGAGCATGGCAGACGGGGCGATGCATGACATGGAATTTAAGGCAAAGCTGGATGAATTTATAGAAGAGAAAAAGAGCGGCTTTCCGGATTCGAGGAAAGCACTGTCCTGTCTCATGGTGCTATGCGATAACCTGTACCGCCGCATTGTGAACGCGGCGGACTTAGGAGAGAGCGGGCTTCCGATTGAGATCCCGTCATCCAGAAATATCCAGATGATGTCAGACCTTTTGATCAAGCAGGGAAATTTTCAGCCGAATACACAGATTTTTGGGGATTTCCGGATACTGACAGCAGAGAAAAAGAAAAAGGAGCGGGCGGCGACTATCCGTGAGATCGGCGATGAATTCCGCCTGGATCTTGCTCTGACAGAAGAGGAAAAAGAGGCAGTCCCGGTCATGGATGATTCCATGAAGGTGAGTGTATACGCTAAGACGATTGCTAAGAAGGTAAAGAATACGTCTATGCGGGTCTTTATGCTGCGTGGCGAGAGCGGAACGGGCAAGACGACGGACTGTAAAGTGATTGCTGCCCTTCTGGGGATGCCGTATATTGCGTTTACCTGTTCGGAGGGGACGGATGAACTGGAGCTGTTGTCCAGCATCATTCCGAATAC
>CAMVIN010000144.1 GCA_947167565.1 uncultured Clostridia bacterium | reverse complement strand
AATATTCATTTGCTTTTCAAAGGGGACAGACATTTTTGTCCCCTTTTTTTCTAAATATGAAATTATTTTCATGAGGTGATCCGGGTGAATCTTCTATTTGAGGAAGAAACGAAACATGAGAGGAGAAGACAACTCTTAAAAGAGACAATATTTTTCCTTGCTGCTGTTATTCTTGTGATTTTAGCAGCTTGGACAATTGTGCATTTTTCTTTGAAAAAAGTTAGTATGATTGGAAGTTCTATGGAAAAAACTCTGTTTAATGGTCAAGATGTAATTGTGAATCGGAGTTCTTATGTGCTTTTTCAGCCGCGACGTGGTCATGTCATTGCTTTTTATCCGGATAATGAGGAAGAAGATGCTTCAGTTCAGAAAGACTCTACAATAGGAATTCGCCGTGTTGTAGGGCTTCCCGGTGAGAAAGTTCAGATAAAGGATGGCATTATTTTTATTAATGGCAGCCCTTTGAAGGAAGATTACGAATTTGAAGAGATTACGTCACAGGGAAGAGCTAATGAAGAAATCACATTGGAAGATGATGAATTTTTTGTTTTAAGTGACAAGCGTTCTGATGCTGATGATAGCCGTAGTGCTTCTTTTACAAAAGTGAGAAAGAAAAATATTATCGGCAGAGTATTATTTACAATGAATCCTTTTGCTTTAATTGGTAGTCCACAAAGGGAAAAAACGCAGGAAAACGAAGATGAGTAATCAAAAAATGGAGGGGAAATATGCATTTTCAATGGTATCCGGGACATATGACAAAGGCGAAAAGAGCTATGCAGGAGGATATTCGTCTCATAGATGTCATAATTGAACTAGTGGATGCAAGAATTCCGCATAGCAGCAAAAATCCGGACATTGATGGGCTTGCAAATGGAAAATCCAGAGTCCTTCTGTTGAACAAAAAAGATATGGCAGACGAAACGATCGTCAACAAGTGGCTCTCTTTTTATGAAGAAAAGGGATATCACACAATTGCAATCAATGCCAAGAAAAAAAATGAACTTCGTCAAGTAAACGAATTAATTCAAAAAGCATGTCAGACTAAAATTGAGAGAGACAGAAAAAGAGGAATTAAAAATCGTCCAGTCAGAGCTATGATTGTGGGGATACCCAATGTAGGAAAATCCACTTTTATTAATAGTTTTGCCGGCAGAGCATGTGCAAAGACAGGAAATAAACCTGGTGTGACACGAGGTAAACAGTGGATTCGATTGAATAAACAAGTGGAATTATTAGATACACCAGGAATCTTGTGGCCCAAATTTGAAGACCAGATCGTTGGGCAACATTTGGCTTTTATTGGCTCTATTCGGGATGAGTTGATTCAAAATACAGATTTAGCATTGGATTTGATTGAATTTCTGTGCGAGTATTATCCAAATACGTTATCGAACCACTATGAAGTCAACGAGACATGTGATTCTGTAGCCGTCCTCACTGAACTTGCTGTGAATCGTGGATGCATACAAAAAGGTAAAGAGCCGAATTTAGATAAGGCCGCGTTTCTGCTGCTGGATGATTTTCGCAACGCGCGTTTAGGAAGAATAAGTATAGAAACACCGGATAAACATAAAGGAGAGTCGTAATGGAATTTGATGATGAAATTGAAGACAGCCTCCGAATTTGCGAGGAATTATTTGCTCATATCGATGAGAAAAAAAAAGCTCCGGCAGTTGAAACCATTTCTGCGGAAGAGCCAAAAACAGTAACAGAACCAAAAATTGTCGAAAAGCCTATACCGGAAGAAAAACCGGAACCCAAACTTAGTCATGAACCAATCGAAGATGATCGTCCGGTACTTACATTTGCACCAGTGGAAGAAACAACGGCAGAAGAAGAAACGGAAGAACATAATCAAAGCCAGAAGAACAAAAATATTGATAGTAAGAAAAAAAAGAATGGATTAACGTTAGAAAAAGCTACGGAAAACACCTTTCATAGGCAGATTGGAGAAGGAGAAGAGTATAATGAGGCTCATCCAACACTTCATTTGCTGTTGAATTGTTTGATTTGTATCATGGCGGCATTGCTGCTTTCACTTATAATCACAAAATTTGTAGCGCATCACACTTCTGTAGAAGGAAGTTCTATGGAGAGCACATTGCATAGCGGAGATCAGTTAATCGTTGAAAAGATGAGTTACTATTTCACTCAGCCTGACCGTTTTGATGTTATTGTATTTCCGTATGCCGATAATGTAAGTTATATTAAAAGGATAATTGGTTTGCCGGGGGAAACCATTCAAATTATTAATGGGAAGATTTATATTGACGGTAAAATTTTAGAGGAAAATTATGGAAAGGAAACAATAGAAGATCCCGGACTTGCAGCAGAGGAAATATTACTTGGCGAAGATGAGTTTTTTGTCCTTGGGGATAACAGAAACGCCAGCGAAGACAGTAGAAAAGCAGAGGTTGGTACGGTAAAACGATCTGATATACAAGGAAGAGCATGGATTCGTTTTTATCCGTTTGATAGTTTTGGGACAGTGAAATAGAGGTTTGAAACTATGGAAATCGAAAAAAAATTTTTAGTAAAGGAAGTTCCTAAACATTTGGAACAGTACGAGAAATGGGAGATTGAGCAGTGTTATCTCTGTCAGCGGCCAACAATACGTGCAAGAAAAAAGAACGATGACTATATACTTACTTATAAGTGCAGAACAGCAAAAGAGCAGGGAATAAAGGATGTTAACGTTTCTATTGAAGAAGAACTGCCACTAACAGAGGATGCTTATCTTCATCTGAGAGACAAAGCGGACGGAATCGTAATTGCAAAGACAAGATATCGTATCCCCTATGGGAAATACATGGTTGAACTGGATGTTTTTCATGGAGAATATGAGGGTTTTTTTCTTGCCGAAGTGGAATTTCCGACTGTAGAAGAGAGCAGAAGTTTTATGCCTCCCGAATGGTTTGGGGATGATGTAAGTGGAAACAAAAAATATACGAACAGTTATATGGCAACGCAGGAAAGCAAAAAAAACTTGTAATTTCTAACAGAAATGATTATAATGGATAATGACAAAAAAATAAGGAGGTTATGACGATGTCATACGTAGATGAGGTATTAGCCGAGTTAGTTGAGAAAAACCCGGCGGAGCCTGAGTTTCATCAGGCAGCAAAGGAAGTATTAGAATCCCTTCGTCCGGTTGTTGAGCAGAATGAAGAGAAGTATCGCAAGGACGCATTGCTTGAGCGTCTTGTGAATCCGGAGAGACAGATTAAGTTCCGTGTGCCATGGGTAGATGACAATGGACAGGTGCAGGTAAATACAGGTTACCGCGTACAGTTCAACAGCGCAATCGGACCTTACAAAGGTGGACTTCGCTTCCATCCGTCTGTAAACCTTGGTATTATTAAGTTTTTAGGGTTTGAGCAGATTTTTAAGAACTCTTTGACCGGTCTTCCGATTGGTGGCGGTAAAGGTGGTTCTGATTTTGATCCAAAAGGAAAGTCTGACAGAGAAGTTATGGCATTCTGCCAGAGCTTCATGACAGAACTCTACAGACATATCGGGGCAGATACCGATGTGCCAGCCGGTGATATCGGTGTTGGCGGACGTGAGATTGGTTATCTCTTCGGACAGTATAAGAGAATTCGGGATACATATGAAGGAGTATTGACAGGTAAAGGACTTACTTATGGTGGTTCTCTTGCCCGTACAGAAGCAACCGGTTACGGCCTTTTGTACTACACACAGGAAATGCTCAAATGCAATGGTCATGACCTTTCCGGTAAAACTGTTGTTGTATCCGGAGCAGGTAATGTTGCTATTTATGCAACACAGAAAGCACAGCAGCTTGGTGCTAAAGTTGTTACTGTTTCCGATTCAACAGGCTGGATTTATGATCCGGAAGGAATCGATGTAGCTCTCCTGAAGGAAGTAAAAGAAGTGAAGAGAGCACGTCTTACCGAGTATGCTGCTGCAAGAAGTAGTGCAGAGTATCATGAAGGAAGAGGCGTATGGACAATCAAATGTGATGTTGCTCTTCCTTGTGCTACACAGAATGAACTTGACCTTGATGATGCAAAGGCACTTGTTGCTAATGGTGTAATTGCCGTTGCCGAGGGTGCTAATATGCCTACGACTTTAGAGGCAACTGAATATCTCCAGCAGAACGGTGTTTTGTTCGCTCCTGGAAAGGCTTCTAATGCCGGTGGTGTTGCTACCTCTGCTCTTGAGATGTCTCAGAATAGTGAGAGATTGAGCTGGACATTTGATGAAGTTGATGCAAAACTTCAGGGAATTATGGTAAATATTTTCCATGCTTGTGATGATGCTTCCAAGAAATATGGTTTTGAGAAAAACTATGTAGTAGGAGCAAACATTGCCGGTTTCGAAAAGGTTGCTGAGGCTATGACAGCACAGGGTATTGTATAATCTAATCCTATATAACGAAAAAATGCGGCGGATTCTCACGCCGCATTTTTTTTGAATGCTCCATTAGTGCGGAGCGAAGAACAACTCTGTTGTTCTTCGGATGCGGCGGATTCTCACGCCGCATTTTTTTTGAATACTCCATTAGTGCGGAGCGAAGAACAACTCTGTTGTTCTTCGGATGCGGCGGATTCTCACGCCGCATTTTTTTGGTCGAATCTATCAAAAAGTGGCGTAAAACAATCCTTGCATTTGAGTATTTCATTTGATACAATTTTATATGAGATATGTTTTGGGAATGTGTGAGGAAGGAGTCTTTATGACAAAAAAAATATTCATGCAACAAGTGACAGAACGTGTAAAAGAACTTTCTCCAAAAGAAAATGCGCAGATATACTGTGATATTTTTTTTAAAAACAACAGTACAGAGAGATACGGTATCGTTGTACGCCTCTCGGGAGATGAGATGGTCTACCCTACCATTTATATTGACCGCTTTTACGATCGATTTTTGAAAAAGAAAGAGACAATCGATGATGTAGCAAGGCATGTATGGGAAATGGTCAATCATATCGAAGGAAACAAAGAACATTATCAGGATTTTTCCTTTGATTGGGAGTGCTGTGAGAACAAGATTGTTTATCGATTGATATCAAAAAAAATGAATGGAGATCTACTTAGAGAAACTCCGCATATTCCATTTTTGGATATGGCTGTGATTTTCGGTATGGTATGTTCCCACACCGAAGAGGGGGTAGAAAGTCTTACCATTAATCAATCTCTATCAGATTATTGGAATGTGAGTGTTTCTGACTTGTTTCATGCTGCTGAGAAGAACACGCCGCATATCTTCCCGGCACAAAGGAGAAATCTTCTTGAATTGGTATTTTCTTACATAGGTATGTCAAACGAAGATTTACCGGATGAAATAGCAAATGACTATCCACCACTACAGTTTATCAGCAATGCTGAAGGTGTCTACGGTGCTGCTGTCGTTTTGTATCCGGGCTATCTTGACAAAATTGCGGAAGAATTTTCCTCTGATTTATTCGTTATTCCGAGCAGTATTCACGAGATGCTTGTACTTCCTGTCAATCTTAAAGGTGTGCGAGATGAAGCTGAGTTACCAGACATGGTCAAGAGAATTAATCAGGATTATGTCCGTGATGACGAGGTTTTATCTGACAATATTTACTTGTACAACCGCAAAAACAAAAAATTAGAAATTAAAAATGACTTTCTCTCAGCGTGAACACATCGCATGAGGTGCATAAAAAGAGACAAGAATGCAAAGAATTTAAATTTTCTCTTTACAAAAGTCTATCATTAGGTATATAATATCTTAGTAATGCACCTGTAGCTCAGCTGGATAGAGTAGAGGTTTCCGAAGCCTTTGGTCGTGGGTTCAAATCCCGTCAGGTGCAGTTTTCTTTTTTTTAGCACAAAAGTCAGGCATGAGACTTACAATGATCTATTATTACAGCGGAAGACGCAGGAAAGTTGGAAGATTCAAATGAAATTAAAATACAAAAAGTTAGTTATTCTTATTACCATTGCAACCTTTGCCATCGGTTTTTTGATTTTAACATTGATACCGACTGGAGGCAATTCACAACATGCAGAAGAAGCTAAACTGAAGTTAAATGAAAATGAAGAGATTGTTAAACTTATGACAGATTTTTTTCAAGCAAAGAAGACTGTCAATATGGAAGCGATGAGTGAATTGGTCAGTGATTCCAGTCAGATTCCACGTGAAAATTTCACGATTCTTGCTGAATATGTAGAAGACTACGAAAATTTCAACTGCTATATGATTGAGAATTTAGATGAGGACGCTTATCGCGTATATGTAAAGTATGACATGAAACTAAAGAACGTCGATACTCTTACCCCTTGTTTAAGTGCATTTTATATTACCAGTACTTCGGATAACAGATACATTATTTATCTGAGCGCTTTGGACGAAAACCAAGTGGATTTTATTACTTCAGCGGACAAGAATATGGAAATTGTCAAACTAAAGACACAGGTCTCAGAAGAGTTTAATAATGTTATTAATCAGGATGCAGGCTGTAAGCAGTTTTATCAAAAAATTCAAGAGAAGATAAAAGCTGCATCAGGAGCGGCTATTGATTCTGATCTCACGTTGAATTCAGCATCAGGAGCGGCGGCGAAATAATTCATGGATGTTAAGAGGTATGTTATGAGTTGACGTACCTCTTTTTATTTAGAGAGAAGAGAGGTTATATGGAGCAACAAAGGATTCGAATTAATAAATATCTAAGCCAGTGTGGAGTCTGTTCTCGAAGAGAGGCTGACCGCATGATAGACAAAAACCGGGTAACGGTAAATGGAAAAATTGCTCACAAAGGTGATTCTATTTCACCGGATGACAGCATTTTTGTTGATGGAAAGAAAATTGATTTTGAGGAAGAAGAGATTATTATTGCATACAACAAACCGTCAGGTGTTGTTTGTACAACGAGCAGACGTGAAAAAAATAATATCATTGATGCGATTCAATTCGGCAAAAGGATATATCCGGTAGGGCGATTGGACAAAGAATCCACCGGCCTGATTTTGTTGACGAATAACGGACAGTTGATGGATGATATTTTGAGAGGGCGCAATTGTCACGAGAAAGAATATGAGGTGACTGTTAACCGGCCGGTAAAAAAAGAAATATTTGATGCCATGGAACAGGGAGTTCCTATTCTCAACACGATAACAAGGCCATGTAAAATAACTCATCGCTCCGGCAAGAAATTTAACATTATTCTTACACAAGGCCTTAATCGACAGATAAGACGAATGTGTGAATATTTTGATTTCCATGTGAGAACACTAAAAAGAATACGTATAATGAGTATTGAACTGGGAGACTTAAAAGAAGGAACCTGGCGGGCACTGTCTCAGGACGAAGTGATTCGATTAAAGGAGGAACTAAATAAATGAATCAGTCAAAAATATCTCGTATGAAAGAACTCGTAGAACAGCTAAGCGAGGCATCAAGGATCTATTATCAGGGACTCGGTGAAAAGATGAGCAATTATGAATATGATAAATTATATGATGAATTGACAGAATTAGAAAGAGAAACTGGGATTATTCTCTCGGCAAGTCCTACCATTCATGTCGGATATGAAACAATCAGTGAACTCGAAAAAGAACCTCATATTGCACCTATGCTTTCTCTTGACAAAACAAAAGAGGTAGAAACTCTGCTCTCATGGCTTGGGGATAGAGAGGGACTTCTC
>CAMVIN010000143.1 GCA_947167565.1 uncultured Clostridia bacterium | reverse complement strand
GAGAAACAACAGCAGCATAAGAATGACAATACTCGTAAAAAATACGCGAAAGTGAATTGTAAGACCGAAAAATGTGTAAAGGACAATTTCTACCACACTGAGAATTCTTCCCATTGAGGCAACCAGTTTTGGCATCCGGCTCTCCGCTGCCACACCGAGGAACACCAGATTAACATAAGCATTAAAAGCACCGGCGCAAAAATAGAATATACTCAGTCTCACCGTAGTATAATTAGAATCATAAATTGCAATAAAGTCAAGCAGCAGTACTGCAAAGAAACTCAGATTCAACCAATCTCTTTTTTGGTCATAGATAACACCGATACAAAGAGCCCCTATCCCCATAAAAATTCTTGTTGCAGTATACATCTGAACACCGCCGGACTCCTGTACATAAACCCAGTTTACCTCACAGGCAGCCAAAATCGCATAGGAACACAAGACAATGAGCAACATCCTCAGATTTTCCCGACTCAAATATTTTTGTCCCATCCCTCTTTTCTTGTCGTTCTGCTCTATTTTACACACATTCCCAAAGAGATAAACTATCGTCAACAGACAATAGAGAATAACGCTCAGCACACACATCCACCGGGCATTGATTTCCAATAACTTCCAAATGGATTGAAAAATCGAAGTAACCGTAATGGTCACCCCAAAAAGCAGGCCTCCGAATGCAGCATTTTTTATAAAAAGAGAGAAATCATAATACGCAACACCACCCAGATACCCCAACGAAAGCACATAGAGCATCATTAGAATAGGAATTCCACTCACAAGGAAAGCACTTGCCATACACGCCAGTTGAACCAGACAAAGCAAAATCAAGATACTTTTACGGCACAATTCCAAGTGGCAAAAACGATGACTCAAATAAAACAAAAAGAAGCCGGTTCCGAGAACAAACATTTTCCCATAGTGAATGATTGACGAAAATCCATCATAAACATCTGTATATTGCAGTGAAACAGAGAATAAAAGTGCGTAACAAATAAACCTCAGTACATGATAAATTTGTTTTTTTCTCTCATTTATACCCGTGACCATACAATCACTACCCTCTCAAATCAAGATTCCGGAATCGGTTCACACAGGCAAAAAGTTCCTGTCTTCTCACATTCACCAGATTTCCCGGCACCAGTCCTCCGCAAATTGTCTGCCATCCCTTCGAATCAAGAGTTTTTAGCGTCTCATCAATCACATCGGAGAGATTCTTTTTTCCATCGAATATTTTTGCACGCATATATTTCATAAGATGAGCCAATGCCGTCAACTGGCCGGTATCCGCAAGTTGTTCCACATAGCGCAGATCAATCGTCTCTTTGTTAATACTGATTCCCTCCATGCCGAGCGTTTTCATCTTAATTCTGCTATCTGCAGCAAATTTTCTGTCCGCCAACGGAATTCTCTCAAAATCCGGTTTATCAAAAGCCGGCGTGTCACCGGAAGGCAGCGGAAAAGCCTTAGCCTCTTCTTTGGCAAATTCTGTGATTTCCATCGGCTCATAGCGATTCATCTGGATAATATGGTCTGCCTTGTGAAAATAACTGCCGGAACTTCCCGCCACAAGAATAGTGGAAATACCCGCTCTCTCATATAACTCTCTCACGCGCTCAACAAACGGCGTAATCGGCTCCATATCCCTGTGCACCACACGCTGCATCAGTTCATCGCGAATCATGAAATTTGTTGCACTGGTGTCCTCATCAATCAAAAACACACGGCTGCCTGCCTCCCATGCCTCCATAACATTTGCCGCCTGAGATGTTGAACCGCTGGCATCTTCCGTGTCAAAATGTCCGGTATCTTTTCCATTCGGTAAATCTTTAATAAACATGGAAATATCCACTCTCTTTACACTCCGACCGTCCTCTGCCCGCAGTTTCACTGCCGTCTCATCGGTAATCACATATTCTCGCCCATCCCCGGCAATGTGATTGTACACACCGAGTTCCAATGCGCGTAAAAGTGTAGATTTTCCATGATAACCGCCACCTACAATCAAAGTAATTCCCTGTGGAATCCCCATGCCAATAAGAGAACCCCGGTTCGGCAGTTCCATGACAACCTCCATCTCCTCCGGAGACTGAAACGCAACTGCTCCTCTCATCGGCCGATTGCTCACGCCGGACTCTCTCGGCAGAACAGCTCCATTGGCAACAAATGCCACGAGTTTTCTCTCCTGCAACTGCCTCCGGATATAAGTCTGGTCTTCAGCAAGTTCTGCCGTCTCCTTCAGTTTATTCTCATCTAATACAGAGGCAAATAAAGACTTCTGCACACACCCCGGAAGATACTCAAATAATATTTTCTCCAATTCCCGGCTGTTCACAGTTCTCCCATTGGCAGGAAACCCGACTTCCATACGAAGAACAATATCCCCGCTTCTCTCATTTATCTCACAGGCAGTTCTCTTAAGCACTTCCTGTCCCGGAGTACTGATTGCCATAAGTCCCGACT
The DNA here is from genome assembly GCA_947167565.1 of uncultured Clostridia bacterium. Lineage (GTDB taxonomy): Bacteria > Bacillota > Clostridia > Lachnospirales > Lachnospiraceae > Eubacterium_F. The sequence goes on along the minus strand of CAMVIN010000143.1, from coordinate 5,201 downwards.
TACCGGAACCTTTCGCCTGAAAAGATACACCTTTTAACTTCCCGGCAAAGATTCGAAGAAGATAATTTTCCAGCGCCGTCTTCTTTTCCTCTGTGTCATATAACCATTTATCAAAACACGCTTTGGCTCCGGCTACATGAATACTTACTTTTGACGGAGATGCAAAAGGATCCCCCTGTACATGATCAATTCCCAGATGATAATTCGGGAACTGATACATTCCCTTCAACTGTTTGTACGCCGGATAACTCTTGTGATCAATCTGACGCAGTGTATTCCTTAATTCCTGATTCGATTTCATAATCAACATGTCTCCCCTCGAAAAAGTTCTCCATTTAATTCAAGTTTTACCACACTCTCATGCCTGTTTTCCATTCGATCCAAAAGAATCGCAATTGCCAGTCTCCCCATATCCTTTTTGGGAACTCTGACGGTTGACAATCTCGGCGAAAATTCCTCGGCCTTTTCGATGCCGTCGCTGGATATAATCGCCGGGCAGTATCCCTTCCACTTCTTTTCTGACAAATACTTTAGCATTCCCAGAGCCAGTGAATCATTCGCACAATAAAACGCTGTCGGCACATCACTTTTTCCGCTCAACCGCTCCATTGTCAAATACCCGGATACCTCTGTCTGTTCGGCCTCCACAATATATCCCACTTGCAATTCAAGACCGTGACGTTTTAATGCATCCATGTAGCCATGATATCGCATTTCATTGTAACAATTCCCGACATAGCCAATATTCTTATGTCCACGCGAAACCAGATAATCAATAGCCAGTCCCGCAATTTTCGCCCCGTCACACACAACCTCGTCCACAACATAATTGGTGGAATTTCGATTAATGGATACTATATTTTTACATTTATTTTTCAAAACTGTCAATACTTTTTCATTACATTTCCCGATTATCACCAAGCCATCAGACTCAATCTTTTCATCGACGGAGAGCAGTTCCATGATTTTCTTCTCTATATTTATCTCACTCACTTTTTTATCATCCGAAAAAAGCGGCTCATACCAGACCCGGCCCAGGATACACTCTTTTTCCCTTATATCATTCTGAATAACATGGAGAAGTTCAACAAAAAAAGGATCCGTCCTGTCATGTTCCATCCGAGTCACCAGAATGTTGATACGACGCACCGCATCCTTATTAGACTTCACCCCCATTTTTAGATTTCTCGCCTGAAGATTGGGCGTGTAATTAATTTCCCTTGCCGCCTCAAAAATACGTTCTCTTACCTCTTCTGAGGAACACCGGTAATCCGGATTATTCAGCACACGGGACACGGTCGCAATCGAAACTCCCGCCATCTGGGCAATTCTCTTAATTGACATAGCAAAACACTCCCCCTATGTGTTACATTCTATACCACAAAATATCCGTCACTACTGTACAGATACGACTCCAGTTCCACACGATTCACATCATTTTCTTCCAATTCTTTATTCTTCAAAAGATATGCCTTTTTATCATCAATCGCATACAAACGATAGATAATCACCCTCATTTTTTCCCCGATTTCCACCGGACGACGTTCTAACGATCGGTGTGTCGTGAGCACAATTCCGTTGACCTTTAACTTTAACTCCAAACTATTGCCACGGAACAAAATATCAACAATCTCTCCCTCTTCTGAGCATCCGATAACCGATTTGAATCTCTCATTATCGCTCTTGAATGCTTCCACAAACTCAGGGCGGATAATCGCTCCTTTGTACTCACCCTTTTCAAAACCCCGTAATTTATAATAGTCGGTAATCAATGTTGATTGACCGATAAATTGAGACACAAACGGAGTCTGCGGACGTTTATAAATTTCTTTAGGACTGCCAATCTGTTCAACACAGCCTTTATTTGTGACAATAATCTGATCGGCCACCTCCACGGCCTCATCCTGATCATGTGTCACAAAAATACTTGTAATTCCCACTTTATAAATCATCTCTCGCAGCCAGCTTCTGAGTTCCTGTCGAACCTTCGCATCGATAGCGGCAAACGGCTCGTCGAGAAGCAACAGACTCGGATTCGGCGCAAGCGCTCTGGCAAAAGCCACTCTCTGTCTCTGTCCACCGGACAGCTGATTCGGATAGCGCTTCTCCATTCCCTTCAGCCCTGTCAATTCGATTAGTTCATTGACTCTTTCTTTTATCTTTGCCTTCTTCATTTTCTTTAATTCCAACCCAAAGGCAATATTCTGGTACACCGTCATATATCGGAATAATGCGTAATTCTGAAAGACAAAGCCAATGCCTCTCTCCGCCGGAGACACATCGTTTACACGAGAGCCATCGATTATGATATCTCCCGAATCCGGCGTCTCCAACCCCGCTATCATGCGCAGAATTGTGGTCTTGCCACTTCCACTTGGACCGAGTAACGCCACCAGACTTCCCTTCTCGATTCCAAAATTAACATGGTTAGAAGCCTTAAAATCCCCATAGTGTTTATTTATATCTTTCAACTCAATATACATGACTATTCCCCCTTCACCTGCTTAGCGCGGTATTCCAAAATGTTTTTTAATATAAGAATAACAACTGCAATAATAACAAGAATTGACGAAACAGCAAAAGAGGCTGTAATGGAATCAGCGGAACCGGAAAGATATAGTGCATCAATCTCCAATGGCAGTGTAAATGTCTTTCCTCTTGTCTTTGACAAAGCATTAACAGCGCCAAACTCGCCCAGTGCTCTTGCCGTACAGAGAATAATACCATACAGAAGTGCCCATTTTATATGCGGAAGCGTAATTCTCCGAAAAATAGTAAATCCTCCCGCTCCCATGAGAGCCGCAGCTTCCTCCTCATCGGTTCCCTGCGCATTGAGTACCGGAATCAATTCTCTTGACACAAAAGGAAATGTAACAAAAATCGTTGCCAGCACCACACCGGGAACAGCAAAAACAATTTTTATATCGGTTCCCAAAGCCTGATTAATTCCCTCGATAATAGGATTCGCCCAGCCAAGTCTTCCAAACATCATAATATAGGAAAGTCCCGCAATAACAGGTGAGATAGAAAACGGAATATCAATCAGAGTTGCCAGCACCTGCTTGCCCTTAAACGTAAATTTAGTGACAGCCCATGAGGCAACCAGACCAAAAAAAGTATTAACTACAACCGTTATAATCGTAGCAATCAATGTGACAACAAGCGCCGATGTCACATACTCCGTACTCACCGATTCCAAATAAAAAGAAAAACCTTTTTTCAGCGAATTGACAATAACAGAAATCAAAGGAAGTACCAGCAAAAAAAACACAAACAACACGCTGATAGCAATTAAAACAATCTTTACTCCTTTATTATTTTGCATCTCAATCACCTCCCTACACATTGTTCGTTCTCTTTGACTGTCGAATTTGAATGATATTAATGACAAAGAGAAGAAGAAATGAAAGAATCAACAGAACAAGCGCTATTGCAGTTGCACTGCTATAATCCAGATAATTTAACTTCTGCATGATAATATAGGATACCACCTGAGTGTGGTCTTTCTCACTATTACCGGAAATATATATGACACTGCCATATTCTCCAATCCCCCGGGCGAACGCCAAGCCAAATCCCGTAAGAAGTGCCGGTCTGAGTTCCGACAAAATAACTCGAAAAAAAGTTGTCCGACTATCAGCCCCCAAAATATAGGCAGCTTCCTCGTATTGTTTATCAAACTTTTCAAGTACCGGCTGAATAGCGCGTACCACAAACGGAATACCAACGAATATCAGCGCAATAGTAAGGCCGACATGAGTGTATGAAACTTTGATTCCCAACTTTGCAAGAGGTGCTCCCAGCTCCCCTGTTGTGGAATACATTTTTGATAAAGTAATGCCTGCCACAGCTGTCGGAAGCGCAAACGGAAGTTCTATCAAGCCATCCATAATCCGCTTTCCCGGAAAATCATACCGCACAAGCACCCATGCCAAAATCACACCAAATATACTGTTAATAACAGCAGCAATAAATGAATAGAGAATACTGACGCCGAAAGCACTCAAAACATTAGGAGCTTTAATCGCAGAAATAAATTCTGACGGCGTTATTTTAAAAGCATAACTGAGTACAGAAGCAAGCGGAAGCAAAATAAGTATTGAGAGCATAGCAATCGTGATTCCCAGTGTCAAACCAAAACCGGGAATCACTCTGCCGCCACGATATTTCTTTCTTCTCTTCGCTCCTGTCCCCTGACGAACAGAAACTGAATGATCCATATTTACCTCGCGTTTAGTTACTGTGAATTTCATCAAATATCTTTCCATCCTGGAAGAATGTCTCATACGCCTGATCCCATCCACCAAAATCATTGATGGTACACATCTTCATATCCAAATCAAAAGTATCTGCATACTCCTTCAAGATTTCTTCATTGGAAGGGCGATAGCCGTTTTCACCGATAATCTTCTGGGCATCATCTGTGTAAAGATATTGAAGATAATCTTTAGCCACTTCCTCTACACCGTCTTTTTTCGCATTCTCATCAACAATTGCCACACTTGGCTGTGCCAGAATACTAATGCTTGGAGAAATAATTTCATAGTCGTTCGGATACTCTTTTACAGTTGCAATAGCCTCATTTTCCCATGCAATGAGCACATCACCCTGTCCGTTTTCAACAAATGTCGTTGTTGCGCCTCTGGCGCCGGAATCCATCACCGTAACATTATCATAGATTTTCTTGACAAATTCCTTGATCTGAGTTTCATCTCCGCCAAACTTTTCGCTTGCGTAATGCCATGCTGCAAGGAAATTCCAACATGCACCGCCACTGCTCTTTGGATCCGGTGTGATAACCTCTACACCCTCTTTGGTCAAATCATCCCAGTCGTTCAATCCCTTTTCATTTCCTTTTCTCACAAGAAAAACAATCGTAGATGTGTAAGGGGAAGAATCCTTATCAAACTCACCAAGCCATCCGGATTCAATCAGTCCTGCCTGCTCAATCAATGTGATATCGTGAGCCAGCTACAATGTCACGACGTAAGCTTCTGCCCCCTCTACAACAGCGCGCGCCTGGCCGCCGGAACCGCCATGAGACTGTGTGACCTCTACAGTTTTCCCTTTCGTTTCCTTGTAGTATTCAACAAACTTTTTGTTATATGCCTCATACAGTTCCCTCGTAGGATCATAGGAAACATTGGTCAAATGAATTGTTCCGTCCGCCGCAGCTCCGGTTGATGAGCTCCCTGAGGAAC
>CAMVIN010000142.1 GCA_947167565.1 uncultured Clostridia bacterium | reverse complement strand
GAAGAACTGGAAAAATTGATTTATGAGCAGGCGGGAGAAGAATTTAATATCAATTCTCCTAAACAACTGGGTGTAATTCTTTTTGAAAAAATGCGTATGCCTTACGGGAAAAAGACAAAAACCGGTTACTCTACTTCGGCAGAAGTACTCGAAAAACTGCGATTTGAAAGTCCGATTATTGAAAATATATTAGAGTATCGGCAGCTTACTAAATTAAAGTCTACCTACGCTGACGGATTGGATGCATTTATTGATGAAAATGATGGGAGAATCCGGACTACATTTAACCAGACCATTACGGCGACCGGACGATTGAGCAGTACGGAGCCGAATTTGCAGAATATACCGATACGAATGGAACTTGGACGAGAAATTCGCAAGGTTTTTGTACCGGAGGCGGATTACGTCTTTTTAGATGCCGATTACTCGCAGATTGAACTTCGTGTGCTTGCACACATGTCCGGTGATGAAAATCTTATTGCTGCATACAGAGAAAATGCAGATATTCATCGCTCGACAGCATCTCTTGTCTTTCATACTCCGTATGAGGATGTGACGGATTTGCAGAGACGAAATGCTAAGGCGGTTAATTTTGGCATAGTATATGGAATTAGTGGGTTTGGATTGTCAAAGGATTTGAATATTTCCAAAAAAGAGGCGGAGAAATATATTGAGGACTATTTTGTGACTTATCCAAAAGTTAAGCGGTATATGGATCATATGGTAGAGGAGGGAAAGCGGAAAGGATATGTGAGTTCGCTTTACGGCAGACGCCGACCAATCCCTGAGCTTGCTGCAAAGAATTTTATGCAGAGGCAGTTTGGAGAGCGAATTGCCATGAATTCTCCTATTCAGGGGACGGCTGCGGATATTATTAAAATTGCAATGATACATGTGAACGAAAAACTGCATGAAAAAAATATGAAATCCCGTCTGATTTTGCAGATTCACGATGAACTTTTGGTCGAGACGCACAAAGATGAAATCGATGAGGTGGCAGAACTCTTAGAATATGAAATGGAACATGCCTGTGAACTGCTGGTTCCCCTGGTAGCAGAAGTGAAACAGGGGGAGAACTGGTATGAGGCGCACTGATGTTTTGTGGGAGAATGTGTAGAATTAAAGGATTTGCAGACAATTTGAAACGGAGGTGTATATCTCATGATAATCGGGGTTACAGGAGGAGTGGGAAGTGGTAAATCTACCATTTTAAATATACTAAAACAAGAATTTGATGCTAAAATTATTATAGCAGATGAACTGGGGCATCTTGCTATTCAGCCCGGACAGGAACCTGTTGAAAAAATACGGTTACAGTTTGGTGATGATTTTATTTTGCCGGATGGAAATGTGGACAGGGACAAACTGGCGCATGAAATCTATTCAGACGATGAAAAACGGGAACAGCTAAATGGAATGATTCATCCCTTTGTTTTCCGTGAAATCAAAAAAAAATTAAAAGAGTGGGAAAACGAACCGTTGATTGTGATTGAGACGGCAATTATGTTTGAGACGGGCTGTGACAAACTTTGCGATGAAATATGGGGCGTATATGTGGAGCGGGAGGCAAGGATAAATCGCCTGTCAGAGTCGCGTGGATATCCGAGAGAAAAATCGGAATTTATTATCAATAAGCAGTTATCAGACGACGATTTGAAAGCAAAATGTGATAAAATAATTGACAATAACGGAAAAGTAGAAAATATTTTATTTCAATTACAAGATTTACTGGAAAAAAAGGGAATAATATGATAAAATAATATAACATTATATTTGTCTATGATATTTACAAGGGAGAGGCGAGAGTTCGAATATGGATGCAGCAAATAATGAAGGATTTATTTTTGGACTGGATATTGGTACGAGAAGTATTGTCGGAACTGTTGGGTATCGTGTCGGCATGGAAAGGTTTATTGTGGTTGCGATGGAGTCGATTGAACACACGACTCGCGCTGTGATCGATGGGCAAATTCATGATATACAGACAGTGGCACGGACAATAGCAGAGATTAAGAAGAGGCTGGAGAGTCGTATTCACTGTGATTTGACGGATGTCAGTATCGCGGCGGCAGGAAGAGTGCTGAAGACAAAACAGGTACATGCAATTTTAGAATTTCCGACAGAGACAAAAGTCACAGACGATGATGTTCGCTCTTTGGATATGCTCGGAGTAGAACAGGCCTATGATGAGATTCGTCAGGATACGGTAGAGGATGAGAAAAAGTTTTACTGTGTCGGCTATTCTGCGGCAAAATATTATCTTAATGGTTATCCCATGGAGATGCTGACGATGCATTCGGCACACAGTATCGGTGTGGATTTGATTGCAACATTTCTTCCTGACGAAGTGGTGGATGGACTCTATGAGGCTGTTGAAGAGGCGGGGTTACATGTGGCCAGCCTTACGCTCGAGCCAATTGCTGCAATTCAGGTGGCGATTCCTGAGAAGTTCCGTCTTTTGAATATTGCCCTTGTGGATGTAGGGGCGGGAACATCGGATATATCAATTGTAAAAGATGGCAGTATTATTGCCTTTGGAATGATTCCTCTGGCCGGTGATGAGGTCACGGAAGCGATTGCGAAGAATTATCTTACTGATTTTGAGACGGCAGAGTATGTGAAGAGGCAATGTGAACGCCGCAAAAATGTCAGTTTCAAAAACATTTTTGGTGAAGTTATTAAGGTTGATCAAGAAGAGATCGCATCAATCACTGAATCCGCAGTGGATGAGATTACCAAGAATGTTGCCTCACGTATTATTGAATTAAATGGAGACAAGACCGTTAGTGCCGTGTTTGTTGTAGGAGGTGGCGGCAAACATGCTAACTTTACCGAAAAACTGGCGGAATACTTGAAATTGCCGGAAAATCGTGTTGTGATTCGTGGAGCAGAAGTGCTTACGAACGTTCGCTTTGAACAACAGGGCATTCACAAGGACTCCACACTGGTTACACCGATTGGAATTTGTATGAATTATTATGATCAAAAGAGCAATTTTATTCATGTAACAGTGAATGACCAAGGGGTAAAATTATATGACAATGGCAAGGCAACTGTACTGGATGCCTGCATCAGTTCCGGCTATTCGCAGAACAATTTGTTCCCGATTCGAGGCGAAGAACTTCACTATACAGTCAATGGCGAGGAGCGCCTTGTAAAGGGAAAGACAGGGGAAGTAGCAATTGTTACAAAGAACGGAAAAGAGATTAGTTTAAATGAGCCGGCTCTTGATAATGACAGAATTACCATACGACCGTCGACAAAGGGGGAAGATGGTCATATCACATTATCTGAGATTCCGGAGTGCAAAGATGAGTTGACAGTTACGGTGTTCGGGAAGACGGTCATTTGTCCGAAGATTGCAGAGGTCAATGGGGAGTTGGCAAGTCCGCTTTATGAAGTGAAAAATCAGGATAAGGTCGAGGTTTTTGATTATTATTCCGTTGGTGGTGTGCTTGAATATGCCGATATGGAAAAAGAAGATACGGTTCTGTTGAACGGCAGAGAGGCAGGACTCGCTGCTAAGGTTCACAATGGCGATACGATTGAGCACAAGCCACAGCCGCCAAAGAAAGAAGAGCCAAAGGAAGTGGTGGAGGAGAAAAGAGAAGAGACACTTCAGGAAAAACTTGAGAAAGATCCGTTGCTGCAGCCGACCAAACCTTTGCCGGATTGGATGAAAGATATTCCATTTGACACTGCAAAATTAGGTTCAGATGGCAAGATTATTCCGGGAATGATGGATAATCGTCCTCTGGTAGATGCTCCGGCGGCAGAATCGAAGGAAATCTCAAACCCACAAATGCCGATTAAGCCAATCGAGGTATTCATTAACGGTGATGTATACACAATGCCAAAGAAGGAAAATCCGATATTTGTAGATGTGTTTGATGTTTTTCCGTTCGACATGTCCAAGGCGGGCGGCACGAGATTGATTACTCGGATCAATGGCGAAGATAAGGATTTTACCCAGCCGTTATCTGATGGTGATGAAATTGAAGTTTATTGGGAGAAGTAGGAGGTACGCATATGAACATTGATGTCAGTGAAGTGAGAAAGAACCGTTACATTATTCTTATGCATATCATGATATATATAGCTATGATTGTATACTGTGTCATGGATATTTTTGTGAACGGTTCGGAGCACATGCTGTTAAATACAGCGGCAATTGTTGTTTTTGGGCTGTTCTTCATCATTGAAATCGTTGGAGGGCAGATTAAGCATGAGGAGAATGATAAGCCGGCAAAAGTTTCAAAAGGATATTATATTTTTCGGGCTCTGGCAGTAATTCTTCTTGCTATTTGTGCGTTCAATACACTACAAGAGGCTTCTTTTGTTATTGTCATGATGCTTTTCAGTGTGGAGACAGTATTTTTCCTTGCCTATGATGAGACGAGTCAGAGGATTATGTATTATATGATTCTTTTTGCACTATACGGTCTTTCAACAACAGTATTAGGTGTGCACAATTACCAGAATGGAACAGTGACAATTAACGGATGCACAAGGGATATTTTTGGTGTTCTTGCGATTTTGTTTACTGTCATCGCACTGGGGGAAGTCCTTTCTGGAATTTGGAATACTTTTATTAAAAAACTGTTATCGCAGAACCGTGCACTGGAGGATTTGAATGATGCGAATGATGCACTGAAAGAGCATCAGGAGAGAATCAGCAAGGTAAATGAATTGTTGGGAACACAGAAGATTGAACTTCAGGCGGCAAACAAAAAGATTAATCGTGCACACGATGAGATGTCTGTACAGAGTGAAATTTCCGGTGTTATTGCTGCTTCTTTAGAAAAAGAAGATTTGCTGAATCAAGTGACAAGTATTCTCCAATTACGATTGGATATTGACCTGGTAGCCATTGTTTTAGAGGAGGATAATACCCTTTTAGCACCGGGGGAAGAGCCACAGGGGAGACAATTGTTTATATCGACAAATCTGGGAGATGCCTTTGAGAAGAATCTTGTTAAATCAATAAATGAGACAGATTTGACGGAACTTCTATCGCTTCATAAGACCTACATTCAAAATGTTTTGTCGGATTCCACAAAGTTTTTTGCGTATCTCACAACAGGTCAGGAACTTCCTTCTATGATTTATCTTCCGATTTACAAACAGGAGGAGAGACTGGGGACTCTTGTTATTGGTAAAAATAAAGAGAACGCATTTGTTGAGGGGCGTGCTTTTTATGAGAATATCACCAGTCAGTTGAGCATTGGTATTGCCAATACAAGATTGTATGCAAAAATGGAAGATATGGCAATTCGCGATGGGTTGACACGCATTTACAACCGTCGTCATTTGAATGAGTTGGTTAACGGATATTTGCAGAATGCAATGATGAAACATACAACAGTTTCTATTGCTATGTTTGATATAGATAAGTTTAAGTCAGTCAATGATACTTACGGACATCAGTGCGGTGATGAGGTTATTTGTTATGTTGCGCACATTCTTAATCGAAAGGCAATTCAATACGGCGGTATTGCCGGCAGATATGGAGGAGAAGAATTTGTTGTTGCTTTCGAGGGAAGAACGCTGGATGAGTCCTACGAGATAATCAAGGAAATCCACAATGAGATTAAGAGTCAGCCGGTTCTTTATGAGGATAAGAAAGTAGAGGTTCGCGCCAGTGCCGGATTGTCCAATTTCCCTGAGACGTGTAAGGATCTGGGGCAGCTCCTCAACCGTTCGGATACAGCGATGTATTATTCTAAGCGTACAGGACGTGATAGAATTACCATTGATGATGAGAGCATTTCTGATGAGATAAAGTGATAGTGGATACCTAAAGAAAAAGGATGGTGACAGTTTCGTGCAGTTGTATAGTATTGCGAGTGGCAGTAGTGGAAACTGTATTTACGTCTCGGATGGTACGTCTGGTATTTTAGTTGATGTGGGAATAAGTATGAAGAGAGTGAGAGAAGGACTGGAGAAATTAGAATGTTCTCTTCAGGATATTGATGCTATTTTCATTACCCACGAACATAGTGATCATATCAGTGGATTGGGGCCGATTCTTCGAAAGGTGCCAATCCCTGTTTATGCAACAGCCGATACGATTGCGGCAATCTGGGAAAAAAGCAACATGAAAAATATATCCCCGGATTTGTTTCACAGTATTCGCCGTGAGGAAGATATTGAACTCGGGAATATGGGAATTCATTCGATTCCGATTTCACATGATGCGGCTGATCCGGTTTGCTATACGGTGGAGCATGAGGGAAAAAGGATTGGAATCGCAACAGATATGGGAATGTATGATGATAAAATAATTAATAATCTCGGAAATTGTGACGCTGTTCTGATCGAGGCGAATCATGATATCAATATGCTTCAGGTCGGACCATATCCCTATGCATTAAAAATGAGAATTCTGGGGGATAAAGGTCATTTATCCAATGATACTTCGGCAAGATTGATTCGAGAAATTCTTCACACGGATTTACAGTATATTTTATTGGGACATTTGAGCAAGGAGAATAATTTTCCGGATCTTGCTTATCAGACTGTTTTGTATGAATTGGAAAAGTGTGAGACATGGAATCAGAATCAGACGGAGATGTTGGTGGCGAAACGCTATGAACCAACAGAACTGTTGACAATAAAATAAACCTTATGGAGGCAATTATGAAAAAGACAATTATTACAGTAGTGGGAAAAGACAGTGTAGGTATTATTGCAAAAGTATGTACTTATCTTGCAGATAATGGATTGAATATTCTTGATATTTCGCAGACAATAGTAGACGGATTTTTTAATATGATGATGATTGTTGACTTTTCCGGTGCAACCAAAGAATTTACTGCTGTATCCGGAGAACTGGAAAAACTTGGTGAAGAAATCAACTGTGTAATTCGACTTCAGAGAGAAGAAATATTCAATGACATGCATCGAATCTAAATAGTTTATAACAGTATAACAAACGGAGGTTATCATGATAAATATTAATGAGGTCATTGAGACAAATAAAATGATAGAAGAGGCTAATCTTGATGTGAGAACAATTACGTTGGGAATCAGCCTTTTGGATTGTGTGGATAGCAATCTTCAGGTTTTATGTGAAAATATATATAATAAAATAACGACAGTTGCCAAGGATTTAGTGGAGACGGGAGAAAAAATCAGCAATGAACTGGGGGTTCCGATTGTCAATAAACGTATTTCGGTTACTCCGATTTCACTTGTTGGGGGATCTGCATGCAATAAGCCGGATGATTTTGTGGAGATTGCAAAAGCAATGGACAGAGCAGCGAAGACTGTTGGCGTCAATTTTATCGGCGGATATACAGCGCTGGTGTCTAAGAAAATGACCACGGCAGATAAAAATCTGATTTTATCAATTCCGAAGGCACTTGCGGAGACGGAATTCATATGCAGTTCTGTGAATGTGGGTTCAACAAAGACAGGTCTTGATATGGATGCAATTCTTCTAATGGGAAAAGTGATAAAAGAGACCTCTGTACTTACCGGGGACAGAGATTCAATCGGGTGCGCCAAACTTGTCGTGTTCTGTAATGCCCCGGATGATAATCCTTTTATGGCTGGAGCTTTTCATGGTGTTACGGAGGGGGATTCTGTTATCCATGTTGGTGTTAGTGGTCCCGGCGTAGTTAAGAGTGCACTTGATGAGGTAAAAGGAAAAGATTTTAGTG
>CAMVIN010000141.1 GCA_947167565.1 uncultured Clostridia bacterium | reverse complement strand
CCATGGTAAACCCATGTCTTAACACCGATCTTACCATAGGTCGTATCTGCTTCTGCAAATCCATAATCAATGTCCGCACGAAGTGTCTGCAACGGAATATTTCCTTCGCTGTAGAACTCGCTACGCGCCATATCTGCACCGCCAAGACGTCCGGAACAACAGGTCTTAATACCCTTTGCGCCAGCCTTCATTGCTCTTCCCATGCAAGACTTCATCGCACGACGGAAAGAAACACGATTCTCCAACTGCTGTGCAATATTCTCTGCTACTAACTGAGCATCACTATCCGGTCTCTTTACCTCTTTGATATCAACCAGAACTTTCTTTGTGGAATAAGCAGCAAGCTCACCCTTCAGTTTCTCAATTTCTGCACCGCCCTTACCGATAACGACACCCGGCTTAGCAGTGTATACAAGTACTTTCACACGATCAGCACTTCTCTCGATTTCAATCTTGGAAATACCTGCGTGATATAATTTTTTCTTCAAAAACTCACGGATTTTATAATCTTCTACAAGGTTATCAGCAAAATCTTCTGAATCAGCATACCATCTGGATTCCCAGTCTTTAATAATACCGACTCTTAAACCATGTGGATTTACTTTCTGTCCCATCTTAATCTCCTTTCATTACTTTTCATTCAAGATGATGGTAATATGGCACATTCTCTTCTCGATGCGGTAAGCCATACCACGCGCTCTCGGTCTGATTCTCTTCATTGTCGTTGCTTTGTTAGCAAAGCACTCATCAATATAGAGATTTTCCGGGTCCATGCCATTGTTATTCTCAGCATTTGCGATAGCGGAATTCAACAGTTTTTTAATAACTGCAGACGCATATCTCGGGTTATATTCCAAAATTCCAAGTGCTGTTGTTACATCCTTGCCACGAATTGCATCCAACACGAATCCTGCCTTCTGTGCAGAAATTCTGGCATGTGACAACTTAGCAGATGGTCTTGTATCTTTATTCTGGTTTCTCTCTTTCTTAATCTGTGATCTATGTCCTTTAGCCACTTTAGAAACCTCCTTTCATACTTTAAACATTATCCTCGCTTCTCGTCCTTGCCATGACCTCTGTAGGTTCTTGTCGAAACAAACTCACCGAGTTTGTGTCCTACCATGTCCTCTGTAACATATACCGGAACATGCTTTCTGCCATCATGAACAGCGATTGTGTGTCCCACGAAACTAGGGAAAATAGTGGAACGACGTGACCATGTTTTGATTACTGATTTATCTCCGGATTCGTTCATGGCATCAATCTTCTTCAGAAGATGCGCATCAGCGAATGGTCCTTTTTTTAATGAACGTGACACGATTCATACCTCCTTATTATTTTGCCAAAGCCTTTCCATCTCTACGACGGATGATATACTTGTTGGACTGCTTATGCTTCTTTCTCGTCTTATAACCAAGTGCAGGTTTGCCCCAAGGTGTGCATGGTCCCGGACGACCAACCGGTGCCTTACCCTCACCACCACCGTGTGGATGGTCATTCGGGTTCATAACGGAACCGCGGACTGTCGGGCGGATACCCATGTGACGTTTACGTCCTGCTTTGCCAAGATTGATAAGGTTGTGCTCAGTATTTCCTACCTGACCGATCGATGCGCGACATACAATCGGAATCATTCTCATCTCACCGGATGGCATACGAATAATCGCATATTTACCTTCCTTTGCCATGAGCTGTGCGCTCACGCCTGCCGCACGAACCAACTGTCCGCCGTGACCAGGATACATCTCGATGTTGTGAATCTGAGTACCTACCGGCATATCTTTGAGTTCCATGCAGTTGCCGGCTTTAATCTCAGCGTCTGCACCGTTCATAATCGTCTGTCCTACTTTCAGACCTACCGGAGCAAGAATGTATCTCTTCTCTCCGTCAGCATAACATACCAATGCGATGTTCGCTGTTCTGTTCGGAGCGTACTCGATTGTCTTAACCGTTGCCGGAATACCGTCTTTATTTCTCTTAAAATCAATGATTCTGTATTTTCTTCTAGAACCGCCTCCACGATGTCTCACCGTGATCTTACCCTGAGCGTTACGTCCTGCATTCTTCTTCAGGGATTTGGTCAATGATTTCTCCGGCTTGCTTGCCGTAATCTCATTAAAATCATAACCGCTCATGTTTCGTCTAGAAGGTGTATATGGGTTATAAGTTTTAATTCCCATGAGTTACACTCCTTTCACAATAACTAATTATAATCCTTCAAAAATCTCAATATCTGCACTGTCCTCTGTCAACTGAACGATTGCTTTCTTTCTCTTAGCAGTCTTTCCGACAACTCTTCCTCTTCTGCGGTCTTTGCCGTTTACGTTCATCGTGTTGACTTTAGCAACCTTTGTTCCCGGGAACATCTTCTCTACTGCCTCTTTAATCTGAGACTTTGTAGACTCTGTGTGTACAAAGAATGTGTATTTCTTGTCTTCCATACCGGACATAGATTTCTCTGTGATAACCGGCTTGTCAATAATGTCATAATACTTCAAATCTGCCATTATGCGTACACCTCCTCGATTGCTTTCACAGCGCTCTTGGTAATTACCAGACTGTCATATTTCAGAATGTCATATACATTGATGGAATTGCTGTACACGCCTCTTGCCTCCTGAAGGTTCTTCACGGAGAGAATCGTGTTTGCTGCGTCGCCATCAACAACTACCAACGCTTTGTCAGCTTTCAGATTGTTCAGGACTTCCTTCATTTTCTTTGTTTTAGGAGCCTCGAAATCTAATGAATCAACAACAATCAGCTTGCCGTCATTTACTTTAGAAGATAATGCGGATTTGATTGCTGCAACTTTTTCTTTCTTATTCATCTTGAATGAATAATCTCTCGGAACCGGTGCGAATACAACGCCGCCACCTGTCCACTGCGGAGCACGAATGGAACCCTGTCTTGCATGACCTGTTCCCTTCTGTCTCCATGGCTTTCTACCACCGCCACGAACTTCAGAACGTGTCTTGGCTTTCTGTGTTCCCTGACGTTTGTTTGCCAGCTGTAAAACAACTGCCATATGAACCAAATGTTCATTGATTGGAGCGGCAAATACGGAATCGTTCAAATCGATCTTCTCTACTTCTTTGCCTTCCATATTATAAACAGATACGCTTGCCATCTGTGTCTTCCTCCTTTCCGAAAAGTTAAGCCTTAACGGATTCTTTAATGATTACTGTTGATTTCTTCGGTCCCGGTACAGCACCCTTTACGAGCAGAAGATTGTTCTCTGCATCAACACGTACCACCTCAAGGTTCTGGATGGTAACCTGTACAGCGCCCATCTGACCAGGCATTTTCTTGCCTTTGAAAACCTTGCTTGGATCCGATGCACTACCATTGGAACCTGCATGTCTATGGAATTTGGAGCCGTGACCCATCGGTCCGCGAGACTGTCCATGACGCTTAATCGCACCCTGGAAACCTTTACCCTTTGTCTTAGCGGTAACATCAATCTTGTCGCCGGCTTCAAAGATGTCTGCTTTAATTTCCTGTCCTAATTCGTACTCAGCTGCATTCTCAAACTTGAACTCCGTGAGGAATTTTTTGTTCTCGATTCCTGCCTTTGCCAAGTGTCCCTTCTTTGGCTTGTTCACCAGCTTCTCGCGAGTGTCGCCAAACGCTACCTGAACTGCTTCATATCCGTCATTCTCTACTGTCTTAATCTGAGACACATAGACCGGACCAGCCTGCAGCACGGTAACCGGTGTCAAAACACCGTCTTCGTTGAAAATCTGAGTCATTCCAACTTTTGTAGCTACGATAGCCTTCTTCATTTTCTTTTCCTCCTAAAATATTCTACAGCGGATTGTCTTTCATGCTTGGACTTAGTATTGGAAAAACAATCATCCTAGATGGTTACTGCCTCGTCCTGAACCGTAGACCGCATCATAACCATATCGCACTTTGTCAGTGAGCTCACATAACGCAAACACGACAAATTCATCCACATCTGCTCACTGTTTACTGCATCTTTATATCGATTGCAACTCCGGCAGGCAATTCCACGCGGGAAAGTGCGTCCGTCGTCTTCTTCGATGGTGTCAATACATCAATCAGTCTCTTGTGAGTCCTCTGCTCGAACTGCTCACGGGAATCTTTGTACTTGTGAACTGCACGAAGGATTGTCACAACTTCTTTCTTTGTCGGCAGTGGCACAGGCCCACTCACCTTTGCTCCGGTTTTCTTAATCGTATCAACCAGTTTTGAAGCTGCGAAATCAATCAACTGATGATCATACGCCTTGAGAATAATTCTCATTTTTTGATTCTTTTGACTTGCCATAAAAAATAGCCGCCTCCTTTTCGTACTGATATAAATTCTTAGTACGACAAGTGGTGACTGTACACTCATCCGGGTGTGTCCATTCGGTTCATTTAAATTGTCGCTCGAAAGAGCGGCGACACACACGTTTATCTGCTCGCTGGCAGAAACTATGTTACTGTACAGTGACTTGTCGTCAGGTTTACCGGTCGAACATGCTGATCTCGACCTCTTGACATTCGCTCCACGGAAAAACCCACCATACTGGTGGCAACCTCACGCTTCTTCGCTATCATGTCACAGCAAGTCACAGTTTATCATAATTTTTTATTGATTGCAAGTATTTTTTTAACATTTTTTTAACAAATCTCAAATATTTCACAAACATCTATTCCCTATACTGACATTGATCAAACAAAAAGGAGGACTACTATGGACTTTATAGCAGGAAAAATCGTGAGGTGGAAAATACCGATACTAATCGTCACATTTGTATTACTTGTCGTCACGGGCATCTGCGCCCTCAAAGTAAACATCAACTATAATATGATGGATTACCTTCCGGTTGACGCAAATTCCACCAAAGCAATTAACTTGATGAGTGAGAATTTTGATGAATCCATGTCGAACTGTTCCGTCATGGTGCCGAATCTGGAAATCACTCAGGCGATTGAACTCAAGAATCAGCTTGCCGGACTGACCGGCGTGGAGGATGTTCAGTGGCTGGATGATGTCGTTGATATTTCTGAGCCGCTGGCTGTACAGGATCAGGAAACCGTAGAAATGTACTATAAAGAGAAAAATGCTCTCTTTTCTGTCACCATTGCAGAGGGAATGGAGCGAGATGGCGTCAATGCCATTTATGACCTTTTGGGAGAAGATGCCGCTGTCACCGGCAATGCTGTCGCACAGGCATCTTCACAGAACCTCGCATCTTCACAGGCCATGAAGTCCATTATGCTCATCGGACCTCTTATTATATTGGTACTTCTCTTATCTACCACAAGCTGGGTGGAACCGTTTTTGTACCTGACAACAATCGGAATTGCTGTCGGCATCAACTGGGGCATGCAGATTTTTGCCGGAGAAATGTCCTATGTCACAATGGCGGTCAGTCCGATTTTGCAGATGGCAGTATCACTGGATTACGCAGTGTTCCTTTGTGGAAGCTTTGAGGAACACAGAAAAAAGGAAAAAAACCTCAATCTGGCAATGAAGGCAGCCATCAAGGAATCCTTTGGCGCAATCGCAGCCAGTGCGGCGACCACACTGTTTGGCTTTGTCGCTCTGATCTTTATGAACTTCCGGGTTGGTTCCGATATGGGTGTTTCTCTGGTTCGAGGCGTGATACTCAGTTTTTTGGCTGTCATGCTCCTGATGCCGGCATTTCTTCTTCTTTTGCACAAACTGGTAGACAAAACCAAGCACAAGAGAATCCTTCCGAATTTTCGCCGTTCCGGAAAGTTTCTGACAAAACTGCGCATACCGGTACTTCTTCTTGTCGCAGCGCTTGTCATTCCCTCCTATCTGGGACAGTTGAATAACAGTTTTATCTATGGCTCCGGGGAGCCGGATCCCTCCAGTGCCATTGCAAAAGCAGAGGAAAAAGTAAATGCTGTCTTTGAACCTCACACCATTATTGCCATGATGGTTCCCGTGGGTGACTCCACATCAGAGACACTGCTGGCCAACGATCTGGAACAAATGGACTGTGTAACCAAAGTTGTCTCCTACGCCAATATAATAGGAAATAAAATTCCTTCCGCCTATCTGGGAAAAGATATAACAAAGAGCTTTTACTCAGACAAATTCGCAAGAATCATTATTTACACGAACACAGCAGATGAGGGAGAAAAGGCTTTTGAATCCGTAGAACAAATTCGGGCGACCGCAGAACAGTATTATCCGGCTGACTCCGTTTATATGTGTGGTCAAAGCGCAAACATGTATGATATGAAAACCACCGTAGAGGCAGACAACAAAAGAGTGGACACCATTACCATGATTGCTATTTTCCTTGTTCTGCTCATTGAATTTAAATCCTTATCACTTCCACTCCTGTTAATCGGTGTCATAAAAATAGCGACATGGATAAATATGTCTCTGCCATATTTCACAGGAGAACCCCTCGCTTATATTGGCTACCTCGTAGTAAGTACCGTAATGATGGGGGGCAACCATTGATTATGCGATTCTTCTGACAGAACACTACATGAAGTACCGAAAGAAGTTACCAAAGCTCGCCGCCATGCGAAAAACCCTCGGCAGCGTTGTAAAATCAGCAATGGTATCCGCCATGATACTCGCCGTCGCCGGATTTTCGCTGGGGATGTCATCCCGCGAACAGATTGTAAAAGCACTCGGTCTGCTCATGGGCAAAGGCGCACTGATTGCATTTGTGCTGGCCATCACACTTCTCCCGGCAGTTATTTTGCTATTTGACAGGGCAATCCAAGTGACAACATGGAAAACAAATTTTTATAAAGGAAAGGAAAGGCGATTAAATATGAAAAAAGGAAAACTTGCAGCATGCTTTTTGATAGGAACATTAATGACGTGTGCGGTAGCTCCGGCAAATATTCAGGCGGCAGGAGCATCTTCCACCGCAACATATACGAAAGATGAAAATATCTACGGAATTTTAAACGCCGACGGTTCACTGAATGAGATGTATGTTGTGAATCAGTTTGATGTTGAAAAGGCTGGCACCATCACAGACAAAGGTGCTTACGATGCAATAACAAACCTTACGGACACCTCTGAAATTTCAGTCAATGAATCCGGCAACCGTTTTCATGTAGAAGAAGGCAATTTTTACTATCAGGGAATCAGAGAAAACGGAACACTCCCCTGGGCATTTTCTATCCACTACTACCTGAATGGAAAAGAGGTACAGCCGGATGCGCTGGCCGGTGCCGACGGAGATTTGAGAATCCATGTGACCAGTAAAAAGAATAAAGGTGTAAATTCTGTATTTTATGACAATTTTATGCTTCAAATTTCAATGACATTAGACAATGAAAAAGCCAAAAATATTACGGCAAAGGACGCTACAATAGCAGATGCGGGAACGAGCCGTCAGATTAATTTTACAGTCATGCCGGGAAAGGATGCAAACATCAATCTGAAAGCATCCGTTACTGATTTTGAGATGAACGGAATATCCATTGCGGCAATTCCTTTTTCCATGAGCGTTGAACTGCCGGACACAAGTTCTATGACAGACGATATGTCCGAACTCACCGATGGAATTTCCGAATTAAATGACGGCGTGGGCGAGTTAAAAACCGGCATAAAAAAATATGTAACCGGTGTCTCTGATTTCGGGGCAGGTGTACAAAAAATAAATGATTAATACGACAGACCGTTACCGTCTATCGTACCCTTGCCCGTAATGGTAAAACCGT
>CAMVIN010000140.1 GCA_947167565.1 uncultured Clostridia bacterium | reverse complement strand
GGGGGGGGGGGGGGGGGGGGGGGGGGGGGGGGGGGGGTGGGGGGGGGGGGGTGGGTTACATGGTATTTGCATTTGACTCTATTGGTTCATTTTTTACATTGTTTTTTGCAAGGGACACATTTCTTGCAAGATGTAAGCAGTATTACGGGGCAGAATATGTGGAGACAATTGACAGGCTTACCCCGTCGTGGCGTCTGATTGTTCTTGCGGTTATCGCGTTGATTGGTGCGGTTATCGGGGGGATTATTGGTCGGAAGATGTCAAGCAAGCATTTTGAGAAAGCGGGAATCATCTGATGACACAGGGAGCAGGGAAACTATGCCATTGGCATGTGGGCATTGATCCTCGGACGAAGATGCTGATGGTGTTTATGATTGGTTTTGCTTCCTTAAATGAAACAAGAAATATTTGGCAGATTGCTATATTTGGAATAGCTGTCTTGATGTATTTTAACAATGGCATATATAGGAGGACAGCATGTCTTGTGGCGATATACTCGGCTGTTCTTTTATACGATATTTTTATTGCAAAGTACATGAGAAACCCTGTCGGTCTGTTGATAGGTGTGGTTTTGACTTATATGAGAATATTTATGCCTGTTTTCATGCTTGTCAAATTCATGCTCAGGAGCACGAGGGTATCCGAGTTTGTTGCTGCATTTGACAGAATGCATATGCCGAATCAGATTGTGATACCATTTTCTGTTATGTTTCGGTTCGTACCTACCATTACCGAGGAGTGGAGATATATACAGTGTGCAATGAAGTACCGTGGTCTTTCATTTAATCTTGCAAATGTTATAACAAAACCGATAGAAACCATGGAGGTTACGCTTGTTCCGCTTCTTGCAAACTCAGTTGTTATCGCAGAGGATTTATCAGCTGCCGCACTGACAAGGGGATTAGGAGCGGATACAAGAAGAACCAGTATCACAAAGGTGGGAATGCATATTATTGATTATATACTGATTGTCATAATGGTGTTTCTGGTTATAAACAGCAAAATGAAAGGAGTATTGTAAATGGATAAAAAAAGTGTGTTCGAACAGATGGTGGAATTGCCGTATCTCGCACCATACATAGATGTTTTACGAACAGCAATGGAACTTGAAATTTTTGAAGATTTAGAAGAAAAATCATCAGCAGCGGACATCGCAGAAAGGCATGGCTGGAATGCTGATAATACGGAATATCTGCTGAAAGCTTTAACAGCCTTTGGGTTTGTGGAGAAAAACGGAAATGAATATAAAAATACAGTAGATGCCGGCAGATATATGGTCAAAGAAAGTCCGGAGTACCTTGCGGGATTCACCCTGTATTATATGGATGCAGGAATCGAAAAGGTAGACATAAAGGAAGCGGTCACAAAAGGGCCGGATGCCCTGCAGAAGCAGGAACTCGAGGGACAGATGGATTTTGAACAGTTTGGGCAGATGTTTAGAAAAGCACAAATGGGACTCAGGCAGAAGGAACTTGTTGATCTTGTAAGGGAACTTCCGGAGAATGATTCGATTCATAAAATACTTGATGTTGGATGTGCTACCGGAATGCTGGGACTTGCCGTAGTGGGAGATGCTAAGGATAGAACAGGAGTATTTTTTGACAGATTTCCGGCACAGATCATACAGGAATCTGCCGAACTCACCGGTCTTGGTGATCGAGCAGAAGTTATTACCGGTGACTTTTTAGAAGATGATCTTGGTGATAGTTATGACCTTATCATAGGAATCTCTATGATGCTTTTTGCCAAAGGAAATATGGAAAAGCTTCTTAAGAAGTTTTATGATGCATTAAATCCGGGCGGTGTAGTTTTACTTATCTCGGAAGGAATTGATCTTGATAATCCCTCTCCGCAGGATATGTATCTGGGATATCTGCCGTATTACCTTCAGGGTATGAATATAGGAGTTGAACAGGGTGAGATTGTAAAAGCGGCAGAAACAGTGGGATTTATAAAAAATGAAACAGATACAAGAATCCTATGTTATGGGACACAGGATATTGTTGTTCTTCGAAAATAATTTAAAGAGTGGAATACGCATTGACATTTTATAGATGTTAGTGTAGACTAACTAAATAAAAGTTAGTTTTCACTAACCGGATAGGAGGATGTTATGCAATTACAATTAGGAGATGTACAGACAACGGCACTGATACCACTTGTGATAAGGGCAAATGAAACAAAGAGGAAAAATCCGCGCATTCGGGATATGAAGGCAGTAGATATTATAGATGCACTAAAGGTTGACACAGTACCATATGATAAATTTTTGTCACATGAAGGTGTTATTGCTCGTACTATCATGCTCGACAGACAACTGAAGCAGATTATAAAAAAAGAACCCGATACAGTTGTTATAAATATAGGGTCCGGATTTGACAATCGTTTTTCCCGAGTGGACAATGGCAGGATATTCTGGTTTGACCTGGATCTTCCTGACAGCATAGTTGCGAGGAAAAAAGTTTTTAATGAGCACGAACGAGTGAAGATGATTGCCGGAAGCGTTCTTGAAGATGACTGGTGTAAAGAAGTAGAAGAGAAGCTTACAGAAAAATCTGTGAAACCTGTTTTTATCGCGGAAGGGTTATTGATGTATTTTACATTTGATCAGATTAAAAAGATGCTTGAAATACTAAAAAGCCATTTTCCGGAGGGCGGAACCCTGATTGCAGAGCAGAACTGCAAAATGATGCAAAAGAATGAAAAGCATCATGATACAGTCAAAAGTACGAATGCTCATTTTATGTCGGGAACAGACACGGCACAGGAGATTGCGGATCTTACAACAGGGATTCGTCTCATAGAAGAGCACAGTTTCAATGAAGAAATGAAAAAATACAGCATTCGGGCAAAGTTATTTGCTCTTCTTCTTCCTAAAATAAATAACAGATGGGCAACCTTTGAGTGGTAATTTTTTTAAGAATAAATGTAAGGGGTTAGATACCTGAAAATTTCAAATTTCCGGGAATAAATCATAATTACAACTCAACCCCGATTATTTTTTCTATATTGTGAGGGAGTAGTCTGAATCATTTTCAGAAACTCCCTATTATAATAGCTGATATTATTAAATCCACACAGCGAACAAATTTCGCTGATTTTTTTATCAGAATCAGAGAGGTAAGAACAACTTTTTATAATCCGATATCTTTTCAAGTACGAAAATGGCGTATAAGAGGTCATATTCTTGAATATCCGGCAGAAATAACCGGAGCTCATATTTGCGCTTTTTGCAAGTTCTGTAAGAGATATGTCTTCCATAAAATGTTCATGAATGTATTGAAGAGCAGTCTGCAATTGTAAATATTCTTTTTTTGAACTGTCCTGACGTTGTGTTAAAATATGATATTGATATAAATCCTGCCAGATTAAAAGCATAAGACCGTGAAAATATAGATATAGGTCTCTTTCACCCGCAGGGGCAGAAAAAATTTCCCTCAATCGCAGAAGAATATTGTGATGTTCTTTGATTTCTTCTTTCAAAACAAGCACATACCCCGGATTTCCCTGTAAGACAGAGGGAATATATTTTTGAAAAATATCTTCTTCCAACGGTGAAATAATAAAATCCGGAGAAAAAACAATGGCGCGAAAAACACCGCGTTCAGAGGAAGAACAGATAGCGTAATGGAGCAGATTCGGAGGAATAAAAATAGCGTCTCCTGCACACAGAGAATATTTAGTATCTTCTATATAAAAGTCAAGTGTACCACTTTCTAAATAAAAAAATTCCATTTCCGGATGTATGTGCTGGTACAATGCTTGGGGATTTTCCGGCGAAAAGATAATTTTATGGAGGGAATACGGTTTTGCCTCCGTGATATGACTGATTTTTTCTAAGTAACAATCCCGATTCACTCTTGACATAATATTCCTCATTTCTATAAAATAGTGTAAATTTTAATAAGCAAAGAACAGCGTCGCTATTTGTTGTGTATCCACGATTTTTGGTGCACATTTTTATTATACTGAATGTAACGGCAAGATGTCAATATACTACTACTTTTCAACAAAATTGTGTAATTTTTTTTAAAATATTGTGTTAAAATGAAGGTAACAATGAAAGAGATGCAGCGCATCTCAAAGGAGGAGGTATTTATGAGTGTCCGATCTGTATTGTAGAGAGCGAGATTCATATGATACAGGCGCTCGAAGATGTGAAAAAGGCAGGGTGTGATTCTCTGGTTATTTATCTCGGAAATTTTGGACCGGAGATTGCGGAGACGCTGCTTGCCAAACATTTTGACGGACCGGTTATGTTCTGTGCGGCAGCAGAGGAAACATCGGAGAACGGTGGACTGATTGGTGGACGGGGTGATGCGTACTGTGGAATGTTGAATGCCAGTTACAATTTAAAACTGCGGAATATCCGGGCATACATTCCGGAATATCCGGTTGGGACGGCAGAGGAGTGCGCCGACATGATTCATGATTTTGTGCCGGTTGCCCGCGCGGTGATTGCACTTAACAATTTAAAAATTATAAGCTTTGGGCCGCGGCCATTAAACTTTCTCGCCTGCAATGCACCGATAAAACAATTATATAATCTGAATGTAGAGATTGAAGAAAATTCAGAACTGGATTTATTCGAGGCATTTCACAAGCATGCGGAGGATCCGAGAATTCCGGAAATTGTGAAGGATATGGAGGAAGAGCTCGGCGAGGGAAACAAAAAGCCGGAAGTGCTGCAAAAACTTGCCCAGTATGAGCTCACTCTCACAGACTGGATAGAGGAGCACAGAGGGTATCGAAAATATGTGGCGATTGCCGGAAAATGCTGGCCTGCTTTTCAAACCCAGTTTGGCTTTGTGCCATGTTATGTCAATAGCAGACTTACGGGAAGAGGGATACCGGTTTCCTGTGAGGTGGATATTTACGGGGTACTAAGTGAATTTATCGGAACTGTAATCAGTCAGGATGCAGTTACCTTGCTCGATATCAATAACTCCGTGCCGTATGATATCTATGATGCGGATATCAAAAACCGGTATAACTATAAACCGACGGACGTGTTCATGGGCTTTCACTGCGGAAATACCTGTTCCGGTAAACTGTCCTTTAAAGAGATGAAAAACCAGCTTATCATGGCGAGAAGCCTTCCGGAAGAAGTGACAAACGGAACACTTGAAGGCGATATTGTGCCGGGAGATATTACATTTTATCGTTTACAGAGTACCGCAGATGCGCAACTTCGCGCTTATATTGCACAGGGTGAGGTGCTTCCGGTGGCCACGCGGTCCTTTGGAGGAATCGGTATTTTTGCAATTTCAGAGATGGGCAGGTTCTACCGCCACCAGTTGATTGAGAAAAACTTTCCGCATCATGGCGCCGTGACATTTGGACATCACGGCAAGACACTGTTTGAGGTATTCAAATATATCGGTGTACCGGTAGAAGAAATCGGATACAACCGGCCTGAGGGAGTGCGGTATCCAACCGAAAATCCTTTTTCATGAATGGAGAAGAGTATTATGAATTTTTTTCAAATAAAAGATAATCAATTAATTTTTCGTTATGATGGCGAGTGTGTCTTGTTGACACCGTGGGGTGAGGATAGTCTGCGAGTGCGTTCTTCTATTTTATCAGAGATTGAGGAAGGAAGCGTCGCATTGAGTCTGCCGGCAAATTTTAGCAGACATGCCACAGAAATACACCTTGTTGATGAGCGCCATGCAGTCATTCAGAATGGTAGAATCAAGGCCGAACTCTTTGTTCAGGAATGGGGAAATGCCCTGCAGATTACCTACCGGAATCAGCGCGGACAGATTTTACTCCGTGAAATTGCCAACGGTGGAGCACTTGCAAGAAAAGCGAGACATTTTCGTGCGCTTCCGGGCGGCAATTTCAAATTGAAAGTAAGTTTTGAGTCCAATCCGGAGGAAAAAATTTTTGGAATGGGGCAATATCAACAGGAAAAATTGAACCTGAAAGGATGCAATCTGGAACTGGCACACCGGAATTCCCAAGTGAGCATCCCATTCTATGTATCAAGTCTTGGTTATGGGTTTTTATGGCACAATGCTGCCATTGGAGAAGTTCATTTTGGCTCTAATACGACAGAGTGGGTGGCAGAAGAGACGAAGCAAATGGATTACTGGATTACAGCAGGTGATACACCGGCTGCGATTGAGGAGCACTATGCAGATTGTACCGGGAAAACGCCAATGATGCCGGAGTACGGTCTCGGCTTCTGGCAGTGTAAGCTGCGCTATTATAATGAAAAACAAGTACTTGATGTTGCTAAGGAGTACAAAAAAAGAGAAATTCCACTGGATGTACTTGTTATCGATTACTACCATTGGCCGAGATGCGGCGACTGGCGATTTGATGAAGAATATTTTCCGGAGCCGGAAAATATGGTAAAGGAACTTCATGATATGGGTATTGAGACAATGGTATCTGTGTGGCCGCAAGTGGATTGGCGAAGTGAGAACTTTGAAGAGATGAAGCAGCAGGGACTTTTGGTAAAGCAGACATCCGGAGTTGACGCACAGATGATTTTCCATGGTAATAATGTGTTCATGGATGCCACGAATCCGAGAACAAGAGAATATGTTTGGGAAAAATGCAAGAAAAATTATGCTGATAAGGGGATACGTCTGTTCTGGCTGGACGAGGCAGAGCCGGAATTTACAGGATATGATTTTCATATGTATCGCTATCATGCAGGACCGGTTGCTGAGATTGGGAACATTTATCCGAGGGAGTATTCCCGTCTCTTCTTTGAAGGACAACTCTCGTGTGGTCAGGAAGATATTGTCAATCTTGTACGTTGCGCATGGGTGGGCAGCCAGAAGTATGGTGCGCTGGTCTGGTCAGGTGATATCTGGTCAAGTTATGAGGATTTTCGCAAGCAAATCTGTGCCGGCATACATATGGGGCTGAGTGGAATTCCTTGGTGGACAACGGATATTGGAGGGTTCCATGGCGGTAACATTCAGGATCCGTCATTTGTTGAACTTCTATTAAGATGGTTTCAGTTCGGTACATTTTGTCCGGTTATGCGCCTGCATGGGTTGCGTATGCCCGGTGAGACAATCATCAATCAGGCGGGAGAAGAGCGCGAGTGGACAGGTGCAGACAATGAAATATGGAGTTATGGGGAAGAAGCATATGAAATTATGAAAAAATACATTGGAATTCGTGAGAAAATGCGCAGTTATACGCGAGAACTAATGAAAGAGGCACATGAGAAAGGAACTCCTGTTATGCGTGCGCTGTTTTATGAATTTCCGGATGATGAAAAGTGTTGGAATATATTGGATGAGTATATGTATGGATCCGATATCCTTGTTGCTCCAGTCTGTCACGAGAAAGCAAAAGAACGCAGCGTGTATCTTCCGGTTGGTGCTCAGTGGGTGAATGCCGGGACTGGTGAAACATATGAGGGTGGAAAATGTTATAATATTGAAGCACCACTTGATGTGATTCCTGTCTTTTTGAGAGATGGAAAACAAGAATATTTAATTCATACCATGTAAGTAGAAATTATATAATAGGACAAAAATTGTATTTTAAAATAAAAAAAATACTATATATAGTGGTTTTGGGAAGAAAAATAATTTTTTGAATTTTTTTTAAAAAATGTGTTGACAAATAGAAATATATTTGATAAGATAATATTCGCTGACGCACGAAAGGTCAGTAAAACAAAAACAAAGAACCTTGATAATTGAACAGTGAAACAACCTTGAAAGATTC
>CAMVIN010000139.1 GCA_947167565.1 uncultured Clostridia bacterium | reverse complement strand
TCTGTGACTGGAGTTCAGACGTGTGCTCTTCCGATCTGTAGATGAGAACTGATAACAAATCTATATGAAAAAGTGTGTTTTGATAAAACAGCAGAGGCTGTCAGTTATGTAAGTCTGTTCTTGAATGTTATGAAAGAAAATGCTATGATGTAACTGTACAGTTATCAGTTATGTTTCTTTGGGATTACAGAAGGAGAGAACAGATGAAAAAAGGGAAAAAAACCAGTGTTATGACAGCAGCTGTAATAGGTGGGATAAGTGTCGTTATTATTCTTTTGGCAGGCACCATATGGACAGGAAAAAATGCGAGCAGGGATACGGAAACTGCTGTTCGAAACGTCAGTCTTTTGTATCTGGATGAATTGGCAGAACGAAGAGAACAGGTGGTTTCATCTACGCTCAGTGATTATATCGGTGACATGGATATTGCATTGGGGCTGATGGAGAATGAGGATTTGGATAGTGAAGAGAGTCTTCGTGCGTATCAGGCAAGGATGAAACAGCTTTATGGTCTTGAAAAGTTCGCGTTTGTGGATTCAGACGGTATGATTTATACATCGCGTGGAACGCGAAAGGATATTGATAAGTACAATTTTGATTACAACAATTTGTCAGAACCGGAAGTCTCTACAATAAATACAGATAGCAACAATAAAAAAGTTATTGTCGCTGCGCCCGTAGATAATCTTTTGTTTGGAAGAAAAACATTAGTTGCATGCTTTATGGAAATTGATATGAATCATATGCTGGATGGAATTTCCATGAACGCAGATACAAATAATAATACTACTTTTTGCAATATATACACAAAAGACGGGATAGCTCTTACCAATGTGGTTTTGGGAGGGCTTGCCAGTGAAGACAACCTTCTTTCGGCTATGGAACATGCAAAATTTGAAAACGGTTATTCAATAGATGATATCAAGAATGGATTTTCAGAGGAAAGGGAGGGGGTTGTTTCTTTTACTTATGGCGGGGTACAGGAAACAATGTACTATGTACCGGTAGAAGGGGCAGACTGGATGCTTACTTATCTGATTCGTGAGAGCGTAATCAACGATCAGATTGGTTCTATTTCAGCAGGAATTATTACGCGGAGTCTGGTACAGTCGATTTTGGCATCGCTTGTATTGGTGTCCGTGTTCACGTTTATGATTTTTCAACTGCGGAAAAATGCAAAACTTACCTTAGAGAAAGAAATATCTGAGACAGAAAACAGGGTAAGACAGCAGGAATTGGAAGAGCAGATTGCTATGCAGGAAGAACAGGTTGCCATGCAGGAGGAATTGCTGGAGCAGGAGAAAAAGAAAGCGGAACAGGATAAAATGATTACAGCACTTGCGTCAGATTACCGGAGTGTATATTATATCGATTTAGATACGGATGATGGCATTTGTTATCGAAATGACCACAGAATTGCAGATGATGTAAAAGAAGGGGATCATTTTTCCTTTATGGGAAAATTTTCTGAATATGCTATGGAATATGTGGACGAGGCATACAGGGAAGAATTTTTAGAATTTATTGAGCCGTCTTCTATAAGGGAGCGGTTGAAAACGGAGATAATTCTCGTTTATCGCTATTTGATACATAGGGATGGGAAAGATAGTTATGAGATGCTCAGGATGGCAGGTGTACGACATTTAGAAGACCGGGTAGATCATATCGTACATGCAGTCGGGGTTGGATTTACGGATATTGACGATGAGATGAGGGATTCATTGGAGAAGAGTCAAGCTTTGAGAGATGCTTTGCAGGTGGCAGAAGATGCCAGCAAAGCCAAAACAGTGTTCCTGTCTAATATGAGTCATGAGATTCGCACGCCGATGAATGCAATCATAGGGCTTGATAGTCTGGCATTGAATGATCCGGATATTTCGGATAGAACCAGAGAGTATTTAGAGAAGATTGACGGCTCAGCAAAACATCTTCTTGGTCTTATTAACGATATTCTGGATATGTCAAGGATTGAGTCGGGGAAGATGGTTATTAAGAGAGAGGAATTCTCCTTTTCTAAGCTGGTGGAACAGGTTAATACAATTATAAGTGGTCAGTGTCGCGAGAAGGGATTGGCATATGACTGCAGTATTCGTGGCGAGATTGATGATTATTATATTGGGGATGATGTGAAACTTCGTCAGGTCTTGATTAATATTTTAGGTAATGCGGTCAAATTTACTCCCGAAGGAGGAAAGGTTTCGTTTATCGTTGCAAAGGTTGCCGGATTTGATGGGAAATCGACGTTGCGATTCGAAATGCGGGATAATGGTATTGGCATGAGCAGAGAATATCTGCCAAAGATTTTTGAAACATTTAGTCAGGAAGATATTGCGGTGGCGAATAAGTATGGAAGTTCCGGTCTGGGCATGGCGATTACAAAGAACATTGTAGAAATGATGAATGGGAAGATAGAAGTCGAAAGCGAAAAAGGAAGAGGAACTAATTTTACAGTAACAGTAACACTTTTGGATTCCGACAGAAAAGAGTCAGTGAAAGAGGATGATATGGAAATCATACCGGGGGATATTTCAGTATTGGTGATTGATGATGATGAGATTGCTGCAGAGCACGCCAAACTTATTTTAGAGAAAGTGGGAATTTCGTCAGAGGTGGCATTTTCCGGCAGGGAAGCTGTGGAGATGGTAAAACTGCAGCATGCACGTATGAAACCGTATAATTTTATTGTTGTAGATTGGCAGATGCCGGATATGGATGGTGTAGAGACGACGAAACAGATTCGGTCTGTTGTGGGGGATGAATCTGCTATTATTTTTCTTACAGCTTATAATTGGGATGATATACTGGAGGAGGCGACAGCTGCCGGAGTGGACAGTTTTATTGCAAAGCCGCTGTTTTCAGGAAATCTGCTGGACGAATTTAAAAAGGCTCTGAAGAAGAAAAAAATAACATCTGTAAAAGAAAATGTGAAAGCGGATTTATCTGGAAAACGTATTCTTCTGGCAGAGGATGTGGACATTAATGCAGAAATCATGATAGAGATTCTGAACATGGAGGATATGGAGGTTGAACATGCAGAAAATGGCGAAATTGCTGTGAATATGTTTGATTCCCGGCCGGAAGGATATTATGATGCAATACTAATGGACATGCGTATGCCGAAGATGGATGGCTTAGAAGCGGCAAAGGCAATCCGGGCAAAGGTAAGAAAAGATGCCAAAACGATTCCTATTATTGCTCTAACGGCCAATGCATTTGATGAAGATGTACAGAGGAGTCTGCAGGCAGGTTTGAATGCGCACCTGAGTAAGCCGGTCGATCCGGATATTTTATATGAGACATTGAGAGATATGATTGTATAATTCCTATATTTCGCATAATTTTCGCTAAAAAACAGATTTAGCATTTTAGTATAGTGGCGGATGACAGAGATGTTGTCCGCCATTTATCGTTTGACATCTTCCTTAATAAGTGATACTATGTGGTTAGTCGTAACTAACAAAAGATAGTTGCGGCTATATCACTTATATAAATATGGAGGTAACTGTTAAAGTGAGTAAGACAGAGGAATTTGATTACAAAAAGCTGATCAGACAATATGCAGGCGGGCATAAGATTCTGATGACAATAGGAAGGTTGCTAGCCGGGATTAGTGCCGCCGTCTCATTGATCCCATACTATGATTTGTGGCGGATCATCAAGATTGCAGTGGACAATGAGGATTTAAGCCAAATTCGTGGATATGCGTGGCAGGCGGTCGCATTGACTGTTTTATCCCTGCTTCTCTATATTGCGGCGCTTCTTTGTACACATGTTGCGGCGTTCCGGGTGCAGGCGAATATGAGAAATTCTCTGATGAGAAGGATTATTACGCTCCCGCTCGGAGTATTTGATGAGGATGGTACCGGGAAGATACGTCGTATTGTAAATGATTCAACGGCGGCTACTGAGACGTTTATTGCGCATCAGTTACCGGATAAGATGGTCGCAGCCGTCACTCCGATTGGACTATTGGTCTTGATATTTGCATTTAACTGGAAAATTGGCTTGATTTGTATGATACCGGCTGGGATTGGTTTTGTCTGCATGATGTCTATGATGGGAAAAGGAATGCAGGAAAAAATGGCAGAATACCAGAATGCATTAGACACGATGAGTAGTGAGGCAACGGAGTATGTCAGGGGCATACCTGTAGTAAAGACTTTTGGGCAGACGATTCATTCCTTTAAGAGATTCAAAGATTCCATAGACGGATATGGAAAGTGGACGACAGATTATACGCGGATGCTGCGTTTTCCGATGATGGGCTTTATGACCTGTATTAATGCGATTTTTGCATTTATTGTGATTGCGGCCTATGTTGTTACCGGAGATGGGGTGTCTGCGGCAGACATTCTAAATGTTATGTATTATATTATTGTGACACCGTTAGTCACTGTGGCACTTACCAAGGTGGCATATTCGGGTGAGGCAGAGATGACATTGATTGATGCCCTGAAGCGTGTGGAAGGCATTATGGATATTCAGCCGTTAGAGGAAGCAAAAGTAACGGCGATACCGAAAGATCACAGTATTGAACTGAAAGGGGTTACATACCGGTATAAGGATGCTTCGCGGGATGCCATTCGGGATGTTTCACTCAGAATTGAGCCGGGAGAGCATGTGGCATTTGTCGGACCGTCAGGTTCCGGAAAAACCACGCTGGCAGAACTCATGGTACGATTCTTTGACGTCACGGATGGGGAAATTCTGATTGGAGGAGCAAATGTCAGAGATATTCTGCCGGATGAATTGATGAAACAAGTCGCCTTTGTGTTTCAGGACAGCAGGCTGCTTAAAAAGTCCATTCTTGAAAATGTCAGGATGGCAAAGCCGGAGGCAAGTGAGGATGAAGTGCGCTCGGCACTTGAAAAAGCACAGTGTATGGATATTATAGAAAAATTGCCTGACGGTATTCACACAGTGATAGGAGAAAAGGGAACATACCTGTCCGGCGGTGAGCAGCAGAGAATTACCATTGCAAGAGCAGTGCTGAAAAATGCACCGATTCTGATTCTTGATGAGGCGACGGCTTTTGCGGATCCGGATAATGAATCAAAAGTGCAGGCGGCTTTTGATGAACTTTCTAAGGGAAAGACGTTGATTATGATTGCTCACCGGCTCAGCACCGTAATGAATGCAGATCGGATTTTTGTCATGGAGGACGGAAGTGTTACAGAAAGTGGAACACATGAGGCTTTAATGAGGAAGAACGGCCTGTATCAGCGGCTTTTTGAAGAATATACAAAATCAATTCAATGGAAAGTAGGTGCTTGAGAATGATAGAAAAATTACAGCATAAATATGCCTTGTCAAAGCAGGGGGCAAATGATATGATAAAGGCATGCATCAGTGTTGCGGTTACGAATATCGTCCTTATGATGCCTGCCGGAATTCTGTACTCATTGATCAGCGATTTATTGAATGACAATCTGACCAAAGAGCGAATTCCATTTTATGTGGTAGGAAGTGTAGTTATCCTTGTTCTGATTGCGTTGACAAACTTTATACAATATAATGCAACATTTTTTGCGACGTACCGGGAAAGCGGAGTCAGAAGAACTTCGATTGCTGAAAAACTTAGAAAACTTCCGCTGTCTTACTTCGGCAAAAAAAATATCGCTGACCTGACAACGAATATTATGGGAGATTGTGCGCGGATTGAGACGGCATCCAGCCATTGGATACCGGAACTTATTGGTGCAGTTATCTCGGTCAGTCTTGTGGGAATAAGTCTGTTCTTTGCCTTTGACTGGAGGATGGTGCTTGCGAGTTTTTGGGTCATTCCGGTGGCATTTGTTATTATCGTCACCTGCTCCGGTGCGGAGAAGAAGGTGGTGCGCAGACAGTCTGCCATAAAACTGGATATGACTGACGGGATACAGGAGTGTCTGGAATCAATCCGGGATCTTCGGGCCAATAACGCAGAAGACAGATATATGGATGAACTGGAAGGGAAAATCAGAAAAGTAGAAAAAGAGGCACTTTTTACGGAATTAAAAATGGCAGTATATGTCAATTCGGCGGCAATTATTTTAAAGATTGGCATAGGGACAACGGCGGTTGTAGGAGGGATGCTCTTTGCGAGGGGGGAAATTACACTTCTTACATTTTTTATGTTTTTGATGCTGGTGTCAAGACTATATGATCCGATGCAGATAACACTTCAGAATTTTGCTGCCATCATCGCTTGCGGTATCCAGTGTGAAAGACTTGATGAAGTACTTTCAACAAAGGTGCAGACAGGAACTGAGGAATTTGAGAATGACGGATATGATATTGTATTTGATCATGTGGGATTTCGCTATTCGGATGATACGGATGTTCTCACCGACGTAAGTTTTACGGCAAAGCAGGGAAAGGTTACGGCGCTCATTGGCCCATCCGGTGGTGGAAAAACCACGATATCAAGGCTGGCGGCACGATTTTGGGATGTAGATGATGGGAAAATAACTCTGGGCGGAACTGACATTTCCAAAATTGATCCGGAAACGCTGCTCACGAAGTATTCCATCGTATTTCAGGATGTTACACTTTTTAACAATACAGTTATGGAAAATATTCGTATTGGAAAGAGCGAAGCCACGGATGAAGAGGTTATGGAAGCGGCCAGATTGGCAAACTGTGAAGAGTTTATAAATATGCTGCCGGATAAATATAATACGAATATCGGGGAGAACGGCAGTGAACTCTCCGGAGGCGAGAGACAGAGAATTTCCATTGCCAGAGCATTTTTGAAAGACGCACCGGTAATTTTGCTGGATGAAGCTACGGCATCTCTTGATGCAGAGAATGAGACAGCTATTCAGCAGGCTCTTTCCAGACTTATCAAGAATAAAACAGTTCTCATCATTGCACACCGCATGAGGACGATTGCTAATGCGGATCATATTGTGGTTCTCGGTGGCGGTGTAGTTGCGGAACAGGGAAGCCCGGAGGAACTTAGCGGGTATGACAGTATGTATAGCCGTATGACAAAGCAACAGATGATTTCACAGAATTGGAGAATGTAGAAGGGGATGCCGCAAATGGACACAACGGAGATTCAAGCAGAGTTATTTCGCTTGCAGGACAAAAAATACCGTGATTTTCAGAGTAGACTCATTCCTAATATAGAAGAAAAATCTATGATTGGAGTGCGTACTCCACAGCTTCGCAAATTGGCAAAGCAGCTGGCAAAAGAGGGGAGTGGAGAAGTGTTTTTATCGTCTCTTCCACATCAGTATTTTGATGAAAACCAGCTACATGGATTTCTCATTTCGGAATACAAAGATTTTGAATCCTGCATGGAAAGAATGGAACAGTTTTTGCCATATATAGACAACTGGGCGACCTGTGACCAGACATCTCCCAAGGTATTCAAAAAATACAAACACAAGTTATTACCTTATATTGAAAAGTGGATAGTATCAGATCGTATCTATACTGTCCGGTTTGCTATTGGAATGCTGATGCAGCACTATTTGGAAGAGGACTACGATAGTCGTTATCCGGACATGGTTGCCTCTGTGAAATCCGAAGAGTACTATATTAATATGATGATTGCGTGGTATTTTGCAACTGCGCTGGCAAAACAATATGAGGCGGTACTTCCTTTTGTGGAGAAAAAAAGACTTGATGACTGGACGCACAATAAAGTGATTCAGAAGGCTGTAGAGAGTTATCGCATTGCTCCGGAGCAGAAAGAATACTTAAAAACACTGAAGGTGAAAAAGAACAAGATATA
>CAMVIN010000138.1 GCA_947167565.1 uncultured Clostridia bacterium | reverse complement strand
CTCATCCGGTGAGCGGTGATATTGAAGATGCAGGCGGTGAATCCGGGAGTACCACGGGGCAGGGGATGATTGAGAGCGCGCTAAATGGCATCGGCATGATAGAACAGACTTCCGTTGATGAATGTTACCTGACATTTCGGATGTCTCTGTTGGATTACACAAAAAATCACTCGTTTAAAGTGCAGATATGGGGAGAGGATGACTGGACAGAAACTGATGTTGTACAGACTGCTAAGGGGGCAGACAGCAACGGAGCAACCGCAGATATGCGGATTCAAATTCCGTCTCAAAAGTGTATTATACGGGGAAGTATGTATGTAGAAGCGATGGGAAGAGAAGTTGTCTTTTATTTTTACCCGGACAATTTAAAAAAAGGGAAACCATCTGATATGGAGGCGAAGATTGTCACGAAAGAGAAGGCGCAAAGTTCCGGGAAAGAAGGAAAAGAAACTGAGAAAAAAGAAAAAACTGAGAAAAAAGAAAAAACTGAAAAAAAAGAAGACAAAAAGAAGTCAAAAAAGGAAAAAGAGCCCACGGCAACGCCATACAGAGAAAGCAAACAGAAAACGCAAGAGGAGAAAACACAGACAGCCAAGAGTGATTCCGCACAACAAGGGATAGAAGGATCTGAAGGATTAGTTCTGTCGACAGAGAGTGATGAGGGCGACGGCGTCTCGGATAATGCATCGGAGAATGAACAGGAGGATAATAGTCTTTCTGAGAGTTCATCCGGGGTTCGCAAAGCCTTGCAGTGGATTGTTATATTGACAGTTTCTCTCACAATTTCCGGTTTGATTCTTATAATTGTAGCAGCTTTTATAGTCAGATATTTTTTGGACAACAGATGGAAGTGGTTTGATGATGAAACAGATGAATAAAGGGATGGTCTATGTTGTGCTTATTGTGCTTTGTTTGACCGGATGTGTCAATCAGCATCCTGAAGATGCGACAGAACAGGAAGAATATGTGATAGAAAATTCTTCATCAGAGGACGAGACGGTTCTGGCGGCAAAAGAAAAAGTTGAGCAATTGGATCACGCGCCGCGAATTATCGCAACATCAGTGGCGACAGCACAGATTTGCGAGAGATTGGATTTAGAACTTGTGGGAGTGTGCTCCAGTTCTGTTTCCGGGATTCCCAAGCGGTATCAAAATCTGCCAACTGTTGGCACATCCATGGCACCGGATATGGAAGTTGTAGCTTCTCTTGCGCCCGATTGGATTCTCAGTCCGGTTTCTTTGCGCACAGACTTACAGCCCAAATATGAAAATATCGGAGTGGACTGGGCCTTTCTGAATTTGAACAGTGTGACGGGGATGTATCGCTCCATTGAACAGATGGGAGAAATATTTGGGAGACAAGAACAGGCACAGGCATTAGTGAAGGATTTTCAAGAGTTCTACCAGAATTACCAACAAGAGATAAGCGGGAAAGAAAAACCCAAAGTAATGATTTTGATGGGGCTGCCGGGAAGTTATGTCATCGCCACGCCAAAATCCTATGTGGGAAGTCTTGTTGAACTTGCCGGAGGCGAAAATGTCTATGAGAGTGATGAGAAAGATTTTTTAAATATAAATACAGAAGATATGAAATTAAAGGAGCCGGATATTATTATCCGAACAGCTCATGCGATGCCGGATCAGGTAAAAGAAATGTTTCAAAAAGAATTTGAGACGAATGAAATATGGTCTCATTTTAATGCCGTTCAAAATGGAAAAGTGTATGATCTGAATTATGAAAACTTTGGGATGAGTGCCAATTTACAATACGCAGATGCGCTGGAAGAATTGCGTGGTATCTTGTATCCGTAGAGAAAAGGAGAAAAATGTGAGAGAGCCGGACGGGAACAAAAAAAAGAAAAAAAGAAAAAAGACGGCCATCGCCTATTGTTGTGTCATCGTGATTTTGTGCGTTGTGTTTTTTTGGGCAGTCAATACAGGAAGTATACATATCTCGGCAAGAGAGCTGGTGCGCGGTTTGTTTGTAGAATACAATCCATCGGTAGCGGCTGTCTACGATCTGAGATTTCCAAGGATTTTGATTGCGATGCTGGCAGGGGCGGGGGTAGCGGTCTCCGGAGTTCTGTTTCAAGCCGTATTAAAAAATCCTCTTGCTGATCCGGGAATCATTGGGGTGTCTGCGGGAGCGAATTGTATGTCCGTGTGTATCACACTTGTGTTTCCGGCTTTATTTTTTATCGTGCCTGTGTTTGCATTTTCAGGTGGAGTCATTGCCTTTTTTCTGGTCTATGTACTCTCGTGGAAAGATGGTTTGAGTCCGCTTCGTATAGTTCTCACTGGTGTGGCAATCAGTGCTTTTTTTACTGGTGTATATGAGGCAATTGGATCCATCTCTGTGACTGCGCAATCCGGAGTCGCTTCGATTGTCAGTGCCAACATCAATCAAAAGACATGGGAGGATGTACAGACATTGCTGCCTTATACAGTAGCCGGTCTGCTTCTTGCGATTCTCTTTTGGCAGGAGTGTAATCTATTGTCGTTGGAAGATAAGACGGCAAGAGGGCTGGGACTGAATGTTAATAAGATAAGAGTTATTTTGTCACTCATTGCCGTCTTACTGGCAAGCATATCCACGGCTGTCGTGGGGGCAATCAGTTTTCTGGGGTTGATTGTGCCGCACATAGGAAGACTGCTGGTGGGAAGTGATCACAGAAAACTCATTCCCTTTGCTGCCCTTGCCGGTGCCTGTACCTTTTTGCTTGCAGATACATTAGGCAGAGCCATTATGGCGCCATATGAGATTCAGGCATCCGTCATTATGAACATTCTGGGCGGACCATTTTTCATTCTGCTTCTCAGAATGTCAAATAGAACAAAAGGATGAACAACATATCGGGAAAGGAAGAAAAAATCAATGGATGCTGCAATAATCGTGCAAAACCTGTCGTTTTCTTATGGTAAACACAGGGTATTAAAAAAAATAAATCTCGTGATAGAGAGGGGGAAGATCACCACGATTATGGGGGCGAATGGATGTGGTAAATCAACACTTTTTTCTCTGATGACAAGAAACCTGTCTCCAAGAGGTGGGAGAATCTTGCTGAACAAAAAAAATATTTGGAAAATGTCGCAGATTGAATTTGCCAGACAGGTATCTATTGTTCATCAATACAATACGGCAGCGGATGATATCACAGTAGAGAGATTGATTTCATTCGGGCGTACTCCATACCAGAAAGCCTTTGGGGGAATGAGCAAAGAAGACCGGAGGCTCGTAGACCGGGCAGTTCACATTACGGGGTTGGAAGAATATCGGGACAGAGAAATATCCGGATTGTCAGGAGGTCAAAAGCAGCGCGTGTGGATTGCCATGGCACTATGTCAGAACACCGACATTCTCTTTTTGGATGAGCCAACGACATATCTGGATGTGCGTTATCAACTGGAGATTTTAGAGTTGATCCGAAATCTAAATGAAAAATTAGGAATTACGATTGTGATGGTGCTGCATGATATTAATCAGGCAATCGAATTTTCTCACAAATGCGTGGGGTTAAAAGATGGAAAAATCATTATGAACGAATCTCCGGATACCGGCATCACACAGGAGATCATACGGCAGATGTATGGAGTGACGCTCGGTGTGACAGAGAGAGGGGAAAAAGTATGTTGACACATCCAAGCCTGCCGACCGGAAAGAGCTGACAGTTGATATTGATTTTAGGGAGGAAGAAGAATTGACGGAGGAGACGAAAAAAGAAAAGGAAAAAAAGAGTCCGTTTCGAGTTCTATGGCTTCTATTGGGACTCCTTTGTCTGGGACTTGGTACGGTGGGGGTGGTTCTGCCGATTCTGCCGACGGTTCCCTTCTATCTGGCAACGGCATTTTGCTTTGCTAAAAGTTCGAGGAAACTGCATGATTGGTTTTTAAAAACATCCCTCTACAAAAAACATCTGGAATCCTTTGTAGAGGATAGAAGTATGACGAAGGGAACAAAGATAAAGATTATTGTGACCGTCACCCTTCTTATGGGGGTTGGATTTGCCATGATGGGGAGGGTTCCGGTAGGTAGAATTCTGCTCGTTATTGTCTGGGTGTTTCATCTTTGGTACTTTATATTTCGGATTGATACCAGACAGGAAATAAATAAGAATGAAGAATAAGAAAGGAGAACAGGGTTGATCCTGTAGAAATCATGATAAAAATGAGACTGGTGCGACTGCTCTCGCACGCCAAAAAATATGTGATATATCAGATTCTATGGCAGTGGATTTCTCTGATTGCACAGGTGGTCAGTGTATTTTTCATTACCGGTCTGATAGAGGATGCCATCTATCAAACGAGTCAAGTACAGAATGTTTTAAAAACAGGAGCTATTCTCGTCCTGTGTATTGTCATCCGATATCTGTGTGACCGGTTGTACACCGATGCCGGATATAGAGCAAGTGTCGATGTAAAGCGGGTGCTCAGAGAACAGATATATCAAAAACTGCTGAGACTGGGAAGCGGATACCATGAGCAGATTGCTACTTCGACGGTTGTACAGATGAGTGGAGAGGGGGTTGAACAGTTAGAGACATATTTTGGAAAATATTTATCGCAGTTTTTCTATAGCCTGCTGGCACCGGTCACGCTGTGTATTATCTTGTCTATTACCGTAAGTCGCAAGGTGAGTGTTCTCTTACTTGTTTTTGTTCCATTGATTCCGCTCTCAATCGTTGTGGTGCAAAAAATTGCAAAGAGACTATTGAATAAATATTGGGGAGCATATGCGAGTCTTGGAGACAGTTTTTTGGAAAATCTTCAGGGACTTACCACATTAAAAATATATCATGCAGATGAGGAAAAATCCAAAGAGATGGATAAAGAATCCGAACACTTCCGAAAAATTACGATGAAGGTACTGACGATGCAGTTGAATTCTACCAGTGTTATGGATATTATGGCATATGGAGGAGCTGCTATTGGCATTTATATTGCTGTTCATGAGTATATGAATGGAGCGATTGCGGATTTGTCCGGAGTGTTGAGAATTGTTTTGCTGGCAGTAGAATTTTTTCTGCCACTTCGCATTCTCGGTTCATATTTTCACATTGCCATGAATGGGATGGCTGCCAGTGACCGCATTTTTGAGTTCTTAGATTTACCGGAACCCAATTGGGAGGATGCCGTATCTCTTGGAGAAGAGGATACATGGGGGATTCAGTTCAGACAGGTATCCTTTTCCTACACAGAAGACAGATCAGTTATACAGGGCATAGATCTGTCAATTGAGCCGGGGGAACTTGTCTCCCTGGTCGGGAAATCAGGCTGTGGAAAAAGTACACTGGCAGCACTGTTAGTGGGGAGAAATCGGGGATATGAGGGATCCATCCGAATAGGAGATAAAGAAGTGTGCAAGATAGAGGAAGCATCACGGATGAAACACATAACCGTTGTCAGTCACAACAGCTATTTGTTTAAGGGGACAGTAGAAGAGAATCTGAGGATGGCAAAAACGGATGCAACAGAACAGGAGATGAAAGAGGTTCTTATGCGTTGTAATTTGTGGGAATTTTTGGAATCAAGAGAGGGACTTCATACAGAACTGAACGAAAAAGCGTCTAATCTGTCTGGTGGGCAATGCCAGAGACTGGCACTGGCAAGAGCGCTTTTGCATGACTCGGAAATTTACATTTTTGATGAGGCGACTTCCAATATTGATGCTGAAAGTG
Organism: uncultured Clostridia bacterium; assembly: GCA_947167565.1. GTDB lineage: Bacteria > Bacillota > Clostridia > Lachnospirales > Lachnospiraceae > Eubacterium_F. The sequence goes on along the minus strand of CAMVIN010000138.1, from coordinate 2,106 downwards.
AACAGATGATCATGAAGGTAATCGAAGGTCTGAGAAAGAAAAAGACAATTCTTCTTATTTCTCATCGCCTTTCAAATGTCATCCATTCGGACTGTATTTATATGCTGGAGGACGGGAAGATAGTAGAACAGGGGAACCATGAGGAATTGCTGGCACAGGGCAGAAGTTACAGCCATTTATATGAAAGTCAAAGGAGATTAGAGAGTTATGCAAAAGGCTAGAAGAAGTGGAATCAAAATTATGGGAGAGCTTATTGGTCTGGTTCGGCCGTTAATACTTGTTATGTTGTTGGCAATCCTGTTGGGAACATTGGGATATCTTTGCGCGATTTTTATTACAATCTGTGCCTGTGGCAGCATCAATAGTTTTCTCTGTGAAGAAGGGGGTGTGGCAGAGGCGTTAAATCCGGTCAGCGGGATATCGGTACAACAGTTTTTAATGATTATGGTTGTCATTGCCATTCTCAGAGGAATTCTTCACTATGCAGAACAGTACTGCAACCATTTCATCGCTTTTAAACTTCTTGCCATCATTAGACATAAGGTATTTCAAAAGTTAAGAAAACTGTGTCCGGCAAAGCTGGAGGGAAAAGATAAGGGAAACCTGATAGCGCTCATAACATCGGATATCGAGCTCTTAGAAGTTTTTTATGCGCACACAATCTCCCCGATTGCCATCGCTTTGCTGACATCCGTTGTGATGATCTGGTGGATTGGCTCTTTTCATTGGTACAGTGGGATGCTGGCATTATGTGCCTATGTGACCATCGGTGTTCTAATTCCGCTATGGAATGGAAAACGGGGTGGGAATGCCGGAATGGCCTTTCGTGATGAATTTGGTGAGCTAAACAGTTTTGTTTTGGATTCTTTATACGGACTGGATGAGACCATGCAATATGGGAGAGGAAGTGATCGAAAAGAACAGATTACACAAAAATCGAGACATTTGTCCATCCTGCAAAAAGAACTGGGAGTCAGAGAAGGAAAACAAAAGGCACTGACAAACACCTTGATTCTTTTATTTTCGCTGGGCATGTTGATTTTAAACATTTTTTTATATCAAAAAGGAGAAATTGGCACAGCCGGACTCCTTTTGGGAACTGTGGCAATGATGAGTTCTTTTGGACCGGTCACAGCTCTATCCAATCTCTCCAACCAGTTGAATCAGACGCTGGCAAGTGGACAGAGAGTGCTGGCTCTTTTGGAGGAAGACCCCGTATTGGAGGAGATAGAAGGAGAGGCTGAAATTCAAAAGGAAGTGGGTGCAAAAATGGAAGAAGTTGATTTTTCTTATACCAATACCCAGATACTGTCCCACTATTCTCTGGATGTCAGACCGGCAAGTATAACCGGGATACATGGTGCTAGCGGAAGTGGTAAGTCCACCGTTCTAAAATTGATTATGCGATTTTGGGATGCGGATAAAGGAGTAGTATCCGTACAGGGAGAGGATGTCAAAAAAATTCCAACCGGAACACTTCGTCAGATTGAGAGGTATGTGACGCAGGAGACCATTCTTTTTCATAACAGTATTGCAGAGAATATACGAATTGCGAAACAGGATGCCACAGAAGAGGAAATTATGGAAGCGGCAAAAAAAGCATCCATCCACGACTTTATCATGAGTTTGCCGGATGGCTATGATACACAGGTGGGAGAGCTGGGGGATACTCTATCGGGTGGAGAGAGACAGAGAATTGGTGTGGCACGAGCCTTTTTGCACAGTTCCCCGCTGATTCTTATGGATGAGCCGACCAGCAATCTTGACTCGCTCAATGAGGGAATCATCCTCAAAGCAATGAAAGAATCTGCCAAAGATAAAACCATTCTCTTGGTATCACATAGAAAATCAACCATGAATGTAGCGGATCATGTCATTGAAATGTAGAAGTGGAGGTAAAATATGAAATCGTCCCAGATGAAATATCTTCTCGCCTTTTTGCGTCAGCCAGATAAAAAGAAAAATCAATCCAGTGTCGCAAGGATATTTGGTGTCAACAAGTCCACGATTAGCCGTGCGATCACCGAGTCCATTGAACAGGGAATTGTTGTCAATCGGGAAAACGATTATGAGTTGACCCCGTATGGGCAGGAAGTTGTCAGGAAG
>CAMVIN010000137.1 GCA_947167565.1 uncultured Clostridia bacterium | reverse complement strand
GCGGCGATTCTTTGTTTCTCCGTTGTTCACGTAGTCCACCGTAAACTGGTTAATGACACGGAAAGTATTGTTGGTGGAAGTGGCAAAATCTATAGGGAAAATGGTCATTGGCTCTCCAGTTTCAGTAGTATATTGCATGCCGTCCACCATCCATGAATATACTTTATGCAATGTGGCAAAATCAGACTCGGCACCAACAAGACGGATATTGTCGGCTATCTTCCGGATATCCTCTGTTGCCAATGACGGATAAATACGGCTCAGATAGGCGTACAAATCATCCATATAGAGCACTTCCTTCCGGTTGGTTCGAGGAATGTTTTCCCCGAAGATATATACCCATCCTTCTTTTTCGAGGAAGGTTATAAGTGCATTCTCGTAATCACTTTCTACAAAGTGACCGTTCATATTCTTTAGTTTTGCCATAAATTTTTGTTATTACAATCTTCCGTATCGAATAGTTATGATTTAAAATCTTTTTTAATCTGTACCAACTCTGCTGCCAATTCTTTTAATTTATCAACAGATATAGGATTTTCTATACTTGCTGTTCCTACGTGATCTTCTTCAGATGTGGCATCATGAACTATACGTAACCTTTCTACTAATTGCGGTTTTGAATTTATATTTTTTAATTCATCCCAATTAATACGATTATTTTTATTACTTACTCTAGGGGGCAACAAATACTTAAAAACATCTTCATCAATAATCTTTTCGACAGCCCTCCTTAGCAAAATTGCTACTCCATAATTATCTGTAAATGGTCGCTTCGATAAACGTTTATTAATCTCAGCAATGAGTGAATTAGAGTCGTCCCCTCTATAATTTAAAAGAATGCCCTTTTCATGCCCATCACCATATATCTGATAAATAAAAATATGTTTACCTTTGTTTGAGCCATGACCACAAGAAATGAAGTTTTTACATACATGATTTGTTTTGGATGTTTCAAATCCATCGAGAAAAAGTTTGTTATGGCAGAAAACGATTACTTGGTTAGAAAAGTCAAGAAGTCTCTTTGCCAATAATCCTGCTATTTCATGATCTAAACTTGTTACAGGGTCATCCAAGATTATAGGATAATTATCATTTTGAATCTCAGCAAAAAACATAGCCAAGCCAACCGCCTTTTGTTCTCCTTCACTCAAAATCTCGGTGACGGAATTATCCCCGATTAGTTTCAATCGAGTGTTACATTTTCCTTTACTACCATTAATAACCTCCAGTTGAACTTTCAACTTTTCCCGGCCTAACGCTTTTAACTCACTCTCAAATTTAGATTTTAGAGCATCCGTTAATAATTCTCTTTGAGCCTGATTTGCCAGAGCGGTTATTTGGTTAGTTTTAGTCCCTGATTTTTTTGCTTCTATTCCATCCAACTGGTCATAGATTGAAAAATATTTTTCGATATTGCTTTTCTGCTCAAAGATAGATTTTCTTTCTTTCAATATAGATATTGCTTTTTGCAATTCAGCAACTTTTTTGTCCTTCTCCGCCTGTGATGCATTCAGTCCATCTATAGTTTTCTTTATTTCGTTCTGTTTTTCTGCAATGATTTTCAGTTCTTCAGAAAGATTCACTGGAAACAACTGTATCCCCTCTTTATTATTTGCAGAAAGTAGTATCTTCTTATTTTCAGATAGTTGACCTATTTTCCTTTCTAATTCGGCGGATTCTGCGAAAAGTTTCTTAATCTCGTCAGTCAGTAAGATAGCATCATCTAATTTTTCTATCTTTCCCCTTATTTCGGCAAGTGCTTTGGCTGATTCATCAAGTTCTTTTTCCGACGAGTCTTGGAGAAAAACAGCATAAGTACTTACAAGATTGATTGCTTCGTCAGTTCTTAATTCTTGATGACAATAGGGACATCTCTCCGGTGTCTCTGACTCTAATAGCGAAGAATACTCATGCCCGGCTTTGATAAACGATTTCCATTCCGGAGTATCCGATTTTGGCAAAAGATTTAAAATTTCCAAACGCTGACGAGCTTCATTGTTATTTTTCTTGGCAGTTTCATAGGCTACTAAAGCCTGCCCCAGTTCTTTTTCATAAGTCTTTAAATTAACAATGAGGGCATTTATCTTATCTACAAAAGAGGATAATTCCTTATTGTCTTTTGTGAGAAGTCTTATAGTATCTTGAATATTATTCTGCTGTAATTGTTTTAATTCTTTTTCTTTTTCAGTTAACGTATTAGCATCTGTATCCGAAAATGTAAATGATTCTTTTATGGAATTTTTTTCTGTAGCACTAAAATTCCCACGATTATTAAATTTGGTCTTGATGGATTCAGTTAAGTCCTCAGTGTTAATAACAGGAAGACTCTGCAAAACCGTATTAGCCTGCTCTGTGAGTTTAAGTGTAAATGAATCTAAGATGTTTGCGATATAGTTAAAAAGATGCAATCCCAGAGGGTAAACAACGGTTTCATCAGGATTCTTAACTTGCAACAATCCATTGAGATACGAAGAATCAAAGACTTTTACACCGTTTAGCTCTGGTATAGTGGTATTAGCATCTGTCCAACTTTGTTCTTTTGATGTGTTCCCAAGTTTATATTTAACAGAAACATTTAAACTTTTTCTTTCTTCTTCCTTAGCATAAATATTCGGTTTTATTTCTTTATAAACTCCTCCGGAGATATTATTCAATATTCTAAAATAGCCACTTTTACCGGAACCATTTAATCCATATAAAACAGTTACATCAGGAGAGAATCTTATTATTTGATTTTCAGATAGAGCGTTAACACCACTTATATGAGTAAGTGAATCGAACAATATTTTTTGAGCGGTCTGTTGTACGGACGAAGCTGGAACCTTCTGTTCCTGTAAAGGAGTGTTGTTTAGCAGACCTGCAAATATTTCGTCACGGCGTTTTTCTGAGATGTCGCCATTCGTATCAATGGCTTCTTTTATCAATATCTTCAACCATTCTGGTTTATTGTTAGACCACTCAGATAAATAATCCTTTGCATGTACTTTGTTACTCATATTTTTCGCTCCTTTTTATTTTTCATTGAGGCTGCCACGGATTAGGACGGGGCAGATGTTTTTCAGTTGTTCTTTAAGTTTCTCCGCAATAGCTTTGCGCTCAATGTAGCATTTATGGATGTTAACTATCTCACGTTGGATAGAAATATCAGGTAGGGGTATCTTCATATCTAAAAAGCGTTCTATATCCAAATTTGAGCGGATACTACCATCACTTGCAAACCAACCATAGCGATCTATCTCTTTTCTTGAGAACCAAAGCATGATATAATGACTTAAGACAGAATCATTTTTTAGTTTTAGTACTGTATAGGCAGGAGAAACGATAACAGGAGTCTTTTCCTCATTGAGGGCAATTCTGATACATTTATCTCTACCTGTTTGCATTCCGCTAAATGCAAACTGATTTTGTTCAACTATTTTGTAATTTTGCGTGCTATTCTCATCAATGTCTGCTACTGTCGGGAAAAATGTTTTATTAATATTTATTCCTTGTACACCGGTATATTTCATTTCGCTATTGCGATTGTCCACGAGTTCGAGCAGTTCTCCAATTTTTACTTTCTCACAATTCTCTTTTAATTTATCAATATACCCCTCGCAGACTGTTTTAAGTTCTTCATTCTTGCTTTGGTATGTGGTCAGATTTTTTTGGAGACCTAAATATACATCTACATATTTTTGCTGCGTTGAAATATCGGGAAGAATCAACGACATATCGCATATTGCATCCCATGAAAATACTTCCGTAGAACTACCCCATGAATTAAAACAAGCTTCTCTATCCCATTCTTCACGATTAAAATGCATAAACAGATAAGTCGGAAGAACAATGTCTTGGGCTTCCGGTTTAACTCTAAAAGCGATATTGTTCCAACTAATAAGAAAGTTCTTCGGGGAATCATTAAAACCAAATCCGATTTTCTTTCCATGCGTACGAGGATTGTACACAAACTCCTGCGGATGTACCACAATGAAGTTTCTTAAATCAGTACTAGAGACATCGGCTTTCGTCGGAACTATTTCTTTAGTAATAGTAATGCCACGCACATCATTAGGACCATAAATCCCGTTAGAATTAGTTTCCTCAACCAACTCTATCAGTTCTCCTATTTTGTACTTAGTTAATGCCATACCCAATTCCTTTGAATGCCTTTTCGAGCATTTCTTGTGAGTCTTTTTCCCGTTTCATAAGTGCTTTCATTTCCTTTTGGATACGAGCCATTTCTGTAGGGTAATCAATATCCAAGTCATGGTCGATAAACTCAATATACTTACTTGGAACAAGAGACCAGTTGTTCTGTTCTATCTCTTCAATACCAACACTGCGATATAATTCAGGAACGGCAAAACTCTTTCCGTCTGTTCCAACAGCCTGCCAACGATGATACAGTTCTGCTACTCGCTGAATCTGGTCGGTAAGTATCTGCACTTTCTTCTTCTGTTCTCCCTTGACAGGATTCTCCGTCCACTGACGCAAATCCATGAAAAGAATCTCATGTTCCCTGTTGCGTAACTCGCGTCCATGATACTTACCACCTTTCTTATTCTGATTAAGAATCCAGAATGTAACGCTGATGTCCGTCGTGATAAATAATTCACGCGGCAAAATGATAATGGCTTCTATCTTGTCATTCTCAATCAGCTTTTTGCGAATCTCAAGCGTGTCGGAGTCTCCTAAAGCCCCATTTGCTAACAGAAATCCCGCTACACCGGAAAGGGGTTTGAGATGGGATAGCATATGTAGAATCCACGCAAAATTGGCATTACTCTCCGGAGGAGTGGCATAATCTATCCAACGTGCATCGTTATCCAAATTATCATTCCACCAGTTCTTAAGATTAAACGGCGGATTCGCCATGATATAATCAAAGTAGAGACCTTTATGTTGATCGTTGGTAAAAGAAGAATCGCTTTCCGCTCCCAGTTTATGACTGATACCACGCAAGGCGAGATTCATCTTTGCCAACCGATATGTAGCAGCTTCTTTTTCCTGACCATACACATTGATTCGGCTGATATCACCTTGTTTCGCTTTGACCAGTTCTGTGCTCTGAATAAACATACCTCCTGATCCGCAGCAAGGATCGTAAAGCGTACCATCAAAAGGCTCTATAACAGTCGCAATCAATTGAACGACATCGTGCGGCGTGTAAAACTCACCTTCCTCTTTAGTAGCATTGACAGCAAACTCCTTCAAGAAATATTCATATACGCGGCCAATTAAGTCTTTTTCTTCTCCAAAACTCTTGTGGCTGATTTTATTGACCTCATCCACAATCTTCTTCATGTCATTTGCTCCAAGGTTGCGTTGCGTGAACGTACCTTCAATAAAACAGCCTTTCAATTGCGGACAGGTCTCTGCAATACTACGGAGAGCGGTATCAAGTGCCACATTCAGTTGCGGTGCTGCAGTCCGAATGATAGTTGACCAGCGCGCTTCCGGTGGCAGATTGAATGTGCCATCCGCAAATGTGGCATCATCAAAGAATGCTTGGCGTATTCCTTCATCGTCCGGGTCAAGCCCTTGTTCAATAAGAATCTGGCGAAGTTTAATTACACCATCTTCATATTTCTCGCCTAAGAAGCGGAGAAAGACGAGCGTGAGCATCATATCACGCTTTTCAAAAAACGAACCGGAATTCTTTGCCTGACGAAGAATATCCCTGCATTTGAACAGTATCGTCTCCAGATTCAATGTCTCTTCTTTCTTCTTTGCCATGATTTATGCAAGTGTTACCATTCGTTTTCAATCGTTATTAAATCAGTCCACGAGCGCGGAGTTTTTCAATCATCTCCAATTCCTCGGGTGTAGGTTGCGGTTTCTCATCTTTGACAGAAACAGGCTCATAATCATTTATCCAGTCATGGAAGAGTTGCCTTACTTGTGCCGCGATATTGGCATCGTTACTTGTAATGCTGTCAAGGTCCCAGTCTTTCAAAGGAGAATTGGCATAGCGTTTACAAATGGCGATTTTAGATTTTGCATACTTCTCCTTCTTTTTGTCAAAATAATTATTACTTGCCGAAATATTCTGTTTCTTCTCCAATGGAAGTTTGTTTCCGATATGCTCCAACTTCTCATTCGCTTCCTTTTCAGAAAAAGTATAATATTTGGTATCCCATTTTTGCGGGAAGATATGTTCAATATCCCACTTTACAGGCAGCAACTCATTCTGCCCTTCTTCTTCATAAGCCAACAATTTCAAGAGCATTCTTTCTACTCGCCGATGCGGCTTGATCAGAAGATTATTTATTCGCGCTTGTTCTGCTTTCCGTTCTTGCTCATCTGTAGTTTCTTTTTCCTCAAAGCCGGCTTTGAAAACAGGATGATAAGATTTGATAATCTGCTCATTGAGTTTCATTATATCGCCTTTGACCGCACTAATTGTGGGTTGCTCCAGATATTTGGTGAGCAACAGAACATAAAACTTACGCAAGAATTTCAGGAAGAGAGCCTCAAAATCTTCCCGGTCCTTATACTTCATATAGAATATGGAAACAGGGTATTTCCAAAATTCATTCGGATAGGAAGATAAGCAATCAAGAATTTTCCTAATATCAATATTCTGGCTCCACGGCTCTTCATCCACCGCACTTCTGCCATTGACAACTTCCCAAAGATGCAAGTTTTTGATAAGTTCATCTATAACACCAACAGTCAGACGACTTTTATTCTTCTCAAGATAATATTTCCTTACGCCCGGCGTAGAAGTATTCACATCCCCGTCTTGGGCACGCAAGTAAAACATGTGATAATAGAATAGTGATTGTACGCTTTCGTTCACTTCTGATGAATCAGTTTCCAGTTGCTTCCATTTCTTGATAAATGCTTTCTTTGCTGCCTCATCCAGTCCTTTGTAAATATATGATTTGAAGATATCGGCATCGGACAAAGGCAATCCGCGATTATTCAGCGTATTGAAGATAGTTAATGCCGTTTCTTGCTCATCCGCATTAATGGGCAGCAAGATAGTATAATTCAATAAAGCATTGATAAATTGGAAGATATGATTTGGACTGCTTTGGGATTTCTCTGCGTATAATTGCAAGAATTTGTCATAGTTCTTTGAATAGTTATCAGACGCATCCTCTTTGGTGGTTCCTGTCTCCAAAATCTTACGCAAGATTTCATTTCCGGAATCTGTAACAACATCAGATTTGAGCAGCATCTGGCTACAATCCACATCACCGCTCAACTCATCCTTTTTCCACAATGCAGGTTGAATCTTTGTGATAAAGTTATTTACTTCTTTTGATTTGGATTCCTCCTTTTCCAACATTGTGTAAATAGCACGCAGCAGCAAGCACAGCGATGTTATTCGCTGTTGACCATCAATGATTTTTCTATCGTTGTCAACATCTTTTCTATAGTAGGAGACCACACTACCCAAGAAGTAACTGGAAGCGCCTCCCTCTTGCAAACGCTCAATAGAGAAGTCCCATAAGTCATCGAAGAGAGTTGTAATTTCATCATAGCTCCAAGAATAGGGACGCTGATACTCGGGAATCAAGAACGGTACTTCTTGCCCGCTGGTTAAATACTGTAGAACAGTTTGCTTGTTTACACTAATGTCGTTGGTCATATCTTGTGTTTGTTTATTTCTTATTAACTAATTCGTTTGCACACAATTTGCCTGCAAAGATACAACTTTTTTCGGACATATGCAAGAAAAAAAATAATTAATCGTGCACGAACTATGGAAAATCACAGATTTTCGATTCGGGCAGCTGTTTTGTGTCTCGGTCATCTCGGCTTTAAGGAGTTCTTATTTCACTACGTTCAAACGATTATTCCTATGTTCGCCCAGCGAACTCGCGCGGCGCACTTACTCCTTGACTGTCCACCGGACACTCTGCGGTGC
>CAMVIN010000136.1 GCA_947167565.1 uncultured Clostridia bacterium | reverse complement strand
ATCATATCTTTTTGGATTTGTAAACCGATATGATATTTTATCAACCAGAAGACTTTCCTTATTGTGCAACGTATCTTCCATTGATTCACCCGAAACTACTGTTCGTTGAATCAAATAGGTAGGTACAATGTAAATACAGAATATAATTAATAAAATATAAATCATACCTTCGATTGCGTAACTTACTAAACTTCGTTTCTGTTCTTTCTCTTCTGTTATATCATTCTTGTTGCTTTCTGGATTATTTATTTCTTTGTTATCATTCATAATTTCTCTTTTCTCCCATTATTTAAATACTTCCAAATGCAGACAGCGGCCATATTCGAAGTATTGCTTTGCCGGAAATATTTTCAAATTTTACCGGTCCCGGTCCCTTTTCCGGACTGTCTGAGGTATATCGACTATCCTTGCTGACAGAACGATGATCGCCCAACACAAAATACTCATCTGAACCAAGGGTATATGGCTCTGCTGCGATTCCATAATCTGTCATCGCATCTTTTGCGTAGGGATCATCAATCTTTTTATCATTAATATAAATATCATTTTCTTTAATCTGAATCGTCTCACCCGGCAATCCGTAAATTCTCTTAACATAAAATTTTTCAACATTACGTCCTTCCGGATAAAAAACGATGATATCATATCGTTCCGGAGAATGAAAACGATATGATATTTTGTCTATTAACAGACTATCTTTATGATGCAAAGTATCTTCCATAGAATTCCCGTCAACTTCTGTTCGTTGTATAATGTACTTAGGAACAATATATACGCAGAAAACGGCAAGTGTAACATAAATAATAAATTCTAATAAGTAACTGAAAAAGGAACGTCTTTTTCGTCTTTCTTTGTCTGTCTTTCTCCTGCTCATTTATAGTCTCCATTCGAAAATTGATTTAAATCCTTCTCCAAAGCCTGAATCAAATCGGAACACCGATTTGTATGATTATGTTCATTGGCAATCATTGTATGAATTTGTTCTACCGTACGATCAACCAAATCATTGACCACAATAAAATCATAATCTTTCATAAAACTTACTTCATTTGCTGCTTGGGATAACCGACCGGCAATCTGCTCTTTAGATTCTGTTCCACGATTAATGAGACGCCTTTTTAATTCCTCTGCACTTGGCGGCGTAATAAAGATGAGAACAGCATCCGGAAATTGTTTTTTTACAAGCATTCCCCCTTGTGTCTCAATCTCTAAAATGACATCTTTACCTTCTGCTAACTGCTGTTCTACTGCTTTTCTTGGAGTCCCATAATAATTTCCAACATATTCAGCCCATTCAATTAATTCATTATTCTGAATCATCTCTTCAAATTCTTCGCGTGTATGAAAGAAATAATCTACCCCATTAACCTCACCGGTGCGCGGTTTTCTTGTAGTTGCTGAAATGGACAAGAAATAGGGATGTTTATGAATCAATTCTCGCATCAAGGTACCTTTTCCGGCACCCGAAAATCCGGATATTACAGTAAGAACACCTTTTTTTGACATATGATCTATCTCCTTTCGTCCTCCGCGTTCATGCGGGCTGCAATTGTCTCTGGCAGAAGAGAAGACAACACAATTGTCTGATTTTCCATAATTAAAACAGCTTTTGTTTTTCTGCCACAGGTACCATCAATAGCATTTCCTTGATCTCTGGCTGTCTGAATCAAGCGTTTAATAGGAGCTGCGTCAGGACTCACAATACTGCACACTTTCTCACTGTTTACCACATTTCCATATCCGATATTCACAAAACTCATATTTACCTCCATTTGCACACGTTTTTCACTCTTTTGCTCCTAATTATTCTATGTTTTGTATTTGTTCCCGAATTTTTTCAATTATTGTTTTTAAATCAATACCAATATCTGAAATTTTAATATCATTTGACTTCGAAAGAATGGTATTGGATTCACGATTCATTTCCTGTGTGAGAAAATCCAGTTTTCGTCCTACACTCTCATCAAGCATAAGAGTCTCTTCGATATGTTCAATATGTGTACGAAGTCGAACCATTTCCTCATCTACACATATTTTGTCTGCATAAATCACCATCTCAGTTGCCAAAATATTCTCATCAATGTGTCCATCACCTAATAATTCCTGTACTTTATCAGTTATGCGTTGACGATATTCTTCAAGCATCTGAGGAGAACGCTCAGCAATCTGTTCAATCAATCGTCCTATGGAATGAATTTTATCAAGTAAATCACATTTTAATTTCTCGCCCTCTATACGGCGACTCTCTACAAAGGCGTTTGCTGCAACAGCAATCGCCCGGTTAAGGAGTTCGGTTAACTCTTCCTCGTCAAACTCCTGCTCCTCCGCACAAAACACGTCAGGAAAACGGGATAACTGATAGGCATCCAGTTGAAATGGAAGTTCAAAGTCCTCAGATATTTTGCGAATTCCGGTAATATATGCTTCAGCAATATCATGATTATAAGTAACAATTTCTTTTTGGGACTGGAGATTTTCCAAATAGATAAAAACATCTATCTTTCCTCTTGCAGCATATGATTTAATATAATTTCGAACAGTAGTATCAAGAAAATTAAGTGCTTTAGGTAATCGGACATTAATATCTAAATACCGATGATTCACGGATTTTATTTCTATTTCTAATTTATAATGTTCTGTAGACGCCTCTCCGCGTCCGAAGCCTGTCATGCTTAGCATTTAGAAGTACCTCACTTCCTAAATATAACAATATACTGTACTATTATAGAGCAAACTTTATCAGAAGTCAAGATTTTGACTTTTAATCTTGCATAAAATATAGTATAATACGTCTTATTGAATAATATATGTTGTATTTGCGGAAAGGAGTACCAAAATGGCTTTTGATGGAATTACTGTTGCCGCTCTGGCCGATGAATTAAATAAGACTCTTCAGAGTGGTCATATACAAAAAATCGCCCAGCCTGAGGCTGATGAACTGATAATTGGGATAAAAAATAATCGCAAATTATATCGTCTGCGAATTTCGGCCAGTGCCTCTCTCCCATTGATTTTGTTGACAGAGAACAAGAAACCTTCGCCTCTGACCGCACCGAATTTTTGTATGCTTTTGCGTAAACATCTGACGAGTGCAAGGATTTTATCCATTGAACAGATTGATTTTGAACGTGTGATTCGAATTTGTATGGAGAATTTGAATGAACTGGGAGATGTCGTACAGCGTTCTCTTATGATTGAGATTATGGGCAAACACAGCAATATTATATTTGTTGATGAAAATAATATTGTTATTGACAGTATAAAGCATATAAATGGGCTGGTCAGCTCTGTTCGCGAAGTACTTCCGGGGCGTGAATACTTTATTCCCAATACCATGAACAAATTAAACCCCTATGCCATAACAACGGAGCAGTGGAATGGTGTAATTTTCCAAAAACCCTGTAGCGTCGCAAAAGCTATTTACACATCAATTACCGGTTTCAGCGCCATCATGTCACAGGAATTAGCATATCGAAGCCATATCGATGGAGATATACCGGTAGCAGCACTGAACGGCAATCAAAAGTCGGCACTGATGACAAATTTCCGTACTCTCATTGACCAGATAAAGAACGGGCAGTTTACACCGGTTATTTATCTTGACAATGAAATACCAAAGGAATTCAGTAGTGTTCCACTGACCATGTATAGCGGACTTCCCTGTCGTGAAAACATTTCTATCTCGCATGTAATCGAGACTTTTTACGGCGAAAAGGATATGATTGGAAGAATTCGTCAAAAATCTGCTGATCTGCGCCACAGTGTCAACACTCTTTTGGAACGATGTTACAAAAAACTGGATATTCAGAAGAAGCAGTTAAAAGACACGGATAAAAAAGAGAAATATCGTATCTATGGGGAATTACTTAATACCTATGGTTATCAAATTCAGCCGGGAGACAAACAGATTATCTGCATGAACTATTATGACAATACAGAGATTACTATTCCGATTGATGATACTCTTAGCGGCTCGGAAAATGCAAATAAATATTTTGCCCGCTACAATAAACTCAAGCGGACAGAGGAAGCTGTTCAGGAACAGTTAAAAGAAAACCAGGATATGATTGAGCATTTGGAATCTGTCATGACAGAAATTGATATCGCAAGGCGCGAGGAAGATCTTGTCTTTATCCGAAAAGAACTGGCGGACTGTGGTTATATAAAAAAATCTTCCGGAAAGAAAAAGGGTGGGAAAACACCAAAGAGCACGCCTCTTCACTTTGTATCATCGGATGGATTTGATATTTATGTAGGAAAAAACAACTATCAGAATGATGAGCTGACCTTTAAATTTGCAACCGGAAATGACTGGTGGTTTCACGCCAAACAGATGCCCGGTTCACATGTAGTTATTAAATGTAACAACACAGAGCCGCCAATTCGCACTTTTGAAGAAGCCGCCAGTCTGGCCGCCTATTTTTCCAAAGGGCGCGGGGCAGATAAGGTTGAGATTGACTATACGCAGAAAAAGAATGTCAAAAAGCCAAACGGAAGTAATCCGGGCTTTGTCATTTACTATACTAACTATTCTATGATGGCCTCCTCTCATATTGAGGATATACAGTGTGTTGATGAGGAGGACCGGATTTTTCTGGAAAGGAGTTATACAGAATGAAAGTCGATGGAAGAATTCAATATGATACCCATGTACACACCATGTTTTCAACAGACAGCGTGACTCCGATGAGAAGCCAGCTTGATCGGGCAAAGCAGCTGCATTTAAAGGGAATCTGCTTTACGGATCACATTGACTATGATTTTCAGCAAAAAGCCGTTAGATGGACCGCCTTTTGTATTTGATATCGAAGAATATAAAAATGCTATCAAAGAACTTGTGCCGGAGTATCCGGAATTAAAAATCATGATGGGAATCGAGTGCGGGTTACAGCTAAATTCAGAAACTATCAAGAAAAATATGGCTCTTGCAGAAGACAGGGATTTGGACTACCTGATTGGTTCTGTCCATCTTGTAGACGGAAAAGATCCCTATTATCCGACATTTTGGGAACAGGATGATGCCTCCGCCCTGGTTCGACGTTATTTTGAATTGTTTTATGAGAACATAAACGAATTTCATGATTTTGATTCGCTGGGACATCTGGATTATATTGTGCGGTATGCGCCGGATTCCTTTGTTTATCGCCCAGAAGATTATCGGGATATTATTATGGAAATTCTAAACTTTATCATTCAACACGATATTGCGCTGGAACTCAATACATCCGGCTGGAAATCCACCCTATCCCCAAATCCTCATATTTCTATTTTGGAGTGGTATTATAGCATGGGCGGGCGGATAGTCACAGTCGGTTCTGATGCGCACGTGCCGGAATATCTTGGCTTTTCATTTGAAAAAATTCCCGAGATTCTATTTCCGGAAGATACACCATATGATACAGGATTTGACTATTATGTTACGTTTCAGAAACATAAACCTGTATTTCATGAGGTTCGTTGATCGGAAGATTAGTTCTTATATTCTCAATTGTGCATTTTGCGAAGTTGCTGTACAATCTCTTTTAATTTATTTACTGTATAGTCAACTTCGCTTTTTTTTGTATTTTTGCTGAGCGTGAATCGAAGTGCGCCTCTGGCAACCTCATCGTCTAAACCGATACTTCGTAGAACATGAGATGGCTCAGTCTGTCCAGAGGTACAGGCAGAACCACTGGAACAGCAAATCCCCTCCGAATCAAGCATAAGAACCAGGGTCTCTCCATCCAGCCCCGGAATGCTAATATTGACATTTCCGGGTAATCGGCGATAGCGTGATCCATTCAAGTGAACATAAGGTATTTCAGTTTCAAGCCGATGGATCATATAATCCCGCAGTTTTTGTTTATACTGCGCATTTTTGACAAGTTCTTTGCCTGCAATTTCTGCTGCAGTTCCCATTCCTACAATAGAAGCTACATTTTCCGTTCCGGCACGTCTCCCACTCTCTTGCTTGCCACCATGTAAGAAAGACGGAAGAAGCAGATCTTTACGCATATATAAAAAACCACACCCCTTCGGCCCATGAAACTTATGACTGCTGGCACTCAGCAAATCAATTCCAAGCTCTATAGGTTGAATCGGAATCTGTCCAAATGCCTGCACGGCATCTGTATGAAAAAAAGCACTGTGTCCTCTCAAAATCCTTCCAATCTGCTGGATGGGTTCTAACGTTCCGATTTCATTATTAGCTGACATAATGGACACAAGAATCGTATCTGGTCGCAGTGCTTTAATTAGATGCTCCATTTTTACCATTCCAAGCTCATCCACATCTAAATAGGTTACTTCATATCCCTTCTTCTCTAAATACTCACAAGTATGAAGAATCGCATGATGTTCTAGTTTCGTTGTGATAATATGTCTTCCTTGTTCTTTTCTAAGTTCTGTCGTACCAATAATTGCCCAATTGTCACTCTCTGTACCGCCAGACGTAAAAAAAATCGAGGCCGGATCACATGCTAACACATCAGCAATCTGCTGGCGGGCTCTCTGTAATGCGGCTGCGCTGTCAACGCCTAGGTCATAAATGCTAGAGGGATTTCCGTATTCTTCTTTCAAATATGGAAGCATGGACTGTAGTACCTCATCCGATATCGGGGTTGTGGCAGCACAGTCCATGTAAATATTATTATCCATATTGTTCATCCTTTCTGAGAAAACCAACCATATATGTGATTCTCGATTTTTGTCGATTTTGTATCATTATATTCAGAAAGAATGTGTTTGTTCTAACTTAATTAAAATAATAATTTAAAGTATCTTCGTTCTCCGTCTTCTGTCTGTCTTATTACTTCTTCAAACTTCATTCGGGATTCTATTTCATCATCTTCATCCTCAATTTCAACTGATGCAGCTACATCATCGAGAGAATACGCAAAGCCGCTTTCAGTTTCTTCCGATGTGGTTGATTCAACTTCTTCAGTGGCAGGTTCGCTCTGCTTCTTCTCAAGATTGCTAACAGTTGGTACCGTATCATACTCACTGATTGTTCCGTCATCCGTATCCTCTAACGGAATGGAAAGAGGTTCCATCTCATCGAATTCAATTTTTTCATATTTTGGCATCGAAGATTCGGACTCTTCTGCTTCGAAATTTTCACCTACAACATCCTCAACTACCTGCTCTTCAATCACCGGTTCATCAATTACCGGTTCCGGGATAACTTCAACAATCGGCTCTTCAACCACCGGTTCCGGGATAGTTTCAACAATCGGCTCTTCAACCACCGGCTCAGGGATGACTTCAACTACCGGTTCCGGGATGGATTCAACCGGGGATTCTTCCTCTAAAACAATGTCTTCTGCCGGTTTTGCACTTTCTAATTCTTTTTCTGTTTCGTCCCTCTGAATAACATCAGCCATATCTTCCTGAGCACTCACGCTCATTCGCCGAATACTTTCTGACATTTCAAGACGATCCAAAAGACTATTCAATTGTTCATCAGATACATTAGCATCAAGTTCTTTTAAACTGGATAATAAATTAACTTCATCATCATCGTCCTTACTGCTAAAATCATTGCTAATATTACTATAACCCTCACCAGGTAGATCATTAAATAATATAGAAGCATCACTATTGTTACTATCAACATTATTGTTAGTATCAGAAATATTAGAATTACCCGAAGTATTTATACTATTTTCACTAACAGTATTATCATTAACAACACCAGGTTCCCTAACTCTCTCTTGACTCTGAAATTTTCTATCACGCTTATCAGCAAAATATCCAATAATAATTAAGAGAATAACAAAACCAAGAATTATAAGAGTTCCACTGTTATTTATTAAAAACTCCATTAAATATCCTCCCTATTTTATTCTTGAAATAATATTACCACAAAAAAGAATAATAAGCAAGTAAAAAACTACTCGCTTTCCAAATAATCCTCACCTTTAAAAGGTTCAACAAACAATAAATCCCTATAATTTTGTTGCCTCAAAACC
>CAMVIN010000135.1 GCA_947167565.1 uncultured Clostridia bacterium | reverse complement strand
CCTATGCGCCATTAGGCGTCACATAATAAAAAACAAACACATACAGAGCATGGAAAGGAACCGGCTGATTTCGTTGATATGAGATTGTCCTGTTTTGTAATTTTACTACAGGAGTAGAAGTGTCGTGGCTTATAAAAGGGTCCTGTCCGGTAGTAATGTACCTGTAGTATTCGTTGGGTGAGAGCTTGGCAAGTTGCCTGAGTGGGCTGATAAGCTTCAGTATGCTCTCGGCACAGACGGGACAACCGAGCCTGATGCATCAGCTTATAAGGATATAGATGATACCGCAGCAGCAAAGAAGGTAACACTTGTCAACAGGAACAAGAAGCATATCCCTAAGAGCCACGGAGCTAAGTTCCGCTATAAGTCATCCGATACCGGTATCGCAACCGTGAGCAAGAAAGGTAAGATTACGTAAGCGCATAATTTGAGGGTATCTTCCCCTATCAATCTTAGTCGGCTATAATAAAGTGTAGGAAATGCTAACATTTCACTACATTTTAAGGAGCTATATTGCTATGCGAAAACATGGAATCAATTGCAGCAGAACTCCTTATCGGCAATATTACGCTACGTTTATATAATGGTGCTGATGGATATGTAAAAATGAAAGGGGAAAAAAATGAGTAAAAAATTAAAAAATATCTCAGTATTTCTAATAATAGCATTATTATCACAAGTAATATTACCTGTTGGACTATTATCACAACAAGTTTATGCAGCAGAAGAAGTTCCAACAGAAGAAGTACTACCAGGAATATATTATACAACATATATAAGTGAAATCAATGTATCTGGTGCTAGAACAAGAAAAAAGGCACAACAACCACTGATTGATGCAGGTTTTAAAGTAATTGATTATGACTTAAATAATGGTGTTGGTGGAGATTATATTTATCTTGGATACAAAACAACAACTGACTATGATATTGCTATAAAGGATTTATGGTTAACTTATCAGGATAAAGATTACAAGGAAAAACAAACAATAGTAGTTAATGATTATAATTACTATTTAGTTGGCTGTTTAGGTTCAGAGAGTTTTATAAATAGCAAGGGTAATTTAAATAATGGTGCTGGAGATCCAGAAAAACACTATGTTCATCTTTATTATTCAACTGAAGAAAGAAAAGATAAAAAAGGTCTAGTTGAAATATACTTTGATCGTAATATGTATAATGCGGTATCAGATGAGTATAAAATATTCGAATGGGGTAAACCAGATTATGTGACGAGTGATCGAGATGTGTACGAGTCAATTGGTGTGATGAACAAAGTTTGGCATTATGGTGTTGGCTTGAATGCTGGACTACAGTGGGCGGAAGACGATATATGGATGCATATTACTAGAGCAAACACAGGCGAAAGAGTTGATGCAAAAAAAATCAGTAGTAAAAATTGGATGAGACAGATACCTGATAATGTAAAAATAACAGCTCTTAATATACCTGGATGCCATGATGCTGGTACTTATCATACTACAATGCCTGATTCTATAGGAAAACTTTATGCAAATTGCCAACTCTATCCAATTGGCGATAATGTATGGATAAATAAACATTTAACAAAAAAAGATACAAAAGTTTATGAAGATGGTTTATTGACTCAAGGCTATCGTTATTTTGATATAAGATACGGGGTAGACGAATTTACGCTAGGAGGATTAAGAACCCCTGATAGTTATGGATTAAGATTAGTTCATAATACAGTTCCTTGTATATATCAATTTGCGGAAAGTGAACTAGGTCTTCCAGCTTATGATTTCCTTACTAATGATAAATTAATGGAATGGATAAAAAAATTCTTAGATGATAATCCATCGGAAACTGTAATATTGGAATGTAGTCAAGATGATGGTTCAGATAAAGATAAAACAATTGAAAATTACCAAAAATTTTTTAGTGAATTAGCTAAAAATCCAAATAATAGTAAATATCCAAAAATATATGTTGGAGATCATGTTCCAACATTAGGAGAAGCTAGAGGAAAAATTGTAGTATTAGCACAAAACATGAGTGAAGAAGAATTAAAAGTAGGAAATAATAAATATTGGGGGTTTAGAACTGCAAATGGTGCTGGAGATAAAGATAATAAGACTACTGGAGAAATTACTGAAGGCATGGAAGAGGAATTACAGAAAAAATTAAAATATAAGATTTATAAAAATAATCAATGGGATGGAGTTTTAGAATATGGAAAATGGGAATGGGTAAATAATGGATTAAATAAATCAGAAAGTATATTAAATGAATCAAAAAATACAGGATATGATTCTTTCGTATGTATTTATACTAGTTGTAATAATGCTTCACTTGCAATGGATGCTCCTAAAGACCTTATTGATAAATGGAAAAAATTAGACCCAACAAAATTTGAATCATGGATAACAGGAGTAGAATATGTGGGAGAAGCAATTTTACAAGCTGTAAAGGGTGGAATAGGTTATATTGAAAGATATTCAAAATATATAAATCCTAAATTAGTAGCTCGTATGCAAGGAGACTTATCAGATAAATTTGTTGGTATAATTGCAACAGATAATGGAGGAGATAATCTCGCAACAGCAATTTGGCAGACAAACTACAATAGGAGATTGCCGCGCTCTGGTTCTTTATTCGCTAGTGGTAATATTTGGGTTGTAGCAGGGATGGTTGCAGTTGTTGCAGTAGCAGGAATAGGTGTAGTTATTTATACAAGAAAAAGAAGAAAAGCAAAGGTTACAATCAAATAGAATAAAAACCTTTGTTTCATATAATTTTCACTCTAAGGAATCGCCGGCGTTCGAGAGAATGCCGGCGATTCCATGATTCTCTATGTGGGCTTTTATGCCCGTGCCTTCTTATGTTCCTGTTTCACTTTATACATTTCCACATCTGAGAGTTTCATGCATTCTTCATAGGAACTGTTCTCATCAATCTCCGTATAGTAGTAGCCGATCGAAACTCCCATTGGGAATTCTTTGCCGGAATTTTTATTGACATCCGAAATCTGATTATATAAGGAAGATTCAATATTTTTAATCGTGTCAGGCTCAGCGCAAAAGACGGCAACAAATTCATCGCCGCCGGTTCTTGCAGCAATCCCATAATCGTGAAAGGCGGCCTTGGCAAATTCTGCCATCGTGCTGATGGCCCAGTCCCCCTCCTCATGACCAAAGGTGTCATTGATATATTTGAGACCATCAAGGTCAAGCGTCATAAAGCAGACGCCGGTGTGCTCTTTCAACCAAGTGTCCCAGTTCTCGTTGACATAGCGGTTCAGACCGCGGCGGTTTGGCATCTGTGTGAGGTAATCCGTCACGCTGTTTTCCTCATTTTTGCGGAGAAGGTCCTTCAGGTATAAGTTGGAAAAATATTCATTAATAGTAAGGCCAATGGTTACATTCCAGTCATGATAAAAGAAATTCAGCCGGTCAATCGGGTTTTTAAAGTTCAGTGCAGTGTAACCGAATATTTTGTCGCGGTTATGGAGCAGGCTGAAGTAATAAATTTTTGGTAGCTCTTCATTCTCAAATACCGGGAGATTCTGTGAAGGCAGGAGCTCCTTTTGTGGGAAAACGATAGTCTCATCGCTGATGAATTCTCCATCTTTAAATGCCAGTTCCATCTCGGCGTCCTCTGATATTTCATTAGAAAAATGACGGAACTCGCCGTCTTTTTTTCCGAGCAGACAAAGGTAAAATTCGTCCACATCCCCGAGCAGGTATAAGTTATCCTTGATAATATCCTTGATTTCGGTAAGGCTGTTGCAGCCGTCAAGATATACATTAAACATGCTGTATTGTACGTGTTTTTCCTCAATGGAATCAAGCCGGCGGTAATGACTTCTTGTGTACTCTTCGATATCACTGTGGTCCGTGGCAGAGCACCCGCAGCTCTCGCGGTAAATCATTTGCTCCGGAACTGTGACACGTTTGCCCCGCGGTCTGCCTTGAATCAGGTCATCTACCATCTTCATCGTCTCGCTCGCCATTTCTTCCAAATCAGCGGAGACGGTGGTGATACGCGGAACAAACTCGCGAGCCTCATAACTGTCGTTGAAACCACAGACCATCGTATCTCTTGGAACTTTAATTCCGTGCTGAATGAGAGCATTGCACAGCTCTCTTGCCAGATTGTCATCCGCACAAATCACAGCATCCGGGTGCTGTTCCATATTGACAAAAAAGTATTCATAGGCTTCATCTCCGCGGCCATCATGGGAGGTGGAGCGGAAAATATAAGATTCCTCGACCGGAAGTCCGCAGTCCTCCATCGAATCCCGATAATAGGTTTCGCGGCGGAGATTTTCGCGGAATGCATTTTGATCGGCAAAAAAGCATATTTTGCGGGCATCGTGGACGGAGTAGAGGTGGCGGACCAGCGTGCCGGCTCCTCTGTCCTCGCCTGACAGAATGTTATAAAATCCGCTCTGGGATTCTTTGAAGGAAATGACCGGGCAGGTACATTTTTCCTTTAACAGTTCGATGATTTTTGTCTGGGCTTCACCGGTAAAAGTGCTTGCAAGTATGACACAGACATCCAGACACTCCACTGGGGCAAATTCCACAATAATATTTTCCGGGACTTCAGAAAGGGAACTGCTTTTTCCTTCCATCAATTCATAGGCTGCAAAAAAGATAATATTGTAATCGTAGTTTTCGGATTCACTGATAATGGATTTGCAAAAATTGTGCTGCAGGGGGAGTTCTGCGCGGTTGATAAAAATACCAATCGTTTTTTTTGTATTATTGAACATAGCTGCCTCCTTCTCTATGCCGCCCTGAGACGACAGTTTCACGTATTTGTTTACATTAGTATCAGTATACCACGGAAAAAGGAAAGTTTAAAGATTTTCTAATAATTTAATATGGAATTTTACAGATGAATAGTGTAAAATAAAAGAGATATAAGCTTGTTTCGGATTGGGGGAATTAAGTATGAGACAGCTGGCGCTTAGAAGAAAAATACTTATCACAGATGACTCGGAGATTAACCGCATGATTCTATGTGATATGCTGGAAGAGGATTATGACATTATAGAGGCGCAGGATGGGGAGGAAGCGCTGAATATTTTAGAAGAGAAGCATGCAGAGATTGATTTGATCCTGCTGGATTGCATGATGCCGAAGATGGATGGCTTTCAGGTACTTATGGAATTGAGCCGCAAGCACTGGAAGGACAGTATACCGGTTATTATGATTTCGGCAGAAAATGATCAGGCGTTTGTTGTGCGGGCATATAAGCTGGGGGCGTTAGATTATATTAATCGGCCGTTCAATTCTGTGATTGTCCGGCACCGGGTAGAGAGTATAATGCGTATGCATCTGAAGGAGCAGCATTTGGCCGATGTGGCGGCAGAGCAGATTATTGCAAAGCACGAAAACAACAATATGATGGTTCACATTCTGAGCGGTATCGTGGAGTTCCGCAATGGAGAGAGTGGTCTTCATATTATTCATGTACAGGCTTTGACCGACATGTTCCTGCGGGAACTACTTAATATTACCGATAAGTATTCGATTGCTAATGAAGAAAGACAGATGATTGCCATGGCAGCAGCCATGCATGATGTAGGGAAAATTTCTGTGCCATATACCATTCTTAATAAGCAGGGGCGTTTTACCGATGATGAGTTCGAAGTGATGAAACTTCACACGGTGGCGGGCGCAGAGATGCTGAATGCGATTGAGGCGTATCGCCATGAGCCGCTGATTAAGTTGGCGAGTGAGGTGTGCCGCTGGCATCATGAGAGATATGACGGCAGGGGGTATCCGGATGGTCTCAAAGGGGATGAAATTCCGATTGCTGCCCAGCTTGTATCTATTGCTGATGTGTATGATGCACTTACCAGTGTCCGCTGTTATAAAGAAGCGTATTCACATGAAAAAGCAGTTGAGATGATTCTGAACAATGAGTGCGGTGTGTTTAATCCACTGTTGATTCAATGTCTGAAAAATCTTGCCGACGACATCCCGGAGTGGATCGAAGAAGTGACTTCGGAAAAGTTATTTGACGAGGATATTCACCGGATTATCGAGAATACCTTGAGACCGAGTAATGACAGATAGACCAACAGAAAAGGGGATTAATCAGATATGGCGGCAGAGCCTATGAATGAGAGTGAATATACAGAGCGCGTAGAGGAGTACCGGGGAGACATGTACCGGGGGGCGCTCTCTGTTTTGAGAAATGAAGCGGATGCAGAGGATGCAGTCGGAAATGCTATACTGAGGGGATTTGAAAATTTAAGTCAGTTGAGGGATGCGCATAAATTCCGCCCCTGGATACTTCAGATTACAAGAAATGAGGCATTAAAGATTCTGAAAAAACGAATGGAACTGCCGGGAGATGAAGTTGTTGCAGCTATGCTCACTCCCGTGGAGAACCAATATGATGAATTGTGGGATGTTATCAAACAGATTAATGAGGAATATCAGAAAGTCATTATTCTGTTTTATTATGATGGACTATCGCTGAATGAAATTTCTGCCACACTGGATATTCCTGTGGGAACAGTAAAGTCCAGATTGAGCAGAGGAAAGAAAGCATTGAGACAACTGTTGGAGGGAAAAGAAGAACAGATGAGAGCGTTGGAGAAAAAAGAGAAGAAAACAGGTGGGAACAAGAAGTTTTTTGGAATTTTGGCACTTGTTGTTGTTCTCGTCACAGCGTGTGTAGGAGGTCTTTTGTTTGCCGGCAAGAGTTCCGAGGCAAGTTTTTGGGGACACTTTACACAAAAAATCAGGGATTTTTTCGGAATTACTAAGGAGGAAGCTGTCGAAAAGGGGATTGAGTCGAGTGACAATAAAGCGGTCAGCAAGCCGGATTTGATGCTCGAGATGTATGAGCAGGTTATGGATGAGAGAAATGTATATCTTATAGTGAAGATTACTGCGCCGACAGAGGTTGAGTTCTCAGAGGATATCGGATTTAGTTATTTTGCGTTCAGCAAGGGGGATAACTATAATGCAGAACAGTTGATTGGCGGATCAACAGACTGTAAACTTCAGCAGACGTTGGACGACAAGAAAAATGTTGCTACCTATGTGTTGAGTCTGTCTGCGACGGAAGATTTAAAAGAAAACGAAAAAATCACAGTGACCTGTAAAGATTTGGCGAAGAATCCATTTGGCGATTCGCCGGAGGTGCTTGTGGAGGGCATGTGGAGTCTCACGTTCCCGGTCAGTTTTACAGTGAAAGATAAGGTTTCGATAAAGGGAACGGAGGAGATGACGTATCCGTTTGTTGGGACGAATGCCAAAGTTCAAAAAGTCAAAATGACACCTCTCGGACTCACTATTATATCGGATATTTCGGAGGCACCAACCGATGAACTGGGAGTTTTAGACACGTCAGTTTCTGTGAAATTGAAGATGCTGGACGGAACCGAAAAGGTAGTGGCCAGTCACGATTTAGAAGAAAAGACAATTGTGAATGGCGGCGGAACGAATTTTGATATGAAAAAGAAGACGACAATCATGACAAACAGTTATGAATTTGCCAAAAAGATTGCCGTCAATGAGGTGTTAGGAGTGTATATTGAGGATTTGTATATCTCCTTTATTTCTTGATTTTAACCTTGCAGTATGCTTTTTTCTTAGAGCCGTCTTTGGCTTTTGCGTACACTTTTACGGTATGGCCGATTCCTTTCTTCTTCGCCTTCACCACACCCTTTTGTGTGATGGAGGCGTATTTTTTGTTAGAGACATACCATTTAACTTTTTTATTTGTGGCATTCGTCGGTGTCACAGTTGCTTTTAATTTTAATTTCTTTTTTTTCTTATAGTGGATGGTCGCTTTTTTCTTGTTTAATTTAACCTTTGTTACTTTTATTTTGCTCACCGTTTTTGTTGTGTAGGTAGCGGAAGGAACTTTGCTCAAATCCAAAATGCCGCCGGATTTGCAGGCGCCGGATAGAGCAGAGACTTTTCGCACACAGGTCATCAACCGCTCGCGGCGCTGAATCTGGGGGTCGGATGGATAGGTCCCTGCTAAGACGGCAATGGCACCGGG
>CAMVIN010000134.1 GCA_947167565.1 uncultured Clostridia bacterium | reverse complement strand
ATTTATACAATCCAAAAACCATTCACCTGTTGCAGCAGGCGACATGGCTTAATAACTATGATTTATTTAAGCAATATTCTAAGGAAATTGACAGGGAAGACCGCTTTATGAATCTGAGAAGCCTGTTGGATTTTAAATTCCCGAAAAAGGGAGTGCCTCTGTCCCGGGTCGAGAGCGTGGACAGTATTGTACAGAGGTTTAAGACCGGTGCCATGTCCTACGGCTCAATTTCCAAAGAGGCTCACGAGACGCTTGCGATAGCCATGAATCATCTTCATGGAAAGTCGAACAGCGGGGAGGGCGGTGAGAGTTTAGACAGACTCACACCGGGTGAGGACGGCGTGAACCGCTGCTCGGCAATCAAGCAGGTGGCATCAGGGCGCTTTGGCGTAACTTCCCACTATCTGGTGAGCGCGAAGGAAATACAGATAAAAATGGCACAGGGTGCAAAGCCGGGTGAGGGCGGACATCTGCCGGGTGGAAAGGTGTATCCGTGGATTGCGAAGACAAGACTTTCCACACCTGGCGTCGCACTGATTTCACCGCCACCTCATCATGATATCTACTCAATTGAGGACCTGGCACAGTTGATCTACGATTTAAAGAGCGCCAACACAAAGGCTAGAATTTCTGTCAAATTGGTATCTGAGGCGGGAGTCGGAACCGTTGCCGCCGGTGTTGCCAAGGCGGGCGCGGGTGTCATTCTTATCTCCGGTTATGACGGAGGTACGGGAGCTGCTCCGAAGAGTTCTATTCACAACGCCGGACTTCCGTGGGAACTGGGGCTTGCCGAGACACACCAGACGCTGATGATGAACGGGCTTCGCTCAAAGGTTGTCATCGAGACGGACGGAAAACTGATGACCGGCCGTGATGTCATGGTTGCCGCTCTGCTCGGCGCGGAGGAATTCGGTTTTGCAACGGCTCCACTTGTGACAATGGGATGTGTTATGATGCGTGTCTGCAACCTGGATACTTGTCCGGTGGGGGTGGCGACACAGAACCCGGAACTGAGAAAGCGATTCAAAGGAAAGCCGGAGTATGTGGAGAACTTTATGAAGTTTATTGCCGAGGAAGTTCGCGAATTGATGGCAAAACTCGGAGTGACAAAATTAGATGACCTTATTGGACGTTCCGATTTACTAAAAGTGAGAGATGACATTCAGGATGATGAGAGGGCGAAGAAAATTGATTTATCCGCTATTTTGAACAATCCGTTTATCAAAGATAAAAAGAGAACATTTTGTGCAAAAGATGTCTATGATTTTGAATTGAAAAAGACACTGGATGAAAAAGTATTTTTGAAGAAATTTGAACACTCTCTTGAGACGGGGGAAAAGAAAACCATTCACACAGAGGTAAGTAATATTGACAGGGCACTTGGAACCATCCTCGGTGCTGAGATTACAAGAAAATTGGGAGATAATGTTGAGGACGATACCTTTACTGTCGAATGTTCCGGAAGCGGTGGTCAGAGTTTTGGAGCCTTTATTCCGAAGGGGCTTACGCTGAAACTCACAGGAGACAGCAATGATTATTTTGGAAAGGGATTATCGGGTGGAAAACTGATTGTACATCCTGCCGAAAAAATCCAGTATAAGCCGGAAGATAATATTGTAATTGGAAATGTGGCTCTCTACGGAGCAACGAGTGGCGAGGCGTACATCAATGGTGTTGCCGGTGAGCGCTTCTGTGTGCGGAATTCCGGCGCACATGCCGTTGTCGAGGGTGTCGGCGACCACGGCTGTGAATATATGACAGGAGGATGTGTGGTTATTTTAGGACCGACCGGGAAGAATTTTGCGGCCGGTATGAGTGGCGGAATCGCTTATGTGCTGGATGAACACAGTGACTTGTACTTAAAACTAAACAAAGAACTGGTATCTTCAAATACAGTGTCAGACAAGTTCGATGTTGTTCAATTAAAGAATATGATAACTGCTCATGTAGAGGCAACAGGTTCCGGACGTGGCAAAGAAATTTTAGAGAATTTCAGTGATTATCTGCCAAAATTCAAGAAAATCATTCCGCATGACTACCAGAAAATGATGCAGGCAATTGCCCAGATGGAAGAGAGGGGCATGAGTGGGGAACAGGCGAGAATGGAAGCTTTTTACCAGTTAAAAAATGCATAGAAAGGATTGTGATGAGTAATGGGAAAGCCAACCGGTTTTATGGAATATAATAGACAAAATAATACGGAAATACCGCCTTTGAAGCGAATCAAAAATTTTGATGAGTTTCATGTGCCGATGAGTGAGGAGGAAAGGCGCACACAGGCATCACGCTGCATGGAATGCGGTGTGCCATTCTGTCAGTCGGGGATGATGATTGGCGGCATGGCAAGCGGATGCCCGCTTAA
This sequence comes from uncultured Clostridia bacterium, assembly GCA_947167565.1. Taxonomy (GTDB): domain Bacteria; phylum Bacillota; class Clostridia; order Lachnospirales; family Lachnospiraceae; genus Eubacterium_F. The sequence goes on along the minus strand of CAMVIN010000134.1, from coordinate 5,654 downwards.
TAATTTGTGTCCGGAATGGAATGACCTTCTGTATGGCAATTGTCATGAACAGGCCCTTATGCGGCTGTTAAAGACCAATAATTTTCCGGAATTTACATCCAGAGTGTGTCCGGCTCCCTGTGAGGCGGCCTGTACCTGTGGACTGAATGATTCTCCGGTTACTATCAAGGAAAATGAGAACGCTATTATTGAATATGGCTACGAGCATGGGCTGATGGATGCAAAGCCACCGAAAGTTCGCACAGGAAAAAAAATTGCGATTGTAGGTTCCGGCCCTTCGGGACTCGCCGCCGCCGATCAATTGAATAAGAGAGGGCATTTGATCACTGTTTTTGAGAGGGAGGATCACCCGGGTGGACTTCTTATGTATGGAATTCCCAATATGAAACTTGACAAATCAGTAATTGACCGTAAAATAGAAGTAATGGAAAAAGAAGGTGTTGTATTCCAGACAGGTGTAAATGTCGGTGTAGATGTAAAAGCGGATGAACTCAGAAAACAGTTTGACGCTGTGATTCTGGCGTGTGGAGCCTCTCACCCAAGAGATATTAATGCACCGGGACGTGAGGCGTGCGGCATTTACTTTGCAGTGGATTATTTGAAACGAGTGACTAAACACCTTCGAAATCCGGAATTCAAAGATTTCATTGACGCAAAAGGAAAAAATGTCATGGTAATTGGTGGTGGTGATACCGGTAATGACTGTGTTGGTTCGGCAATTCGCCAGGGAGCAAAGAGCGTTGTCCAGTTGGAGATGATGCCAAAGGCTCCGGAAGAGAGAAGAGCAGATAATCCGTGGCCGGAGTGGCCGAAGGTATTAAAAACGGATTACGGTCAACAGGAGGCAATTGCTGTATTCGGCTCTGACCCACGCATTTATGAGACAACAGTAAAAGAATTTATCGCAGATAAGAGTGGAAAATTGCAACAGGTCAAGGGCGTGAAACTGAACTGGGTAAAAGATGAGACGACCGGACGTATGAATATGAGTGAAGTCAAGGGGAGCGAGTATGTCATGGACATCGACATAGTCCTGATTGCCGCCGGTTTTCTCGGATCCGAAGATTATGTGACAAGTGATTTTGGAGTGGAACTTACCGAGCGCACGAATGTAAAAACGGAGAGTGGCCGGTACCGCACCAGTGAACCGGGGGTTTACACTGCCGGTGATATGCACCGTGGACAATCCTTAGTTGTGTGGGCCATTCGCGAGGGACGTGAAGTGGCACGTGCGGTTGATGAAGATTTGATGGGATACACATTTATATAATCAATCATGGAGGTAACTATGGCACACTACACGAGGGAAGATATTGAGCGTATGGTAGAGGAAGAGGATGTGGAATTTATCCGGCTTCAATTTGTGGATACATTCGGCAATTTAAAAAACATGGCAATGGCAGCGGGACAGCTGGATTTGATTCTGAATCATCAGTGCATGTTTGATGGAGCGGGAATACGTGGTTATAATACGGAGGATTTGGATGAACTGGTGTTGGTTCCTGATTTGGATACTTTTACCATTTTTCCGTGGCGTCCGCAGAGAGGGCGCGTAGCAAGGTTTATCTGTGACATCCAGTATCCGGATGGAACACCATTCATGGCAGATCCGCGTTATATTTTGAGTCGCGTTGTCAAAGAGGCAGAAAAAGATGGTTATACGTTTTTTGCTGGTCCGGAATCTGAATTCTTCCTGTTTGATTTGGATGAAAATGGAAATCCGACAACGAATACCAGCGAGAAAGGTGATTATTTTGATATCAGCCCGGTCGATGCGGGCGAAAATGTCCGTCGAGAGATTATTCTATTTTTGTCAGAGATGGGATTTGAGATGGAATCTTCCTACCACTCAAATGAGGCTGCGCAGCATCAGATTAACTTTAAATATGATGATGGGATTCATACAGCAGACAACATTATGACATACAAACTCACCGCTCGGACGGTTGCGAACCGTCATGGTCTTCACGCTACTTTTATGCCGAAGCCGAATCATGGCAAGCGGGGGGCTGGTATGTTTTTTAATATGTTTTTGAGAAAAGACGGAAAAAATATTTTTGATGATCCTTCTTCACCTGACGGTCTCAGTAAAGAGGCCTATCACTTTATGGCGGGAATCATGCGTCATATCAAGGGAATGACACTAATTAATAATCCTATTATCAATTCATATAAAAGACTGGTTCCGGGATACAATGCTCCGGTGAATTTAAGTTGGTCAAGAAAGAACCGGGCACCATTGGTTCGCATGACAACGACAGGAGCACTGGGCGGACGCATGATTCTTCGAAGCCCGGATGGTGCCTGCAATCCATACCTGGTGCTTGCGGGATGCCTTGCCGCCGGCATGGAGGGAATCCGAAATAAATTAGAGCCTCCGGCATGCATGGATGAGGAGAGCAGTGCTCATGGACAGAAGGATATCCTTCCGAGAACGCTGTTTGAGGCGATTACAGAATTTGAGAAAGATTCCTTTTTACAGGAGGTTTACGGAGAGCAGCTATCACAGATTATGATAAGCAAAAAGAAAGATGAATGGAACCAGTACTGTGAACAGGTTACGGCCTGGGAGGTAGAAAAATACTTAGACCGAATTTGATAATTATTGCATTCCCAAAACTTGATGACGCAAAAAAATTAAAAAATGTTTTGAATCGGAACGGATATAATGATATACTAGCATGTAATAGCGCATATCAGGTTATCTCCGCCGCCAATGAAAGTGATGGCGGTGTTGTGCTGTGCGGATATCGACTGACGGATATGCATTATAGTGAATTATATAACTATCTGCCACGGGAATTCCGTATGCTTCTTGTCGCTTCTCCGGCAAAGTTAGAAGAGTGTCTGATTGGTGATATTATGTGCTTGTCTATGCCGGTTCACACAGATGAACTGGTAAATACCTTGGAATTAATGTTCATGGAACTGACACATTCTCTGAGACGTCAGCAGAAATATCTGCCGAAAAAGAGAACGGAGCAGGAGAAGAGAACGATAGACAAGGCAAAGGCGCTTCTCATGGAACGTAATCATATGTCCGAAGAAGAGGCACATAAATATATCCAGAAACTCAGCATGGACAGCGGCAACAATTTAGTTGAGACTGCCGAGATGATTCTGGCGTTTGATTAAAAGAGGAAGAGAGATTGATAACATGAAGGCATATCTTATACTGGAAGATGGCACTGTATTTACTGGTAGGAGTATTGGCAGTGAAAAAGAGATTATTAGTGAGATTGTATTTAATACTTCAATGACCGGTTATCTGGAGGTGTTGACGGATCCGAGTTATGCAGGACAGGCTGTTACGATGACATATCCGTTGATTGGAAATTACGGAATCTGTCGGGAAGACATGGAAGCAAAAGTCACCGGGGCTGATGGATTTATTGTCAGAGAACTGGCAAGGCGGGGAAGTAATTTCCGCAGCGAGCAGAGTATTCAGGATTTTCTTAAAGAACATGACGTTGCGGGAATTGAAGGAATTGATACACGGGCGCTCACAAAGATTCTCAGGGAAAAAGGAACCATGAATGGTATGATTACAACGAAAATGCCGGACAATCTGGAAGAAGTGCTTGAAAAAATTAAAGCATATTCTGTTTGCGGTGTTGTCGATTCTGTAACCACAGAGAAAATTGTCACATATCGACCGGGTGATTTGGGAACCGCTGAAGTTGAAGTGCAATATAGGGTTGCTGTTCTTGACGTGGGCACAAAATTTAACATTGCCCGCTGCCTTTTGAAGAGAGGATGTGAAGTTACCATCTATCCGGCAAGAACAAAAGCAGAGGTTATACTGGAGGAAAATCCGGATGGTATCATGTTGACAAATGGACCGGGAGATCCGAAAGAGTGCACAGAAGTGATTGAACAGTTGAAAAAACTGTATCAGTCGGATGTCCCTATTTTTGCCATCTGTCTTGGGCATCAATTGATGGCACTGGCAAACGGGTGTGATACGGAGAAAATGAAGTATGGACACAGAGGCGCCAACCATCCGGTAAAGGATTTGGAGACCGGGAAAGTATACATCTCATCACAGAATCATGGATATGTTGTAAAAGATGATTCTATACCAGAAGACGTGGCAGAGGTTGCATTTGTCAATGTCAATGATGGAACGGTAGAGGGGTTGAAATATAAAAACAAAAAAATATTTACGGTTCAGTTTCATCCGGAAGCATGTGCCGGACCGAAAGATTCAGAAGTATTATTCGACCGTTTTATTACAATAATGGGAGGAAATAGAGAATGCCAAAGATAGAAGAGATAAAAAAAGTATTGGTAATTGGTTCCGGACCGATTGTTATTGGACAGGCAGCGGAGTTTGATTATGCAGGTACGCAGGCATGCCGTTCATTGAAAGAAGAGGGGATGGAAGTTGTTCTGATTAATTCGAATCCTGCTACCATTATGACAGACAAAGATATTGCGGATCGAGTTTATATCGAGCCGCTGACACCGGATGTAGTAAAGCAATTGATTCGTAAAGAAAAACCGGATAGTATCCTGCCAACACTGGGGGGACAGGCGGCATTAAATATCGCAATGGAATTAGAGGAATACGGTTTCCTAAAAAGCGAAAATGTTCGTTTGATTGGAACAACAGCACTTACCATTAAAAAAGCTGAGGATCGTCTGGAATTTAAAGAGACGATGGAAAAAATACATGAGCCAATTGCGGCAAGCACGGTAGTAGAGACGGTAGAAGATGCGGTCTCTTTTGCTGATTCCATCGGCTATCCAGTAGTTGTTCGCCCGGCTTATACATTAGGCGGAAGCGGTGGTGGAATTGCTGACAGCGAAGATGAATTGAGAGATATTTGTGCGAACGGTCTGCGGTTGAGTCGTGTCGGCCAGTGTCTTATTGAACGGTGTATTGCAGGTTGGAAAGAAATTGAGTACGAGGTGATGCGTGACTCGGCTGGTAATTGTATCACAGTCTGTAACATGGAAAATCTGGATCCTGTTGGTGTCCACACTGGTGATAGTATTGTTGTGGCTCCCTCTCAGACACTGGGTGACAAGGAATATCAGATGCTCCGTACGGCGGCGCTCAATATCATCACGGAACTTAATATCACAGGTGGATGTAACGTGCAGTTCGCTCTTCATCCGGAGAGTTTTGAATACTGTGTTATCGAGGTAAACCCGCGTGTCAGTCGTTCCTCCGCGCTGGCATCGAAAGCGACCGGTTATCCGATTGCAAAGGTAGCGGCCAAGATTGCGCTCGGTTACACATTAGATGAGATTCCGAATGCGATTACAGGTAAGACATACGCCAGTTTTGAACCGGCGCTTGATTACTGTGTGGTCAAGATTCCGAGATTGCCGTTTGATAAATTTATTAAGGCGAAGAGAACGCTGACTACTCAGATGAAGGCAACGGGCGAGGTCATGAGTATCTGTGACAATTTCGAGGGGGCTCTGATGAAAGCGCTGCGCTCTTTGGAGCAGCACATTGACAGCCTTGATACCGGACGTTATACCAGCCGCTCTAAAGAAGAATTGTTAGAACGTGTTCATATCGTAGATGATCGCCGGATTTATGTAATTGCTGAACTGATTCGAAAAGGAGCATCTTATGAGGAAATCCATGATATAACAAAGATTGACATCTGGTTTATTGATAAAATTGCACATCTTGT
>CAMVIN010000133.1 GCA_947167565.1 uncultured Clostridia bacterium | reverse complement strand
CATTAATCAACCCATCTAACTTCTCACCATAGAATGGCATACGAATCTCCTGCGCATATGTATCACTGACTGTTGTAATCTGGTCAGCATACACAAGACCACCCTTGAGATAGTTGGCATCCCCATAAGCCTCCAACTTATCTGACGTGAAATAATATGCATCGAGTCCCGCCGTATCCATGACTGTCTTCTTATCCCAAACACCCTGAAACTTCAAGTTGTGAATCGTCATAACAGTCTTAATACCACGGTAAAAATCTCCCTGCTGAAACGAGTCGTGAAGATATACCGGAATCAACCCGGTCTGCCAGTCATGACAATGGATGATGTCCGGGCGGAAATCAACCACCGGAAGCGTAGACAAGACTGCTTTGTCAAAAAATGCAAACTTCTCAATATCCTGATATATCTCACCATATGGCTTTTCACCACTAAAATAAAATTCATTGTCCAAAAAATAGAACGTAACCCCATCACGAACTAACCGGAATACACCGACATACTGCTGTCTCCATGCAAGTTCCAGATAAAAATTTGTGACATATTCCATCTGATCCTTATATTCCTGAGGAATTGATGTATATTTAGGAATCATAACCCGGACATCAAATTCATCTTTGTTGAAATATTTTGGCAAAGACCCCACAACATCTGCCAATCCGCCCGTTTTGACAAATGGCACACACTCGGAAGCAGCAAATAAAATCTTTTTCAAAATTCTTCTCCCCCTTTCGGTTTTATCTATATTCTATTATATAACAAAACACCCAGATATAAAAGAAGAATTTTAATTTTTTTAGAGAAAAAAATATTTTATTTACCCCTCAGAAAACGACAACATATTTTCAATAAACACACCATACCCTCTTGTCGGATCGTCTACCATAACATGTGTCACCGCCCCAATTATTTTTCCGTCTTGTAAAATTGGGGAACCGCTCATACCCTGTACAATTCCCCCGGTTCTCGCCAAGAGTTCGGAATCCGTAACATGAATAACCATACTTTTATTGTCTTTGCTGTTGAGGTACGTTTTTTCAATTTGAATCTCGTATTTTTTTATCTCACCGGATAATTTTGTATAAATATAGGCTTTTCCTTTTTTTATTTCCTGCTTCATCCCGACAGGAAGAAATTCTTTGGCATACTCTCCCAGAAGCTCCGGCTGAATTGTTCCAAAAACGCCAAGCGCCGTATTTTTCTTTATCGTACCAATCTGATTTTTGGCAACCATATTAATATAGCCACGCAGTTCTCCCGGCTCTCCTTTTTCCCCCCGAAGAATTCCGAGAATTTTTGTCTGGTACAATTCTCCTCCCTGCAAATCGAGTAATTCTCCCGTATCTGAATCGGTAATCCCGTGTCCCAGCGTTCCAAATCCACCATTCGCTGTAACATATGTCAGAGTTCCGATTCCCTGCGTATCCTCCCGAATCCATGCGCCAATTTTATAGGACCGGTCAGTAGCGCGTATTGGTTTGACCGCCACCTCAATCACTTCTTTACCTCGCCGTATTTTCACGGATACTTTTTTATTTCCGGTCTTTTGCAGAGCTTTATTAAAACTTTCTATTGTGGTTACCGGCTGATGATTCCACTCCAAAATATAATCCCCGGTCTTTAATATGTTTTCTCCCGGTGAATACGTTAATCCATCCTCACCTTGAATCTCCGCCGTATCCAGCACAAGCAACCCATTTGTCGCCACATAAATTCCTATCGGTTCGCCTCCCGGTGACAGTTTCATTTTTTCAACAACTTGTACACTCACTTTTTTGACCGGAATCATGCCAAATAATTTGACTGACACAGAATAATTACCCGTCCGGTTCGAAGTCATAGTAAATCCACTTTGGTTATTGACTACCTTCATTGTCTCTACAGATGAAACCTCAACGTTATCTCCTCTTTCATAGGTCTGTTCAACGGAAGTTCCACCGGGAAGTTCTACGCTTTCTGTCTCGCCGACGACTACATGCAGCTTATTAGGTATGCGATCCAGGTAAAGATAGGAAAAATAACCAATTGCAAAAATGTCTAATAATAAAAGCGAGACAACAATCCATCTCCATGTCTTAAGCCGGTTACTGCCTTTTATCAATGATATCACCTCAAAAAAAAGATAGAGTTCCCTGTCCTCAGAACTCTATCTTAGTATAACCTTTTTTGTTATTTTTATGATTGTCTTTTAATCCGGTCCGCCATCTCTTTCATCTCCCTTGCACTCTCTCGCACCGCATCTGTAATCTGGGCTCCGCCAAGAATCCGGGACAATTCATCCTCAATTTCTCCCTTATTTAACGGACGAATTCTTGTTGTCGAAGCATCCTCAGCCACATCTTTTTCAATAACAAAATGTTTATCTGCCATCGCAGCTATCTGAGCGAGATGCGTAATACAGATAATCTGGTGCTGCTTGCCGATGACCGCCATTTTCTCTGCCACCATCTGAGCCGTTCTGCCACTAATCCCCGTGTCAATCTCATCAAAGATAAGCGTCTCTATCGAATCACTGTCCGCAAAAACGGATTTAATGGCCAGCATGATTCGGGACAACTCGCCTCCTGACACGACTTTACCAAGTCCTCTTCTCGGCTCACCCGGATTGGTGGCAATCATAAATTCAACTTCATCCCTGCCATCTGATGAAAACTCTTCTTTTTCCCGCACATCAATAGAAAAATCTACCTGGGCAAAATTAAGAGCCTTAAGAGCCTCCATGATTTCCTGCTCAAGCTGCGCTGCTACGTCTTTCCGCCGTTTGGTAAGACTTTGGCATTTCTTCGTTAATTGCTTGAGTGTTTTTTCAAACTCTTCTCTTTTTTTCATCTGATATGCCTCAAAATCCGCATATTTTTCTATCTTCTCATCCACTTCATGCAAATGAGCCATAATCGCCTCATAACTATCACCGTATTTGCTCTGAAGTGTGTGGATACAATCAAGACGCTGCTCCATCTCACGGAGTTCACTCTCATCAAAAGTAAAGTCCTCCATAAAACCGGATACATCCCGATTAAAATCTCCAAGAAGCCCTTCAATCTGCAGCAGTTGTTCCTCAAAATCAGAAAGTGAACGATCAAATGATACAATTTCTTTTAATCGTCCCAAAGAATGACTGATTGCACTCGTCGCCGTCTCACCGCTCATCCGGTGAACTTCTCCCAGGACACTGACAATATCTGCTGCATTTGACGCACGTCTAAAATCCTGTTCTAATTGTTCAATCTCTCCCTCTTTCAACGCCACCGACTCAATTTCATTTTTTTCATATTCCAGAAAGCCAATCTGCCTTGCTCTTTCCTCTGATGATAGATTGTCCTTTTCCAGTTCCCGTTTCTGTGCCGCATATTGCCGATACAAAGAAGAAATTTCTTCCTTTAACTGTGCGCTTTTCTCACCGCCGTAGCGGTCTACAATTTCCTTCTGACTCTCCTCGTGAAGAAGAGACTGATGTTCATTCTGTCCATGTATATCTATGCAAAATGCAGCCACTTTACGGATTGTGCCTACCGAAACGCTCTCTCCATTGATTTTATTCACGCTCCGGTTTGCCATAATTTTTCTGGAAATCACAAGTTCGCCATCTTCCGGCTCAATGTCCAATTCCCGAATTCGTGATAACGTCTCTTCATCGCGAATTTGGAAAACCGCCTCCACCATCGCATAATCACCGCGTTTGCCGATTACCTCCGGAGACACCCTTGCGCCAAGCGCAATACTAAGGGAGCCGACCAATATGGACTTGCCGGCTCCTGTCTCACCTGTCATAATATTCAGATGTTCGCCAAAATCAATATCTGCCTCATCGATAATGGCAAAATTTTTCACATGTAAATTTACTAACAAATTACTACTCCTATAGTTATTTTATTTTCTTGATTTTTACGCGACAACCAAGTTTTACACCGTTGACTACCGCATATACTGTTGTTGTGCCTTTTTTACGTCCTGTCACCAGACCGGACGGGCTAACCGTTGCAACGACCGGATTTTTGGAATACCATGTCACTCCGGTTGTGACATCGTTGACATACAACTGCTCTGTATCATACTGCCGCATCACAATTCCCTTGCGGTTCAAATCAACGACCTGTACATCTACATAACCAATCTGTCCATTTGATGTCTCACCGTAAATGGTTGCCTGACCGACAGCTTTCGCCTTAATCTTTCCATGAGAGTCAACCGTTGCCACCGCTCTATTGTCCGAATAATACTTAATCGAAGTTGTTGTATTCGCCGGTTGTGCCACAATCCCGGACTGCTGGGAACGGCCTTTTACCAGAGTGATGGAGGAGTTCTCTACCGTCACACCTGTCGCCTCAACAGGCTCCGTGACATTAATCAGACAAGTTGCCTTTTTCTTTGTCCCGTCCTTCGTCGTTGCCGTTATACGAACCAGTCCCTCTGCCAGTGCCAGAACACGTCCGGTACTGCTGACTGTCGCAATTGAGTTATCACTGGATGTCCAGTTAACCGTCTTAATAGTCGCATTTTTCGGTGTAAGTCTCGCTTTTAGTTTGAGAGAGTTGCCAATCAGCAGTTTGGCAGAATAGCGGTTCAGTTTCAATTTCTTGATTTTACGCACAACACGCACTTTACATCTTGCCGATGCACCACTTCCATCTTTCGCCTTTGCCTTAATATAAGCAGTCCCGACTTTCTTCCCTTTTACCTTGCCTTTTTTGGTGACAGTGGCTACTTTTTTGTTACTGCTGCTCCATTTCACCTTTTTGTTTGATGCCCCGGTCACAGTTGCCTTGACAGTGAATTTCTTGCCAACCGCAAGGAATTTTGTTTTTGGCGAAACTGTTACTTTGGTCGGTTCATCCTGAGCTGACACTACTGTAATCATGCAGCTCACAATATGACCACCATCTTTTGATGTTCCGGTAATCAGAGTTACTCCCTCTTTCACACCGGTCACTTTTGCATTCGAGGTACCCGACAATTCTACCTTTGCAATACCGGTGTCCGCTGAAGTCCAGGACATCGTCTTATCATAAGCTGTAGTCGGATTAAAAATCGGCGTAAGCGTAATTGACTTCCCGACTTTAACCGTCTTGGATGCCGAATCCAGTGAAATACTTGAGATTCCATCCTGAACCGTAACCTGAATAATCTCAGTAGAGCGAAGCGTCTTATCATTAAACGCCTGTACACGAATAAAAGTAACACCTTCTTTCACTGCTGTGACATTTCCATTCGTGTCAACAGTCGCCACCCCGGTGTTCAAACTCGTCCAGACAAGAGAGTCCGTTGATGTTGCCGGCGATAATGTTGCCGTCACTTTAGCAGACTGTCCGGAGCGGAGCGATAACGCCTTTGGTGAGAGACTTACCGATTCCGATGGCTGCTTAACTGTCACTTTAATGGTATTCACACCGGTCTGCGGTGAAATCGCATTAATACTTGTTTTGCCCGGACTTTTTCCCGTCACAGTCAATATTTTTTTATCACTGTTATAGTCAACAGAAACAATGCTTGTATCGTCAGGATTCCAGTCAATATTGGCAATCGTATTAACCGGAAAATACGTGACATCAATTCCCTTCGCTTCACCGACATTCATCGTAATATCAGTGTCACTGAGTTGAATACTGGTAGCCGAGCCAACTATTGTGAGAAAACACTGCGCCACCACGCCGTTTGGATTATTTTTCGGACGTACCGTTATCACCACAGGACCGGCATTGACAAAGGTAACATATCCCTCTTCATTGACGGTTGCAACCCCTGTATCCGAACTGGTCCAGAGCAGTTCTACATCTGTCGCATTTGCCGGTGTATAACTGACGTCCTTATACATATTATACCCCTCTGCATACATCGGCCGTTCCAGATTGTCATAAGCTAGCGAAATCGACTGAATACTTGACTTGACTGTGATACGGACAGATACTTTATTATTATTGGCTGTATTAGTTACCACCAAATCGGCTGTACCGGTCTGTGTTGCCGTAATAACCGCACTCTTTCCATCCGATGCCTGCGCAACTGTAAATGGAGGATTATTCACCGTGGAACAAGTCCAACTAAGTGTGGCATTGGTAATGGTCACCGGTGTAATAATAGCCTTAATCGTGGTGATATCTCCCACAAACATCTCCATCTCTTTTACATTCGGATCCAGTTTAAAGGAAGATAAGGTAGGCTCTACAATCACGTTACAACTTGCCGTGATTCTCTTTGCCCCCGGATTACCATTCTCATCCGTAACCGGAAGACTGACAGTTACTTTTACCGAGTTTCCGTCCGTCTTCTTCTTACCGGTAACCGTAACCATCGAGCCGGTAGCCGGATCGATCGTCACACATCCGGTATCTTCACTGGACCAAACCATGTCCTCCGCATTATAATCACCATTGTATTCTACCATCAACTGTGCTGTCTGTCCGACAACGATTGTCAAATCCGTTGCATTCAATCTGAGCTGCGGCTCCACAATGACGGTAATCGTAAACGAATTCGGCACTTCATTTGGATCTGTCAACCCCATCAAAGCCGCCACTTTTCTCTTCTGGGCGCTGGATACAGTGATGGTATCCTCAAGTCTTGTCCCCGCCGGAGCACCGGAAGCAATCGTAAGGGTAGCTGTACCCACATTGTAAGAAGCATAATTCGCCGTTAATACCTGACCATTGCGCAGCCAGCTGTTCGTTCCCGTAAAACAACTAAGGAAATCAGCAGTCGTCATTCCAAACGCTTTTGCCAAATCATAACTATCTCCCGGACCGAGAGTAACTGTCTTGTCATCAATATCCGCCAACAGCGTAAATTCAACAACTGTCGGCTCATAAGCTGTCGTTTTCACCGTCTCACTGGAATAAGTGCCGCTGGTATAAAATTCGATGTAATAACTTCCCGCCGTACCTGTAATCTGCAATTCATTGCTGTACATATTAGTCGGTGTCACACTGATTAACGGAGAGGTCTTATTATTCGCTGAATCCACAAGCACTGTAGCTCCACCATTTCCATCGTCCTGCTTAACCACCCAGGTAATTTTATTTCTTATGACCTGATTCTGATTAGTAAACAAGGTATCCGTATATAAGGTAGAACCGGATGCCAATGTCTGGTTTCTTAGATTCGTCTGGTAATTGGTTCCATCCGTCGTTGACACTCGCGGTATTACATACACATCTAAAAGTGCCGTATAGGTTGTACTTGGATCTCTCTCCGATGTATAAGCCGCCGTTACCAACGTATGACCGGCACCCCGCGGAGTTACCAACCCGCCATTCTGTGTAACTGCAACAATCTCATCATTATCACTTGACCACTGTGCATCCGACACTTCGCCAAAGTTCAAATCCAACTGAACCGGTTCACTGTTGGTATAAAGAACAAGAGAGCGCTCGGCATCTGTATCATATATCTTTTTAAATATTGAAACGTCTTTGGAAGTATCAATAGCGAATTTGACATAGATGTTACATGTTGTACTTCCCAATACGGCATCTCCCTCCATACTGTCTTTGACAGTAACAGTAATTGTAACATTACCGGGAGAAAGTGCATGTACATTGGCAATCATCTTGTTGCTTGTACTCTGTTCGACACTTGCAATAATGTCGCGCGCCTGCGTATCTTCTATTGTCCACTCTACCTTATACCGGTCATCATCATATGCCGTTCCGGAAGTCTTTAATTCCAACTGCATACTACTTGTTGTCAATTCGTATGTCTGACTGGGATTCATCGTCTCCTGAAAACCATTTACAATATAAATATTTCCGGCCGCCTGCGACGAGTCGCCAAACAGTCCAAAAAATCCCAACGCCACTACCGCGATAAGCAGAAACGCTGAAAACACCTTCCAGACACCCTTCTTTGATTTATTTATGTGATTATTCTTTTGATTCTTCATAGATAACCATACCTTTCCGCTATGTCAATGCCAACATATATGTTTTTGCAGGATTACACCTACGCAATATATATCGGCAATCATATTTCATATTCCATTTTTTTATCCATTTCTTTTGTTCCTAAATTAATTATATGTTTTTCTGGTTTTCTTGGAGATTTATTTTCATTTTCTAGTTTTTCTTCTTG
>CAMVIN010000132.1 GCA_947167565.1 uncultured Clostridia bacterium | reverse complement strand
AGGAGAAGGTTTTTATACGCCGATGCTCCAGGTTGTTGACTATTTGAAGGCTAATGACTTTACTGTGTATATTGTCAGCGGAACAGACCGTTTTATTGTCCGCGGTATTGTAGATAATTCTCCGTTAGATCTTCCGGCAAGGCAGATTATTGGTTCGGATGAATCCTTAGTAGCACCGGATCAAGGGGACACAGATGGTTTGAATTATACGTATGATGATAATGACAAACTGGTTCTTGGGGGAGATTTTCTAATTAAGAATCTGAAAATGAATAAAGTAACGGTCATTATGCAGGAAATTGGACAGCAGCCGGTACTCTCTTTTGGAAATAGTACAGGGGATGCCAGTATGGCAGAATTTGTAACGAGTGAAAACCAGTACAAGAGTAAAGCTTTCATGCTCTGTTGCGACGATACTGTGAGAGAAAATGGAAATGAAAAGAAGGCAGAGAATATGAAAAACCTTTGCGAGGAATATGACTGGGTTCAGATTTATATGAGAGGTGACTGGACGACAATATATGGTGAGGGTGTGACAAAAAAATAATCGACATAGGAGGTGGAAAAATTTGGGGGAAAAGCAGAGCATAGAACTTAGTGGTGTACAGAATGCAAGAGAACTTGGCGGCTATCTGTCAGAGGATGGAAGAAGAGTGAAACAAGGTGTGTTTCTTCGGACAGCAAAACTTTTTGATGGAAATGAAGAGGATTTTCGAAGACTGAGAGAGGTTTATCGTGTTGCGAAAATTATTGATTTCCGCTCAATAGAAGAAATTGAGAATTCTCCGGTTATGGCGTCGATTTCAGGTAATGATCTTCCATGTCCGGATCCGCAGATGGAAGGGGTACAATATATTCATCTTCCGATATTGGACATGGAGGAAATGGAGCAATGTGTAAAGAGCGAATTTGGCGAAGAAATCGATATGTCAGATTTTTTTAAGATGCTTGGTCTGATGATGGAAAAAGGCTATGTCGGCGATAATATGTATCTGGGATTTTTGGATGGCGCTCTTGGGAAACAGAGTTATGGCAGGTTTTTTCAAGAATTACTGTCATTAGAGGAGGGGCGCTCTGTTCTGTTTCACTGTACGCAGGGAAAGGATCGTACAGGATTGGCAGCCATGCTGATTCTGTCTGCCCTTGATGTGTCAGAAGAGATTATTATTGAAGATTATATGCTGACCAATGAGTATTACAGAGATAAGATTGCCGGTGAGCGTAAAATGTTAGAGATGTCCGGAAAAGTTCCGGCAGACAGAATGGATGAGTTTCTTATGATTATGGATCAGGTAAATGAGAAGACGATGTATCATGTGATTGCGCATCTAAAAGAGAAATATGGCTCGGTAAAAAAATATATCATGAATGGACTGGGAATTTCAGAGGATGCAATGGAACGGTTTAAGGATAGGTTTCTGGTTTAATTGTGTTGGGCAGCGCAAAAGAGGAGTATTATGGAAATTATATGAGGGGGAGAATGCTATGAAAAAAAGGATTATGTTGTCGATTTTGCTGGTTGTAGCAGTTATGGTGGGACTTGTTGGATGTTCGGATAAATTATCGTCAGAAACCAATGGGGAGAAAGTTTGGATCATCGCCACGGATACATCCTTCAAGCCATTTGAATATACGGACGACAAGGGGAATTTTGTGGGAATAGACATGGATATACTGGATGCTATATCAAAAGATCAAGGGTTTGAGTACAGAATTGATTCCATTGGCTTTGATGCTGCTATCGATGCGTGTCAGGAGGGAGAGGCAGATGGAATGATTGCGGGAGCGTCAATCACAGATGAAAGAGAGGCAAATGGTTGGATTTTTTCAGATGGTTATTATGATGCGAATCAGAGTATGGCAGTGGAAAAATCCTCAAGCATCCGTTCTTTTGACGGCCT
Organism: uncultured Clostridia bacterium; assembly: GCA_947167565.1. Lineage (GTDB taxonomy): Bacteria > Bacillota > Clostridia > Lachnospirales > Lachnospiraceae > Eubacterium_F. Next base: position 6,165 of record CAMVIN010000132.1, on the reverse strand, counting down.
TAAGGGAAAAGCAGTTGCGGTGAAAAATGGAACTATGAGTGCAGAATATGCAGAAAGCATTTCGGAGAAATATGGTTTTACAGTCATGTATTTGGAAGATTCTCCTGCCATGTATGCTGCCGTTGAGGATGGTCAGGTTGAAGCTTGTTTTGATGATACACCAATTATGGCAGCCACTATTAAAGATGAAAATTTATCTTTAAAGATAGTGGATAATACTGGCAATGAGCCTGCGTCTTACGGTTTTGCGATTTTTGACAAGAAGAATCAGGAACTTATTGATATGTTTAATAAAGGTCTTGCAGATATTAAAGAGAATGGGACTTATGGTGAAATTCTCAAAAAGTATCTTGGCGAGTAAATAGGAGGGTAATATGCATGACAGCAATTTGTGTAGATGATGAACAACTGATTCTGAACCAGATTGTATTTTGGTGTAAAAAGACCTCACGATTTAGCAAGGTAGAAGGATTTGTGAGTTCAAAGGATGCTTTGGCGTGGCTAAGTTTGCATGAGGCTGATTTTGCCTTTCTTGATATTAATATGCCTGATATCAATGGCATTGAACTGGCTATTCAAATCAGGAAAAAATTTCCGGATATTTATATTGTATTTATAAGTGGTGATTCAAAATATGCGATGGATGCCTTTGCAGTGCATGCAAATGGATATCTGCTTAAACCGGTTAGTTTTGTGAAGTTTTGTAATGAGATTGACTATGTTCTTAATAGCAGAAGAAAAAAAATGAAGTCTCATATAGAAATTCACACGTTTGGAAAATTCAATGTGCTGGTAGATGGTGTATTGGTGCATTTTAACAGATCCAAATCAGAAGAATTGCTGGCATATCTGGTAGATCAAGGCGGTGTTTATGTTACAAGAAAAGATGTATTCTATGTGATTTGGGAAGAGGGAGAATATGATAGAAAACATCAAAAATATTTGGATACTGTTATTCGGGATTTGCGAAAGACTTTGAGGGAGTATGGAATTGAAGAAATTTTTGAATTGTCAAGAGGGAGAATGAGGGTAAATACCGAATGCTTTGAGTGTGATTTATATCAATTCCAAAAGGGGGACAGCACCGTAGTCAATGAATATAGGGGTGAATATATGGACTTATATTCGTGGGCAGATTTGACGAGAGTGCACTTAAGCAAAAAAATTAAAAAAATTTAAAAAAGTACTTGCATTTTTTTTGAAACTGTAGTATAGTATTCATTGTTGATGGTCCGTTGGTCAAGCGGCTAAGACGCTGCCCTCTCACGGCAGAAACAGGGGTTCGATTCCCCTACGGACTACTAAGTGAAACCACCTTGTGTAAAGGTGGTTTTTTTGTGCATCTGATGGTGTGCGTCGCCTTATAGGAAAGTTCCCTGCATTTTTATGTTAGAAGATGGATAACTACATGGAGTTAGTTGTTTTTTTGTATAAAGGAAACGAAATCAGCGCCGGGAACCGGTTTGGAGTACAGGAATCCCTGCATATAGTCACAGTTACATGTTTTAAGGAAGTTGACCATCTCTTCGGTCTCTACACCCTCTACTACAATTTCTTTTCCGATTTTTTTGATCATTGCCATGGTATCCTCGAGAATTGTTCGGGATGTATCATCTTTCATCGCCTGCCAAAGAATTTGTTTGTCTATTTTTACAATTCCTACCGGAAGTTCAATCAGATAATTGATAGCGGAAAATCCGGATCCGAAGTCATCTAATGAGAAAGTCACTCCGTATTGGTTCAGTTTTCCCATAATATCATTTAAAATATGAATGCCATAGTTTTCTGCATCTGCGGTCTCTGTTATTTCCAGATTGAGATGACTTGGATCAATGTTATATTGAGCCATGGTTGCCAGAAGGCTTTCTGCAAGTTCTTCTTTTCGGCATTGGGCAGGAGAAAGGTTGATTTCGATGTAATCGATACCGTATGAGCGGATATGGGAACTCTGCATAAAACGACAGACTTCTTCAAAAACAAAGTTGCCGATATCTGTAATCAGACCATGTTTTTCTGCAATTGGAATAAATTCCTCCGGGCTGATGAAGCCTATTTCCGGATCAATGAGTCGTACAAGAGCCTCTGCGCTCGTAAAAGTATTTGTCTTAACATTTTTAATCGGTTGATAATATACTTGAAATTTATTGTGTCGAATTGCATTTGTGACTGCCTGCAGAACTTCTTTTTCTCTTCGGATAGCTTTTAAGTGCTCATTGAGATCGGTTTGGGTGATAGTAGTTCCGGATTTCAGAACGGGCATCATGTTTATCACATCAAGCATTTCAACTCCTTCCACTTGCATGTCAGAAACTTTGATGATCGTGATAGAAGGGGATATTTTAACCATATGATTGTCTTCGTCTGAATTCAGAAGAAACGGTTCCTTAAAGCAGTACAGTAAATCGTTTTCGATACTGCTTTGTCCGGTGTCGTTTTCGATAACAGTATAAGTGGACATACTGACACAATAAGATGATTTTCCGAATTTTCGACTCAGTCTTCCTGCGATTCTGTGAGAGAGCACCAAAGACTCGTGTTTGTTCATATAATGGGCATTGTCCACAGAACCATCTACTTTGATGACGGTCAGCACATAAGGGGTGTTCTTTTGCATGTTTTGATGAATGGTATTGATAAAAGCGCGTCTGTTGTAGCAGGGAGTGTCATCGTACAGATAGTAGGCCTGATTTTCAAAGGCGGTATAAAGGAAAAATAATGCCATGGCACACGCAAAGTTTGTGATGACAAATGGTGGGTTGAAAAACTGAAAAATAATCGCGCCAAATACACCACAGGCAAATCCGGTTATAGAAAACACCTGATAGGAGTTGAATTTTTTTCTCTCGTGAAAAAAAGCAATAGTCGCACCGGCCACAGCAATAAATGCGGTCAGATACAGTGTCATCATCAGCGGACCGTGTCGGTATGCCGGCGTGGCGTCGAAATAAGCAACAAGATGTGTCGCCGGCGAAGTAAGCACAGTGATACCATCATATGCTACGATTGCCATCGCCATATGTTTCAATAGATTTTTGAGTTTAGGAAGGCGCAGACGACTTCTTACATATAACAGATATAGGACAGACATAAAATTGTAGATAAGAAGATAAGATATGTTTGATAAGTAATCTGCCCATACCGGATATCTTTCAGGGAAGGATATTGTGTAAAAAGTTGTGATATTGACAGCAGAAGCCAATAGATTGTCAATGACCATGACAAAGAATATTTTATTGGATTCTGTTTTGTAGTTGCGTTTCATAAAATACATAATCAAAAGTATTGCAGTTGCCGCTATAGAGGCAATGCAAAATTGAGGATAATACCGTAACATAGGACGTCCCTCCCTTTTCTCAATTTCTCTTATTATTTTATCAGAAAACGGGCTTTTTTACAATAATAAAACCGGATTGACTGTTTGATTTTTTGAAATAAATGTTATATAATAGGTACAGTTTTGTAGAGACTGGAAGTTGGGGGATAACAGGAGGGAATTTGGAATGCGTAAGTTGTTGGCGGGGAGATATAAATGGGTGGTGCGTATTGTCGCTGGTTTGTGTTTGCTTGGAGTTCTGGGGCTTATTGCTATTCTTATAATCAGTTATGCCATGATTCAGAAAGAAAAGGGTCAAATTTTTGAGAGTGCGGACGGTATGAGGGAACAAGTTGACTGTATTCTTGTGCTGGGGGCAGGATTGACGCCGGATGGAGGGCCGAGCCGGGTTCTGACGGAGCGTCTGGAGAAAGGCATCGAGTTGTACCGGGCAGGAGTTTCCGATCGGCTTCTCATGTCGGGAGATCACGGACGTGAGGGTTATAATGAGGTAAAGGCGATGAAAAAGTACGCCATCGATGCGGGGATACCGGCAGATCGTATTTTTATGGATCATGCGGGATTTTCCACGTATGAGTCAATTTATCGGGCAAGAGATGTATTTCAGGTAAAAAAGATGGTTGTTGTGACGCAGCAGTATCATACATACCGGGCACTTTACATCGCGGACAAGCTGGGAGTCGAGGCATGCGGGGTTCCGGCGGTCATGCCGGTGTACCGGGGAAGCTGGATGCTGGAAGTGAGAGAAAAGGTGGCGCGTGCCAAAGAATTTTTTAATGTCATGATTCAGCCGAAACCGACTTATCTTGGCGATGTGATTCCGATTTCGGGAAGCGGGGACGAGACGGATGATGAGAAGGAAGTTTTCGGAGACGGTGTTTTGGAAAAAACGGAGAATGAGAATAGATAAGGAGAAGAAAGATGAAAAAGACTGGTATAAAGGCAGCGGGGGCAGTTCTCGGGGGAGTGGCAGCCCTTGTGGCAGGAGGAAGTTATTATCTGGTGAGAAAGGCGTATTCAGACAACTTTGGCAGGTGGAATCTCGAAAAATATTCTGAGCGGCTACGCTATGAGGATGTCAAAGAAGAGTTTCCGCGCAGACTTGTTGAATTTTATTCGAGTGACGGAAGAAAACACTCCCGAATGAATAAAATACAGGGCTATGTGTACGGTGAGGACAGGACGAAGGGACTGGTGATTTTTTCTCATGGAATTTTGGCGGCACATGAGGATTATCTTCCCTGTATTCTTGAACTGGTAAAGCGTGATTGGTGCGTTTTTGCTTTTGATAATACAGGGACAGGTAACAGTGAGGGGAAGAATTCGAGGGGGCTGGTGCAGGGACCGCTGGATCTTTTGGCGGCACTTCGCTATGTGGATTCGGATGATGACTTGAAGGACAGAAGGAAAGTGCTGTATGGTCACAGTCAGGGAGGGTATTCGGTCTGTGCGGTGCTGAACTTTTATCACGATGTTGAGGCGATTGTGTCTGTCTCGGGATTTATTACACCGTTTTCCGTCACGAGTGGAATGGGGCGTGACATGTATGGGAAAGCGTCCGTTGTCACACATCCGATTATTCGGCTTGAAAATCGACGTCTCTTTCACAAGTATTCGAATCTGTCTGCGGTGGATGGGATTAACAAAACAGATATTCCGATTCATATTATGCATGGAGTTGGTGATGACTTTGTGAAGTATAACGGTTGCTCGCTTATCCATCACAGGGAGGAGATTAGCAATCCTAATGTGAGTTATCAATCGCTGGATTATCCGGAACGAAATGATCATGGAAGTTTTGTGTGGTCTTTGGAGGCAAACCGGTATCAAAAGGAGATTGAAAAGCAAGTGGGCGAAGCTGTGAAAAGATGTGGCGTGAAAGTGAAAAAAGAACTGCCGGAGGAGGAGTTAGAGAAAATTTTTTCCCAGGTGGATAAAAAAAGAGCGTGTGAACCGAACAGTGAATTTTATGATGATGTAGATGCGTTTTACTGTAGGAGTCTGGGGCTTTGAGAACGAAAGGATATCGCAAATAAATGATGAATCAGACAATGAATGTAAATGTGTATGTAGCAGATGTCACGGTGTTTGCTGATGAAGACTGTTATCGAAAAGCATATCAATTGGCGACTCCGGAGAGAAGGGAAAAGGTAGACCGTTTTCGTTTTCCGAAGGGAAGATGGCTCTCTTTAGGAGCAGAACTCTTGTTACAGTACGGACTGGAACAATGCGGAATATTTTTGAGTAAATCCCTGAATGAGAAAATATATGGCTATCATGAGCAGGGAAAGCCCTATCTAATGCAGTTTCCGGAGGAGCATTTTTCATTTTCTCATTCAGGGGAAATGGCTATGTGCGCAATTTCAGGAACAGAGGTTGGCTGCGATATTGAAAGGGATTCAAGGGACAACCGAAATCTTGCTGAGCGTTTTTTTGCCAAAGAGGAAGCAGATTTGATTGCGCAGCAGGGTACGGAAGAAGGTAAGAGAGAGATGTTCTTTCGCCTGTGGACACTAAAAGAGAGTTTTCTTAAAATAACAGGGCAGGGTATGAGTCTGCCGATGGATTCTTTTTCGTTCAATTTTGACGGTGACCGGATAAATATAAGACAGGATTACGATGAAAGAACGTATTATTTTCGTGAATTTTTTGTGAGAGAGGGATACAAATGCTCTGCCTGCGGATTGGTACCCCTGTCAGAAGAAGGTCTAAAAGTGGTGGACTTGTCGGAGATATTGTAAAACTTGTCAATCGGGAAGATAAAGACAACGCAGTGGCAGAGTAGTCAAAATAAGTTGAAAGAAGAAGAGTCTGAAAACTCCAGACTTCGA
>CAMVIN010000131.1 GCA_947167565.1 uncultured Clostridia bacterium | reverse complement strand
AAGATTATAGCTTTATCAAATCCATTAAGATTTCAGAGGGAATTGAAGAAATTGAAAGTAATGCATTTCAAAATCTTACAAATCTGTCCTATGTTCAATTCCCAAGTACGTTAAAAACGCTATCCGGCTACTCCTTTTCCTATTCCGGATTAAAGGCAGTCGGACTGAACCGGGGACTTGAGCGCATTGAGAACAGCACATTCAATGGGAGTTCATCCCTTCAGTCGGTGACAATTCCGGACAGCGTGAAATATGTGAATACAGGCGCATTTAGTGACACGGGCCTTAAATATGTATTTTATATGGCAGAGCCGGAATTTAAGCCGGAGACGATTGATGTGGATCAGAATGCACATGTGAATCAGTTTGGTGATGCAACGGTTCTTTATGTAAACACCGAATATGATTCTGTGTCTTATACAAATCAGGCGAAGGAGCCGGCTGTCACGGTAAAAACAGCGGACGGAGAAGTGGTTTCGGCGGAACACTATACCGTGACATACAGCGACAATCGAAAAGTAGGTCAGGCCGTGGCCACCGTGACATTCAAAGAGGGAACGGATTATGAGGGGGCGATTGCCTATGTGCCATTTATGATTACAGAACCGGATCCGGACGCATTGGCAATCACGCCTTATGAGTATCGTTTTACCGATACAAAAACAGTTACGATTTCGACCGGAAACAAAGATGCAAAGATCGTATATACAACCGACGGGACAGATCCGACAGTGGATGGAACTGAGTATACAGCACCGATTGAAATCAGTAAAACAACCACGATCAAGGCGGCAGAAGTAGTAAATGGTGTGCTGGGAGATATTGTATCCGCCACCTATACAAAGAGCGAGATTTATGAGATGGAGGGGACATTTAAAGCGACTGCAACAATGAATACACTTCTCTTTCAGACAGACAACGGACATGTATTTGAGCCGTGTATCGCAGATAGCGTGGATGTTGAAGTCGTTGAGAATGCGGATGGCAGTCTCACCTATTATGTGACCTATACATTCGAGAAAGGGACGCTGACAAAGGATTCCAGCTGGAAAAATATAAAAGAAAGCTGGAATGGTCAGGATGTACTTTCTATGGAGTATAGAAAAAGCAAGACCGATTATGACCAATATACAGCAAAGATGGTATATGACAATCCGCTTGGGGGAGTGCGCAAATATCAGGCAGAATACAAAGAATTACCGAGTGGATTGGCCATAGAACTTGAACTCTCAGGTGCCACGGAACATCCGGTTCCATATGTAAATATTCAGGGAAGCACCTTTGTTGATTCTTCTAAATGCGATGTGGATGCAACGGAACTCGAAGAGACGATAGCAGGAGCAAAAGAGGTGTTGTCATCGGATGTAAAATACTCAGATACCACAAAAAAGGCATTGGAACAGAAAATAAAAAGTGCTGAGGAAGTGGCTGACAGCTTAGAACTCACACAGGTTCAGGCGGACGAGACCGTGGCAGAACTGCTTTTGGCATACAAAGGCTTGAAACTTGCCGGACCGACCATCACACCGGCAGAGAGTAAGTTTGATGGTCAATTGGAGGACGTGACAATTACTCCGTCGAACAAGGATGCAAAGGTTTACTATGAAACATCGAATTACTTCTCTTCATATTATGACACTTGTAGTGATCCAACAGAGAATAGTCAGGAATATACGGAACCTTTTTCGGCAGATGAGGATACAAATTATTTTTGTGTGAAGGCTATTGAAGTGCTGGACGGTGTGGTCAGTGAGATAACCGAGAAGACTTATACAAAGCGCCAGTCCTATGAGGTGCCGGGAGAGTATCAGACATCGGTACGGATGTCATTTTATCCCACATGGGGAGATAGTTATCTTAGTAAATTAATTTCAGATAAAGGAACCGTTACCATAAAAGAAGATGAAGACGGAGAACTTTCCTACGAAGTGACAATCGCTTTGCCGTCCGTGAGCGATGACGCTCTGCCGGAAGAGATGGCATCATTCAAGGGACAAAACTGGAATGGATTAAAGGTGACGGAAATCCAATATGCAGAGGATACCAGAAATTATGGACGTAATAATATTACAAGTAAAGCAAAAAATGTCAGTGACAATGAACTGGCAGGTATACGAAAATATCAGATGACATTCAAAAACTTTCCGGGCATGAGTGCAGAAGAACCGGGAGAATCAGGAGATGGAAATCAGATTCAACTGGTTTTTGAGGGTTCGGAAACATTAGAGGGAGACGACGCACCAAATGGATACCTTGCTCTTACACAAGAGGATTCGGAAAGTCTGGAATTAGTTCCTGTCAATGAGATTACTGATCCGGATACAGACGAACTGGAGGCTACGATCAAGGGAGCAGAGGCCGTGAAACTGGATGAGTACAATGAACGGTCAAAAGAGGCATTTCAATCCGCACTGGAAAAGGCAAAGGAAACAGAAAAAACTATGACAATTACACAGGATCAGGCAGATCAGGCCGTACAGACCCTTTTGAAAGCCTACCGAAACTTAAGCAATGGTCCGGAGAATGAAAAAACCATTGGAAGTGGTAATGCGGCAGCTTCATTGGAGATTGGCAGTATATATGAGGTGCCGGTAAAATTGATGAATAGTAAGACGACAGACCTTGATGAAGATGATTACTATACAAATGATGAAAATCTCTCGATGGCGAAAGACTGCCTGTTAGAGAAGGCGCAGATTGAAATCGGTGAAGAGACCACTACGATTGATTTGAATGTAGGACCGATGAGTATGATGGGCACTACCTCCTGGGCGACGAAATGGTACTATTATAAGAATGGTAAGAGTGATGGTGAAGATCCACAGGAGACAGAGATACTTAAGACCGATCGTGAGACCGGCAATCCAACACAGATTCGCCTCACGATGTCTACGGACAATTTGGACAAAAATGGCATTTATGTAAAAATGGATGTTGACCAGATGCCATATTCACCAGAGGCGGTTGTTGTATTTGATTGGAAGAATGCAGCCAAAACTGAGAAAAATCAGCAGTCGGAAGAACCGACAGAGCAGACAGAGCCAACGCAGCCAACAGAGCAGACACAGCCAACGCAGCAAACGGAGCCGACGAAGCCAACAGAGCAGACACAGACGCCGGCATCAGCAACAACGCCGTCACAGACTTCAAACACAAAATCTAAGACCGGACAAGATGTTTCTGACACGAAAAGCACCAAGGTAACAATTACGGTCAAGTCAGGGTCAAAGAAAATCAGCAAAGTGACAGTGAAGAGAAAGAAAACAAAAAAACTTACTATTGTAACGAGCCCAAAGAATGCAACCGTAAAACTTGCAAAACTGTCACGCAAATCAAAAAAAATAGCCAAGGTTACATTAAAGAAAAAGAAACTGACAATCAAAGGAAAGAAGAAGGGAAGCATCAAAATCAAGTTGAAGAGTGGCAAAACATCAAAAACATTAAAAATTAAAGTAAAATAAATTATGCCCACAGGCATCGAAGTAAATTTTCTTAGGAACTGTTCATTATGTGTAAAGTATTATGAACAGTTCCTTATTTTCGTGCCGACCATTTTTTATGTATCTGAAAAAATGAAAGCAGTTACTCTTGACAATTATTTTATTCTCATGATATGATACACACAAGCAAGCGAGTAAATTATCCAATCTCTATTTTATTTTAGTAAAGTTATCTATTTATTCTTGCTTAACCAATCAAAAATAGAATTTAAAAAAAGCAGGAATGAATGGTGCAATAATTATATTACATTTGGTTCCTGCTGGAAAAGGGGGAATTGAATGAAGAAAGACATTAGTACCAACCATCTGATTGAATGCAGTGACGTGTTTGCAGACATTGCCAACGTGAATCTGATGCCGGAGGAAATTCGGCTCAGTGCAGGAGATTTGGAAGAGGTGAGGCTGGATTACAGTTACAAGGATTTGGAAGGGGAACCCAGGCGTCTGTTCCGTGATTCGTTTAAGAAAGTAAAAAAAGTGGGATGCTATCTGGCGTTTCTTGGGTTTGAGTCGCAGACAGGAGTCTGCAATGTTATGCCGGTTCGGGATATGGGCTACAATTATCTGGTATACCAGAATCAGATCCGGAGAATCGTTGCAGAGAATCGTGAAAGAGGGAAAGATGCTTATAGCAAGGTGCTGCATGATGACCAGAAACTTTTACCGGTTTCGACAATCGTGCTTTACTTTGGAAAAGAAAAATGGAAGAAACCGCTGACGCTCAAAGATATGCTGGATATACCGGAGGGGCAGGAAGAGTTCTGGGAAAATATGATACCGGACTATAAAATTCATGTGATTTCTATGCTGCACCAGCCGGAAGAGGTGAGGCAGAGATACCAGTCGGATTATCGGGTGGTTGCGGATTATCTGGCCTGCTTTGATCAGGGAAAAGATAAGATGATGGAGCAGATGCGTGGCAATAAAAAGAAGCTGCTTCATGTAGAACAGACATTGGATATGTTAAATGCTTTTAGTGGTGACCGGCGTTTTGAGGAAATAAAGAATATGTATCAGGAGATGGAAGAGGATGAGAAAGGAGAGAAGAGCAATATGTGTGATTTGTTAGATGCGGTAGAGGAAGAGGGGGTTAAGCGGGGAATTAGTCAAGGAATCAGTCAGGGTATTTCTGTAGGCGAGGAGAAAAGAGCAAGAGAAGATGCCAGGCGCATGATGGAGGACGGTGTTCCAGTCGAGAAGATTGCCAGTTATGTTGATGTCACTCCTGAAGTTTTGGAGGAATGGCTGAAATAGCATATGGAGTTAGATTTAGTGGAAGTAATGAGAAAATGAAAAAAATAATTATACTTGTGTTAGTGGGGGCCATGTTCCTTGTCGGCTGTGGCAGTGTGAGGAGTGCAAAATCATTATACAGGATGGCAAAGAGTACTCACGGAGCCTGCACGATTGTATCCGAGAACGAAACAGATAAAAAAACGGAAGTCGTGCTCCATGACAAACTTCAGGACTTTGATTATACAGTTACAAGTTCCATTAATGAAATAAGTATTGATGGCAGCAGTTTTGGCAGTGTTCCGGGGACGACTGACGGCTTTATGGTGGGACTGAAACAAAAAGTCGTATCAAATGTAGAAGTAGAACTGAACGCCGCATGCAGCATGAGTGGGATGCACTATGAGGTTGATTCCGATTCATCGTCCGAAAATCTCTTGATTATATATGCAGGGAATGCCGGTGATGGCGAGAGAGCGGCTGTCAAATGTGCCGGGTTTTTGCAGGAACAAAACAAGGATAACCGTCTGGATGGACTGATGATTGTTGCCGGAAGTAATGAGACGGATAAGTATTATAAAAATGAACATTTTGGAAGTATCAAACTGCCGGATATTACATGGAGAACGCCGGAGGATGAGGATATTGATTACTACACGGAGATGGCCCATCAGCAGACTGATAAAAACGCCAAATTTTTGCGGGTAGAGAAGGGGATTTTTGCAGATACCGAAGCGGATTTGGACAGAGTGGTAAGAGTGTTGGGAACTGGTTATCCGAAAGAATTGAATTCGCCGGTTACCTTTTATTATTTTGAGTCATCGGAAGGCAGGGAGTATTATCTGTGTAATTTTAATTATTACAAAGATGATGAGTATCATTATGAATTTTATACAAACTATAAAGAGAATTGAATATAGAGGAGAAGAAGGGGTGAATAGTCATATGTTTACAGGAATTATTGAAGAAATGGGTGAGATTGAAAAAATTGAGAGGGGGAGTCAGTCGGCAGTTCTGCACATTCGATGTAAAGAAGTGTTGAAAGGAACGAAAATCGGCGATAGCATTGCCGTGAACGGAGTGTGCCTTACTGTGACGACGATGGGAGCGGATTTTTTTTCCGCGGATGTGATGGCAGAGACGATCTCCCGAAGTTCTCTTGGAGGATTAAGAAATGGAAGCCGGGTAAATTTGGAGCGGGCGATGGCTGCGGATGGCAGATTTGGCGGACACATTGTGTCGGGGCATATTGACGGAACCGGCACGATACAGAAAATATTCAGAGACGAGACAGCGGTCTGGTATACAATTTCGGCAGAACCGTCTGTGTTGCGCTACATTGTGGAAAAGGGCTCGATTACCATTGATGGAATAAGCCTGACGGTAGCGAGAGTGACGGAGCAGGATTTCAGTGTTTCCATTATCCCGCACACACAGGCGAACACGACACTGGCGGACAGAAAGACCGGAGATCTTGTGAATTTAGAGACGGATATTATTGGAAAATATGTAGAGAAATTATTGCAGCCGAAAGATTCGGTTTCGTCAGAAAGTAAAATTACGATGGAATTTCTTGCGGAGAACGGGTTTAGCTGACTTACTCCTCATACTTATATTCCGCTTCCATGTAATTCCCGTTCTCATCAAAATAATAATAGTTGATGATATTCTTCTCTGCATCCAACCCCGTCATATACCAATCCCACCACGGACGATAGGTATCATCCTCCGCTTTATATCCTTGTATTTCGTGTTCTTGACCATACACACCTGCGACAAACAGATCATTGTAGGCATAGGTATCATATCGCTGCACATCATTCATCATAAAATATGCCAACTGGCTGTCCGTACTCAGCGCATAGGTGGGATCAATATGATAGCTCTTTCCATTGATTCTTACAAGGGACCACTCATGGTTGTCCGAAACATCGGACTGGGCATCTATGATTGTTGTGTCAACGCCCGCCTGCATAAGCAGGAAGGAATAGGCACTGGCAACCTCGGAGCAGATTCCATGTCCCGTCATCAACAGGCGGTACGCATCCGTGTCCTCCACGAATTCGTCATCCATCCTGCGATAAGTCTCCAAATCATACTCATAGTGGCTGGAAAAATACTGGTAGAGGGAGAGCGCTTTCTCCAAATCCGAGTAGTCTTCCTTCATCGTGGTGTTTAGAATATCTTCCACAAGTTGCTCAAACTCTGCTGTCTTTTTCTTGCATTCCTCTCTCGTTGCTGTATATTTGAAGGGGGCAACCCCATTCTTAACGACATCTCCATAGACCGGCTCAATGAGTTCCCCCATTACCGGGAAGTAATTATATGGGAAATAATGGATCATCCATGAGTATGTGTCCTGATCCGCACATTCGAAGGTGTCCTCCCCGGCCAAGAAAGCATCCAACAGATTATTCCATGCCTGTAAAATTTTCTTGGTAAAGATCTCCTCTGTATAGGCAGAAACTGCCCTTGGATTACATTTGAATTTCTTTCCGGCCTCTTCCGCACTGTCACCCGGCCTCGTATGCTCATACTGCGATTTTGCAGAATCTTCCTCCCGTTCTGCCTGCGTATTCGCGGTTCCGACCCCACAGCCTTCGGTCATTGAAAGAAGCACCGCGATACACAGGATGACCAAAAGCTTTTTCTTTCTTTGCATAATTCCCCACGCTCCTTTTCGCATAGCTGATTTCCTTGGCAATCTTATACTATCCTGCTATGTATTTACTGCCCCATTGTATCATAAGCAACCCGACAATGGAACCCCCCTTTATACTACACCCTCTTTCCAGTCACAGCAAGGTGTTCACAGTGATCACAAATCCGTTCTTGCGCCCCTATCTCCACCTGTGATATACTCTGCTCAGGTGAAGTTGCTATCCGGGGAAAACGACAGAGTGTAGATAATTTATTTTATATGTGTTATATTATAGAGAATAGGTTTTATATCCTCAAAAATGAAAGGTAATGATAATGCGAAGAAAAGACAGAGAAGTAACTGACTTTGACACAATCATTGGCATTATTGATGATTGTAATATTATCAGGATAGGTTTGGCAGACGAGGATCTGCCCTATATTGTCCCGCTTAATTTTTCATATACTGTGTCGGGAAAACAAATCGATTTTTATGTGCATGGCGCAATGGCGGGAAGAAAGTATGAACTAATGCAAAAAAATCAAAGGTGTTCCTTTGAGATGGATATTCCGCTAAAAATGGATTGCATCGTCGAAAAGAAAGATGTTACAATGAGATATAAATGCGTCATGGGAACAGCAAAAATAACATTTCTTGATGGAGAGGAAAAACAAAAAGCAATTGATAATATAATTATGAATCGTTATAAAGAGACCCGCAATTTTGACTATAATAGAAAAATGGTTGCGGTTACAATGGTTGCCAAACTGACGGTGATCGATTTGACAGCAAAGGTAAATCCCGTTGGAGGTGGAGCGGACTGATGATAGATTTGAATAACTTTACAACATCTTCCTTTGAAGATTTTTTTAAGACT
>CAMVIN010000130.1 GCA_947167565.1 uncultured Clostridia bacterium | reverse complement strand
TATTGAAAAAAAAGAAAATTCTTATGTGTTTCACGGCGGTGGATATGGTCACGGTGTGGGAATGAGTCAGACGGGGGCCGATGTGCTTGCAAAACAGGGAAAGAAGGCGACAGAAATTATTGATTATTTTTTCCCAAAAACGAAAGTAAAAGCTTTGGCAGATGGAGGATGGAACGGATAATGTGCAGTTTTTCATTTTTTGCCTTTTGTCTGGCAATGTAGACATTGAACAGTGCTCCGATAAAGATAATGTTCATGCAGAAATACAGCCAGATCATCAGAAAAACAAGCGAGGTCAGGCTTCCGTACAGAGAGAGGGAACTGCCATATTTGTCAATGTAAAAGGAGTAGAGATAGGAAAAAGCCATCCAGAGAAATGTAGACAGTATAGCTCCCGGAAACTCGGCAAAAAGTGTAGACTTGTGGCGTGGAAGAAAGCGGTACATCAACACAAAAAACAGATTCATGAATATGAAATAAAAGGCAGAGCGCAGGATAATTCCGGAGCGGACAATTGATAAGTCTGAAATAAAAGGAATGTAGTCCAGCAGAAAAATAATGATCTGGTTGCCATATACCAAAATAACAAGACTGAGAATGATAATGACAGTAAAAATCAGGGTGTAAAAAATCGAAATTAAGCGTCTGGTCACTATATTGTACATGTTTGCTTTGTATATATTTTCCAATCCGAGGATTATGCCGTAAAAGCCCTTAGAACCTGCCCAGAGAGCAGCAATTGCAGTAAGAGAGAGAGTTCCGGATGCTGCGGAGGAACTCTCAACCATAATCCGGTCAAAAAAACCATGAAGTCCGACCGGAATAATAGATTTTGCGGATTCCATGGCAAAACTCTCTGTCAATGGAGTATAGTGGAGCAGTGTAATCAAAAACATCAAAAAAGGGAGTAAAGATGCCAAAATGAAAAAAGCTATGTGTGCTGCGTGGACAGGTAGTTTTTCATCCATAAATTTCCCTACAAACCAGCTGATCATATCATCATCTTTCATGCTATCCCTCCTTGCATCGCTATTCTAATTCTTAGTATATGGAAAAACAGTAAAAAAATCAAATCTTTTCTCATATTGACATTTCCGGTAAAGATAAGTAAAATCTACTAATAGAAATCCGTTTTTTCAAGAAGAGGAGAAATATAAAATGAAGAGAAAAATAAGACTTGTTATGACGCTGTGCTTTGCTGTTCTTATGGGAGTGCTTTTGTGGAGTCCGCAGGCAAGGGCGGCTACTCCTGTGCAGAAGTGGGGCCGGCTGTCTGTTTCCGGAACGAACATAGTGAATCAGAAAGGGAAAAAGGTGCAGCTAAAGGGAGTCAGTACTCACGGAATTGCATGGTTTCCCCAGTATGTGAATAAATCCTGTTTTAAAAGTTTTCGCAAGATGGGGGTAAACACCATTCGCCTTGCTCTATACAGCAATCCGGCAGATGGCTTTTCTACCGGTTTGTATTCTAAAGTCGATGAGGGAATCCGATATGCTACAGAATTAGGCATGTATGTGATTGTGGACTGGCATATTTTGAATGATGGCAATCCGAAGACTCATCAGAAGCAGGCTAAAAAGTTTTTTAAAAGATTTGCCGGAAAATATAAAAAACAGAACAATATTTTATATGAGATTTGCAATGAGCCAAATGGAAATGTGACATGGAAAAAGGATATTCGTCCTTATGCCAATAAGATAATCAAAACCATTCGCAAATATGATAAGAAAAATATTATTATTGTGGGAACGCCAACCTGGTCTCAGGATGTTGATGTCGCAGCAGAGAGTCCATTGACTCAGAAAAATATTGTATACACACTTCATTTTTATGCGGCGACACACAAAGATGATATCCGCAATAAACTTAAGATTGCTTATCAGAAGGGACTTCCGGTTCTGGTGTCAGAATTCAGTATTTGCGATGCATCCGGAAATGGCTCTCTTGACAAAAGCAGTGCAAAGAAATGGATGAAACTTCTAAATAAATACAAGATTGGCTATGTGGCATGGAATGTATCGAACAAGAATGAGAGCTCATCGCTGATTCAATCCAGTTGTCAGAAGACAGGAGATTTCAAGAAAGGCAACTTGTCGGCAGCCGGCAAATGGATTGCGAAGTGGTGGAAATAGATAATAACAGTGGTGTTGGAAAGGAAACGATGAAATGAAAAAAGCACAAGTAATGGCGGTACGAGTACTTCTCTTGGTCGTGTTTGCAGTTGGCGCATATCTTTTGAGGACATCTGAAGTGTCAGCCAGAACGATAGCGACAGATGTCGATGAGGCGGCTGCCGGTAATGTGCTGATGGGGATTGAGGGAGCATATAAAGAAGCTCCGAATCGTTATATTAAGAGAGTTAATGCGATTCGACTTGAGGCGTGCAAAGAGGGGTATCGGGATCCGAGAGATCCCTCCAGAAGCCTGACAATACAGGACTATGTTCCCGTTAAATGGTCTTTTGATTTGCAGTATATTGCCCGCATCCGTGCGGCGGAAGCTGCTGTTTATAAGTCTCATACCAGACCGAATGGAAACAGTTGCTTTAGTATAACATCTAAGAATGAGGTAGTTAGTTCAGCAGAAGTTCTTGCCTGGGGTGGGGATGGAATTGATTTGTGGTATGCACAAAAAGATGCATGGAGTATGAATAAAAAGGGTGTGACTACGCATTATCAGTGCCTCATAAATCCTGATAACAGATATATGGCGATATCCTATTTTTATTCAGAAAGTGGTATATGGAACAGCACCTATGCCGGTGAGTTTTCAGAAGAGAATACAATGGATTCGGATTATCTGGTTGCAGAGTCTAATGTGCTTCAAAAAGTTGAAGTGCAGTTATCGAAAGTGGGAACGTATCAGATTATATCGCCCAATGATGCGTATGTGATTAACAAGGGTGCTTATAAGAGGCTTCGAGTGAAAGCAATGGTCAATTATAAGGGGCAGACGAGTCGTCTGAACTATCTTGGCAATGTCAACTGGACCTCATCAAAGCCAAAACGTGTAAAAGTAGATGAAAATGGCAGAGTGTGGGGAAAGAGGTATGGTTCCTCCATGATATTTGCCATTTTTGACGGTGAAGTAATCAAACAGAAGATTCGAGTCAGACCCACGTTGAAGACCGTATACCTTCGGCATTTAACACCGGGACTCGGTCGTGTGAAAGTTGTGTGGAAAAAGGGAAACCGCAAAATAACCGGATATCAGATAGAGTACTCCCGGAGTTCAAAGTTTTCTTCGAAAAGCAAAGCAATCTTTGTCAGGGGACGAAATCGGGAACATAAAGTGATAGGGAATCTTGCCTCCGGTCACATATATTATTTCCGAATCCGTTCGTTTAAAAAAGTTCGTGGGAAAAGGTTTTTTTCGGCATGGAGTTTCACGGGAAATGTAAAAGTGTCATAAAAAATGCGGCGCATTATCACGCCGCATTTTTCATTATTCTACAGTAACGCTCTTGGCAAGATTTCTTGGCTGGTCTACATTCAGTCCCTTTATCACAGCTACATAGTAGGCAAGATATTGTAAAACAACAGCGGACAGGAACGGACTGAACAGAGGGCCAACCTCCGGCAGTACAATCTGGTGGTCACAGAGGGCGGCATCAACAGAAGCTCCCTGCCCGGTAATGAGGATAACTCTGGCACCGCGCGAGCGAACTTCCTGAACATTGGAGATGATTTTTTCATAGACATCCGGCTGAGTACCCAGAGCAATGACCGGAACATTATCCGTGATCAGTGAAATTGTTCCATGTTTTAATTCGCCGGCTGCATAGGCCTCTGAGTGAATATAACTTATTTCTTTTAATTTGAGTGAACCCTCGCAGGAGAGAGCATAGTCAAGTCCTCTTCCAAGGAAGAAAATATCGTTTGCCCCCGTAAGACGTTTGGCAATATTCTCTACCTGATTGTCATATTCAAGTACATCTTCAACGCGGTCGATCGTAAACATCAATTCGGACATATAGTGTTTGGCGTCTTCTTCTGAAATCTTTCCGGTGTAATAGTCAAACCGGAAGGCAATCAGGTACATGACTGCTACTTGAACACTGTAAGCTTTTGTGCTGGCTACCGCAATCTCCGGACCGGCGTGAGTATAAAGAACATAGTCACTCTCCCTTGCGATAGAAGAGCCCTTTACATTGACAACAGAAAGTGTCTTGCAGCCGTGTTCTTTTCCCAGGCGGAGAGCGGCAAGCGTGTCGGCAGTCTCACCGGATTGGGAAACAGTAATCAACAGAGTGTGTTCATCGATAATCGGATTCTGATAGCGGAATTCGGATGCGATATCCACGGTGACGGGAACGCGGCAGAGTCTCTCAATCATATTTTTGCCGAGGAGCCCGGCGTGCATAGCAGTTCCGCAGGCTGTGATCACGATTCGGTTGATGTCTTTAAAGATGTCATCGCTGACTTCATCTGCAGAAAAATCCGGGAGTCCGTCAACCATTCGCGGTTTTACGGTATTGCGAAGAGCTTCCGGCTGTTCATGTATTTCTTTCATCATAAAATAGTCATACCCGCCCTTTTTGGCAGCGGCAACGTCCCAACTGATATGATGAATTGTCGGACCGTAGATTTCGCCGTTTTCATCCCGGACAAGAATTTCATCTTTTGTCATCTTGGCGATGTGTCCTTCTTTTAAAACAAAATACTGCTTGCTGTAGCTGACAAGCGCAACCATATCAGAGGCAATAATAGAGCCCTCATTTGTGTGAGCAGCTACGAGCGGACTTCCGTTGCGAATCGCATAAATTGTCTCGGGAATATCAGAGAACATAATGCAAAATCCGTAAGCGCCGCGCAATTTACGGGTGGCGTTGCGGATTGCAGTTTCCGGATCACCATCATAGCAGTCGTTGATAACCATAGCGGCAATTTCGGTATCCGTCTGGGAAACCGGAGTCTGTCCTTTGGCAGCAAGCTCTTCTTGAAGTTCTTTGTAATTCTCAATAATTCCGTTGTGAATCAAAGTGACTTTACCTGCTGTATGAGGATGGGAATTGACGTCGGACACTCCGCCGTGGGTTGCCCATCGTGTGTGACCGATGCCGCAAGTGGCAACATCGTCACCGGCAGTCTCAGCTACCTTGTCTCTCAAGCAGGATACTTTACCCACTGTCTTCACAGTGTGAATGTTTCCTTCGGTAAAATAAGAAATTCCGGCACTGTCATAGCCCCGGTATTCCAATGTCTGCAAGCCGTTAATCAATGCTTTTTTGGCATCTCTGACACCAATATAACCAATAATACCACACATAGTAGAGTTCTCCTTTAATATATATATGTTTTATCGTTGAAAAACAGTTAGGTAAAGTTTATCATTTTGAAAGTTTTCTGTCAAGAAAACAGTTGTGTCTGTTGGAAAATTATGTTATACTCATTCATTGAATATATGATAGAAATGAGAGAAAAAGTATGAGTAATTTTCATGTTGAATTAAAAAAAGTTGTGGATGATTCCTACGATGTTCAGATTGGCAGTGGATTGACAGGACAGTTGATGGAAGATTTGCAGAATGGACTGGCAGGAAAAGTAAACAAATTTGCAGTGATTACAGATTCCATTGTGGAACCGCTATATGCCCGTCCAATTGCATCTGCTCTGAGGGAAGCTGGTTATTCTTGTGATATATTTGTCTTTCCGGAGGGAGAGCAGAGCAAGGTGCGGAGAACCAAAGAAATTATAGAGGATGCCATGCTGGAAAAGGGGTATCGGAGGGACTGCTGCGTGATTGCGGTTGGTGGCGGCGTTGTCTCTGACCTTGCCGGCTTTTTGGCGGGAACGTTTGGACGCGGTGTGCCGTTTATCAATTACGCCACGACGCTTCTTGCGGCAGCAGATGCCGCCATTGGCGGGAAGACGGCGGTGGATACGCCGCTGGCGACGAATCTGATTGGATTGTTTCACCAGCCTCTTAAAGTGTATGTGGACATCAGTACGTGGAAGTCGCTTCCGAAAAAACAGATGGTTAATGGACTTGCGGAGACAATCAAGCACGGCTGCCTTGGTGATATGGAATTGTTTGAATATCTCGAAAAGAATGTGGACAAAATTTTTGATTGCGACGACAAAGCCTGTACGTATATTTCGGAGCGCAACTGTGCTGTGAAATATGAAGTAGTCATGAGAGATGAGAAGGAAAAAAGCCTGCGGGAAATCTTGAATCTGGGGCATACCGTCGGGCGCGCGATTGAGACAGTGAGTGATTACCGGCTTCTTCACGGAGAGGCAGTGGCAATCGGTATGGCTGCGCAGGTAAGACTTGGCTGTGAATGTGGCTATCTGACAGAAGATGAGCGCGACCGGGTGATTGCGCTGCATCAAAAATGTGGACTTCCGGTGAATATTCCGACTTATATTGATAAAGAAGCGCTTGTTCGTAAGCTTTATACGGATAAAAAGGTACGGGACGGAAAACTTCGCTTTGTGTTCCAAAAAGGAATCGGAGATGTAATGACATTTGGTGACGATATTTATGCACGTCCGGTCGCAGAGGATGAGATTCGCCGAATCTTACTAAAAATGTAGCGGTAAAATAGGAATAGAAATTTATTATAGTCAGGAGGATTTATTATGGTACCAACAATTATCGGTGTGGGAATACTCGTACTTTTCGTCGTAGGATTTGTGGCTTGCTACAATTCTCTGGTTCGACAGAAAATTACTGTGGAGGAAGCTTTTTCGAATATGGATATCTACCTCAAAAAGCGTTACGATTTGATTCCCAATCTGGTAGAGACCGTGAAAGGATATGCCGGACACGAAAAAGAAACTCTTTCTCAATTAGTCAATCTGAGGAGTGTTGAGTATGGAAGCATGTCAGATGAGGAAAAGATGAAGAAAAGCAGTGAAATATCACGGGCAATTCCTAAGATTCTGGCAGTTGCGGAAAACTACCCGGATTTAAAGGCGAGCACAAATTTTTTGAATCTCAGTAACCAGTTAAATCAAGTAGAACAGGATATTGCCAATTCAAGAAAATATTATAACGGTGCAGTTAAAAAATATAATGTTTCAATTCAATCCATTCCCACAAATTTTGTGGCTGTTCTGCTGAAGTATGAAAAGAAACCGTTGTATGAAATCGACAATGAAGAAGAGAGGCAAAATGTAAAGGTGAATTTTTGATGAGACGTGCATGGATAATCGTCTGCTTTGTGGTGTTCTGCCTGCTGTTTTTTCGTGCCCCGACAAGGGCTCAGGCAGCCGATGACGGATTTATAATAGAGGCCTATGATGTAAAGATCAAAGTGTCCAGAGACAATACCTATCATATTGTGGAGAATATAAAAACTAATTTTACACAGTACAAGCATGGAATTTATCGAGATATTCCAATAACGAATCATATTCGAAGAAGTGACGGCTCAAGAGGAACAATTAAGGCAAAGGTCAAGAATGTTTCCTGTTCTGAACGGTACAGTACTTCGATTGTTGGAGATAATGTGCGATTTAAAATCGGAAATTCGCGACACACGGTTATCGGAGAGGTAAATTATCGGATTTCTTATGACTACATAATGGGCAATGATATTCTTGAGGGAAATGATGAATTTTACTTTAATATTATCGGAACGCAGTGGACGACAACGATTTCCAATGTGACGTTTACGATTGAGATGCCGGATAAATTCGATCAGGAAAATATCGGAATGTCCCGCGGATATTATGGGACGGAGAATCCGAATGATTTTAAGTATGGGGTAGAGGGAAATACGATTCAGGGAAAACTAAAATCTCACGTTATTCTGAATCCGGGTGAGGCAGTTACTGTTCGTATTCTTTTGCCGGACGGATACTTTTTAAAGAGCAGCGGACTTCCGTGGCATGTGTGGGCGAGTGTTCTGCTGGGCATTGTTTCTATGATTCTTGCCTTTGTGCTGTGGCGCATTTTTGGGAGAGATGATCTGGTAGTTGAGACGATTGAATTCTATCCGCCGGAAGAAGGAAATAGTCTTGATATTGCATTTCTCTATAACGGAAAAGTACTCAATAAAGATGTGGTGTCACTGATTGTCTATCTGGCGCAAAAGGGATATCTGGATATTATTGAAGGAGATGGAAAGAGTAATTTTGCCCTGTCCAGAAAAAAAATGTATGACGGAGATGATGAGTGCGAGAGAATCTTTATGGCGAAACTTTTTGAGTCAGGAGATCTGGTATCAAGCAGGGAGTTGAAAAAAGATTTCTACAAAACGATTAAGTTGATTCGGGGGTATAAGAATTCAAAGGCAAATCGGGAAAAGATTTATTATGCGAATTCTCTGAACAAGGGATGGATTCTCTGGATTCTCTGTCTGGCTAT
>CAMVIN010000129.1 GCA_947167565.1 uncultured Clostridia bacterium | reverse complement strand
CTCTCACATCAAGGCAAAACGCAAAATTTACCCGATATTGTTTTAGATTTTCTATTTCAAAATAAGTAGGTTCTATCGGGTCTTTTACATATTTATAGGTTCCGGTCTCCCACATATCTTCCGTCAGTTGTTTTTCATATCTCAAATCGCCCTTTTCAAACCCTGTGCTGAAAATCACATAAGACGCCTCACATTTTTTATTGTATTCAGCCTCCACTAATACATTAAAATATTGTCTGTCTCCGCTATATCCGTTTCCCTCCGGCATACATTCAATCTCGCACAGGATATTCGCCCTGTCATCAAATATCTTTTCTTTCTCAATTAATTTCCTACACATATCGTACGTCACTAACTCCGACATTGTGTCATTTGATACATCTCTGAGATAAATTGTCTCAAAACCATAAACTTTATCATCATCAAATACCTCAAACAGTGCCTTATCTCCCGCTGAATTGGAGCTCAGACAATAAAAATACGCATTTTCTGATGAAATTTTCCTCCCCGATATGATTCTTTTCCACTTTCCTTCTTTAAGATTGTAGGCGTACAGCCCATTACTTTGATACTCCTCAGCCACACTATTATATTCATCACACTGCGCATAAAGTTCCTGTGGTACTGCCTCTGTATAAACAGGACATATTCTGCAAGAGATACTTTCCTTTCCAAATGGATATTTCTCTGTTAATTTTCCCGACTTCCTATCATAGTGAATAAATCTGCCTGTATCACCGAGAAGAATAATGCTGGCCCCATCCACATAAATAGGATTCAATTCCTTATCACCTGTATGATAAAACTCCCCTTGTTCGCCCTCAATCTTAAACAATTCTTTTGCGCCAGAAGGGGTTATCACATCATTTCCATCCTTATCCTTTTTCAGCGGAAGTTCACACAGTGCTATATCCCTATCATCACCAGACTTCCTTACACTATATACAAGGGAATTGTCATCCGCATACCACCAATAAAAACCGCTCTTCCCGTCATCAAAATTAAACTCCCCTGTCTCTTTACCGTCTTTTGTGTATTGCCGGAGAACAGTCCCTATCCGCTCCGAGTCAAAACTTCCATAATAATTGGTCGAATTCCACAGAGCTTTCTCAGAAAAAGAAGTGCGCCCCATCTCACCATCTTCACTCACTGCGCTGCCACTGATACTTTTTGTTGCAGCCGCGCCCGACACAGCGCTGCCGCTCGCCTCGCTGCTTCTGCCGCCCGTCGCCGTATTCACTCCACACGCCGACAAATCGAAAGTCAGCAATACTGCCACTATTGACAGCGCAACCACCTTTTGTTTTAATTTTGTAAACTTTCTCCCCATCCCCTGTCTCCTCCTTTATTCTTTTATATAATCAAGTTCGGATAAATTTATCAAGTTCAAATCACAAAATCTTTTCTATTTCTTCCAACGCCTCTTTCAGTACAACATTCTGAATCGCGTGTTCAATTCCCGCCCGTCTCAGATTCTCCTCCGAAAAATCTTTCTCATCCGCCAGATATCTCCGGCAGACCTCTGCCACACAGGGACTCTCCTGCTGACTCTCCCTCTCAAGAGAACGTCTCATGCGCTCTATGTCCGGAACTTCAATATAGAGCGGAACAACTTGATTGCTCCCGTAAAAGTCACGAATTTTTTCAAAGCCCTCCAACGTAGAAATAAGGCAGGAATCTCCGCTCTCAAAGTCAATCTGTCCGTCGTCCGCTGTAAAATAGTACCACGGGCCTTTCACAGTTTCATAACACCGGCACTCGACAACTTTTCCTTCATGCTCCATCTCACGCAATTGCTCAACTGTGACAAAATGGTACTCCTCTCCCTCGGTCTCCCCTGCGCGAATCGGTCTTGTCGTGTAGGGAATTACTTTTTTGATTTCTCTATGTCGGTTCATGATTTCTCTGTATAAAGTGTCCTTTCCCGATGCGCTTTTTCCCATAAACACAAATAAATTCCCCATTTTTCTTTCCTTTCCTGCTTTAAATTGTATTGAACTTTTCACATTTTTCCCATTTCCCAAAATACCACAGCGCTTGCCGCCGCCACATTCAGAGAATCCACACCGTGAGCCATCGGAATTTTACATACATAGTCACAGGCATTTATTGTATCCTCGCAGAGCCCCATTCCCTCAGAACCCATAACAACAGCAAGTTTTTCTTCTCTCATTAATCGTTCATCATCGATACCAATCGAATTGTCGTTCAGTGCCATCGCCGCCATGGCAAAATCCAGTGCCCTCAACTGTTCCACCCAGTTATCAGTAATTGTCCATGGGATTTGGAACACCGTTCCCATACTCACACGAATCGCCCGTCGGTAAAGCGGGTTGCTGCAATCCGGTGTCAAAAGCACCGCATCCATCGAAAGAGCCGCCGCACTGCGAAAAATCGCTCCGATATTGGTCGGATTCTGCACATTTTCCAACACAACAATGCGTCTTGCATCTTGGCACACATCTGATACTGTCGGGAGTGATTTCCTTCTCATTGCGCACAGAGCCCCTCTGATCAGCTTGAATCCGGTCAGCTGTGCGAGCAAATCAGCCTCTCCGATATAGACAGGAATATCCCCGCAGCACTCCAAAAGTTTTTTCGCCTGTCCCGTCACATGAGCCGTCTCCATCAAAAGAGACAGTGGCTCATACCCGGCATCCAGTGCCCTCTCAATGACCAGTGGACTCTCGGCAATAAAAATCCCCGGCTCCGGCTCATAATAGTGATTGAGCTGTGTCTCATTCAATCGGGCATATACATCCAATTCAGGCAAATCAAGACTGTCAATTTTGATACACCCCGCCATTATTTTTCCCTCTGCGCCAGCAGCCACGCCATAACGTGAATTGCCTGCTGGAACTTTCCATCTGCAATCAAAGCTTCAATCTCATCGGCACTGTGTTTTTTTACATTTAAATACTCCGTTTCGTCCAAACTCTGCGAAGACACCTTGCGGCAGTTTTTCGCCATAAAAACATACCCATAATTATCTGCAATTGTAGCATTAGAGGGAATCGTCAGAAGATGTTTCCACTCATCCGACTCATACCCGGTTTCCTCGCGAAGTTCTCTTTTCGCCGCATCAAGCGCATCCTCCGCATCTGCGGAACCATCGCCCTTTCCTGCCTGTGCACGATTTTCTCCGTACTCCTTGCCGTCACTCCGCTCAATACCGCCCGCCGGGAACTCTGTTGTCACCTCTCCTATTCCCTGCCGGAACTGGCGAACACAGAGATAATTCCCCTCCTCATCCGAGGCAACAATTACCACATAATCTCTCCTACTATAACTATAAAACGGTTCAAAAACTCTTCCATCCGGAAAACGGTACGCCGAACGCCGAAAATCAATCCATTCATCCTGTACGATGTGGTCCGTGCGGATTTCCTCCCAGGCAAGAGCCTCATCATTACTGTTCTGATTCATCTTTTTCTTCTCCTTCCTTTAACTGCGTATCCCTGCCCGCACGGTGCAGCACAAGGAAAACGCCAAATACATAGATTACTGTGAGCAATATATTACTATACATAAATTCACGGAGTACTATCATAAGTATAATGAATAATGCTGTAATTCCTATCATTTTCACATAAAACTTTTTATCCGGCACACAATTGAATTTAACATATCCCTTCAAAGCGAACAGAAACAAAAAATATCCTACGATGGAACAAACCAAAAACAAAATTTTAGGGATAAGAAGAATTTCTTCCTCTCGCATAAATTCCAGGGACACGGTAATATTGTTCATTGCAAATATAATAAAAATATGAATTGCCAAATACATCATTCCGTCATAATTACCTTCTCTGTTAATCAGGTGGTCATACACCACCCCGTAAGAGAGAAAGAGTCCCACCACGATCAAAAAACCCATCATTGAAAAATAAATCGTATTCCAACTCCATGTTCCATTTCCACTAAAATACCCTGACACAGCAATAATCATTTCTCCAAATGTAAATACCACATATAACATAGCGCGCTCCGTCAGATGCATAAAATCCGTCTGACCGCCGATACTGTTTTTTCTTGAGAGGGCAGTCAGCGTAATACCTGTCAATATCGCAAGGGTTGAAAAAACTGTGCTGAATGCCGGAACCGGTATAGCTGCAAGGAAGACAATGAACGCCTCCGCAAAAAGTGTAATACTCATTCGCTTTATAATTTCCTGATTCCATACATCCATTCTATGGTTGCGAAGCTCTATGAAATATTGAATTCCAATATTGACAAGAATCAATCCCCAGGCAATATGGTACTGCGCCTGATAACTGTACCACTCCATCCTTGTACTCTCACCAATAAAATAAAGCAGATACATGTTTATAAACAGGAAAATATGCTCTCTCAGACCATTGCGCCCAAACATATTGATGTAGAATGTAGTAAAATTCCACACCTGAATAATCGCAAGTGTACAGAGAACATACGCCAAAAATGCCTGTGGCTGCACAAAGCCATTTTCTATGTGATGCAGCAGTGAATTATTCCTGCCAATAATATACACAAAAATCAAATCGTATATCAGTTCCAGATATTCAACTTTTTTCTCTTTTTGCTCGAACATATCAAAGTTCCCTCCCTTTTTCCACTACCCGGATCTTCTCCCCCTCGATCCCTATCACAGTCAGCCCCGTCTCTATTGACTGCTGAATGTTTCTCACAACGTCCCCTGTCAGTTCCTCTCCCGGCGCAACAATCGGAATCCCCGGAGGATATACCATAATAGTATCTGCGGCAATCTCACCGACACAATCCTCCAGTGAAACCTGCCGCCTTGCGCTGCTTACCGCCTCATACGCTCCCATTCTTATCTTCGCCGGAATCATCTCTTCTCTGTACGCTCTGCGCCCGCAGTGGTGCGTTCCGCCCGAACCATCGACTTCCGCCCCATCGTCATTCCCACAGTGCTTTCCGCCCGAACCATCGACTTCCGCCGGAAAAATCGCATTTTCTCCGGAAAGTTCCCGGTCAATCTCTCCGAGTGCCTTCGCCAGCCGCTCAAATCCCTCCATCGTATCACAGGGGCTTGTCATTGCCAGCACATACCCCTCTGCCGCCATTTCTGTCTCAATACAATACTTTTGCCGCAAAACATCAGCAAGTTTTTTACCGGAAAACATATTTACACCAATTACAAGTTTTGACGGCTCTTTTTTTTCATTTTCCCACAAATACAATACTTTCCACGACTTCGCCTGCTCGCAAAACCACCGCAGTTGTTTTTCATACTTCAAAAAGGCCTTTTCCCCTTTGTTCAACTGCCAGTCCACGCACTGGGCAATGCTCGCCATCAACACATAGGAAGGACTGCTTGTCTCATAAATGGCAAGACAGCGCTGCACCTCCTCCGTGCTGATTCGATCCGTACAAAGATGGAGAACTCCCGTCTGCGTCAGAGCGGGAAGTGTTTTGTGAAGGCTCTCCACAACGAGATCAGCGCCAAGCAACATTGCCGGCACAAAACGCCTCAAGGAGCGGCATCCGCTAAAATCAGCGTATTTCGCCATCCCCCGCAAATGTGCGCCGTGCGCCTCATCAACTATCAGCGGAATATCCTTTCCGTGTACAACATCAGCAATCGCCTGAACATCCGACACCACCCCCTCGTAAGTTGGTGAGGTGAGAATCATGCAGGTAATATCCGAATGTTCTCGCAGAGCTTCTTCTACACGCAATACCGGAAGTTCCAATGCAATCCCTGTTTCCCTGTCCACCGGTCGATACAAATATACCGGTTTTAACCCCAGCAGATAAATACCGTGATAAACCGAACGGTGGCAGTTCCGGTCTACAAGAATCGTGTCTCCTCTTTTGCAACAGGCCGACATTGCCGCCAGAATTCCACAGGTGCTTCCGCCCACAAGGGGATAGGATTCCCTCGTACTATAATACATACGCATCTGATTCATCAAGTCCCGGATTACCCCCTCCGGATGATGAAGATTATCCGTTCCCTCCACCTCTGTCACATCAAAGGCGTAGGGATTTGCCATCAAAAAATCCGGATTTCTCTTGTGCCCCGGCATATGCATCGGATACATGTCACCCCTGCAATATGCAAGAAGCTCCTCATATAAATTCATCTACTGCATTCTCCATCCCGCATGATACTTATTTTTCAGACTGCTCTTATTTTTTTTGCCCCAGCCGAGAGGATAACCATCTACACAGACAAGCATCCACCCATTTTCCTGTGCCGTCTCGCTCTCCGTCAAGGTCAGAGTTTCTCCCTTGAGGTAACGGTTCACTCTCTCATCCGCCAAAGACAGTGAGAGAACATTTTTGTATTCACCCGAAGAAAGCGCCATTGCAAGAGACTGACTCGGCTCAAACCGGTTCTTCTTCATCTCGCCGAGAAAAAGTCCGCTTCGGAGAAAGCGAAGCCCCTTCATCTGAGGAAGTTCCTCCGGCATATAGTACAGCATGCCGTTTTTGCTCTCCAGTCGCTGAGGTTCAAAGTGCCTCACAAGATTTTTTTCAAATTCCTCAAATAATCGCTTCTCCTCCCCCCTGATTCCTCTGCGTGTCTCCACATACCGCCGGCCATTTCCATATCCGCCGTTCTCATCGTCCTCCCGTTTGTGAAACAGAGCAAGGAAATGCCCCTCTCCGTCCAGTTTGTGAGGAAAAATGCGGACGCACCGGCGAATTGACTCGTTCTCACTACCAATCAAAGAAGGATTTCCCTCTGAAAAATTCTCATAGCCTCTCATCGGAACCAGCTCTATCGCTGAATCCATCGCCAGAATTTTTTCCACCGTCCCCTCATCTTCCAACGGCGAAAATGTACAGGTCGAATAGAGCAGATACCCGCCCGGCTTCAGCATCGGAAGCGCTTGCGATAGAATCTCCTCCTGAAGTTTTGCATAAAATTCTGGACCATTCTGCTCCCACGCTTTCACCATGGATGGCTCCTTGCGGAACATGCCCTCTCCCGAGCAGGGAGCGTCAATGAGAATTTTGTCAAAAAAACCAGTAAAATATTCCTGTAATTTCTGCGGATATTCCGTCACGATAAAACTGTTCTCCACACCGAACAACTCTATATTTTTGAGAAGTGCTTTCGCCCTCTTCGCACTGATATCATTGGCAACAAGAAGCCCCGTGCCACCAAGACGCGCCGCCAATTCTGTCGCCTTGCCACCGGGTGCCGCACACAAATCAAGTACCACATCCCCTTTTTCAACCGGGAGGCGCGATGCCGGTGTCATAGCACTCGGATCCTGCAAATAATACAAGCCGGCAAAATAATACGGATGCTTGGCGGGCTGCCACTCGCTGTCATAATAAAAGCCATTGTCCACATAGGGAATTTTCTTAAGTGGAAATGGCGCTATTTTCTCAAATTCCTCTACCGATATCTTCGCTGTATTGACGCGCAGACCGTATTTTCTCTCTTCTTTCATCGATTCCAGATAAGCATCATATTCATCGCCCAGAATCCTTTTCATCTCTTCGCAAAATTTCTCCGGAAGCTGCATAATTCCCTCCATTCGCATACAACATTTTCACACTTACAGTTCAAAGCCGTACGGAAGCATTTCCTTTAATTTTTTTGTTGTGTATTCTGTCTCACTCTTTGCCATCACAATCTCAAACGTCTCCGGGTCACAGAACTCCTGCATAACCTGAAGGCATACACCGCAAGGTGACGGAGCTGCCATCTCCCCCTCATGTCCACCAACAATCGCAATCCGGCAAAACTCTCTCTTTCCTTCACTCACCGCTTTAAAAAACGCCGTTCTCTCCGCACAGTTTGAGGGTGTATAGGCAGCATTTTCAATATTACATCCCCGGTAAATACTGCCGTCTTCGCATTCAAGCGCCGCACCGACAAAAAAGCCGGAATACGGCGCATATGCCATTTTTCTTGCTTCGATTGCCTGCCTGATCAATTCCTCCATCGCGCTCTCCTCTCTTCTCTATCGGGTTACCATAAATCCATAAAACCGGTTTCCTGCCGTTTTAAATTTCTTCTCATAATCCGCGCGTTTTACTGTCTTCTCTTTTCCCGTCTTCGGATCAATCAAAATCAACTGTGTCGTTGTGTATCCTTCAATAACAACCGCCTCACTGTCATTGAGCATAGCAATTACCGGTTTATTGTTGCTGACGAAATATAAAACCTGTTCCAGTGTGCACCCCTTTAAATTCATCGGTCGATTCAAATAGCCCGCAAGCATATCATACACCGACAGATTTTTGGCCGACAATTCTCTGGCATCCACCGAGATATGATCGAGTTTCAATAACATATACTCACAGGCCGCAAGGTTGGAAACTCCGTCCTCTTGACGCTGAATTTCCAAACCGTCGACAGTGCTCCCCAACAAGCTTCCAGTTCGCGCCCATACTACCTC
>CAMVIN010000128.1 GCA_947167565.1 uncultured Clostridia bacterium | reverse complement strand
TGCAGAAACCATTGGCTGCAAATGGCATTTTGCAAAAACCTTATAGTCAATGGAACTGTGATGGATGGAAGACAACGTGTGGAAACAGAGCAGACACAGGGGATGTTAGCAAATACGGTGCCTCTTTTCATTGAGGATGGTTCAACTTCTTCTTTTGTGGAATTTCTGAAGCGGGTGAGAGATGAAGTGTTTTTTGCTTATGAGCATCAGGATATAGATGTGGAAGAACTGGCAAAAAGTATTGGTGAGGAAAAGTCGCGAACGATACATGGGCATCTGTTTTTTGATGTCGCTTTTGTCATGCAGAGTTTTGAACGGGAACTTCCGCCAGTGGATGGTAAAAAAGTTTCGGTGGAATTTCCGGCGAATAATACAGCGATGTTTGATTTGACACTGGAAGTGGAGATTAGAAAAGATGGATGTCATTTGGATTTTGAATATGATGCAGGGTTATTTGAAAAAAACAGTGTGGAAATATTAGGAAATCATTATGAGAATCTTATACAACAGATATTGAACGAGCCGGAGAGAACAATTGAGACGATTTCTATGATAGGAGATAAGGAAAGGGTTCAATTATTACAGGATTTTCAAGGAATTCAAGAAGAGAAACCAATAGAATGTGTAGTCGGGTTAATGAAGAAGCAGGCTGATTTACACTCTGAGAAAAAAGCGGCTGTCTTTGGAGATGAGTGTATTTCTTACGGAGAACTTTGGAAGGAAGCACAAAGGCTGGCTGGTAAGATACTATCAGAAAGAAAGCAAAAGGATATGAAAGAATGTCGGATCGTTATTTTTGCGGAACGGGGCTTGTCGATGCTCCTTGGTATTTGGGGAATACTCTGTGCCGGGGCAGCCTATGTTCCGGTGTCGCCGGAATATCCAGAGGATAGAATCCGCTTCATCTTGTCAGATTGCGAACCTGAAATGGTGCTTGTGAGTGGAGAAGGATTATTAGACAAGATTACGCCGGTGTCAGATAATCTTGGTGTTTTGACGGCGGAGATTTCTTATGATGTAGAGAGCAAAGAAGTTAGATGGAATGGGGAAAGAGTCGCTCAGATGATGGATTCTTTGGAACAGTCTGCTCCAATTAGCCTGAAGACTCTTGCTTATGTGATTTATACTTCAGGAACAACCGGAAGGCCAAAGGGCGTGCTGGTGGAACATGAGCAGCTTGCGCATCTGCTTTCTTCTTATCAGAATGTATACCAGTTAACGGAAGATGATTGCGTTCTTCAGTTTGCGGACTTTGTGTTTGACCAGTCAGTGTGGGAAATTTTTCATATTCTGATATGCGGAGGCACACTTTGTCTGATGCCGTCCGAAATGTCACAAGACCCGGATGAACTTGCCGGATATTGTGAAAAAAATAAAGTAACTGTTTTGATGCAGACACCGGGATTTCTCCGTGTTCTTTCGCCGGAAAAATTTCCGACAGTTCGCATGGTGGATGTAGGTGGTGAAGCGTGTGATGAGAAACTGTTGCTGGCGTGGTCCGGACAGCGAATCGTCTTTAATACGTATGGGCCGACTGAGACGACTGTCAACGCAACAAGTTACCTTTTTGCTAAAGATGGAAGAATTTATTTTGAGGGAGGAGAGCGCATTCCGATTGGCAGGCCTGCTCCCGGCATCAGAACTTATGTATTGACGAAGAATCAATTGAGTGGCATTGGTGTGCCCGGTGAACTTTGTATCGCAGGAGAGGGCGTTGCCAGAGGATATTTTAATCGGCCGGAGCTTACAGAACAAAAATTTGTGCCGGATCCGTTTGGTACAGGAACAATGTATCGGAGTGGTGATATAGCCAGAGTTCTGCCGGATGGGACAATTGATTTTCTGGGAAGAATTGACCAGCAGGTCAAAATACGAGGCTATCGTATTGAGCCGGAGGAAATTGAAAACAGAATACGGGATCTGGAGCAAATACGTGAAACTATTGTATTGCCAAGGAAAGATCCAAAGGGGGAATGGAAACTTTGTGCCTATTATGCCGGGGATATAACAGAAGAGGGATTGCATGTAGAATTAGAGAGAAAACTTCCGGCTTACATGATGCCGGCTAAAATAATTCGCATGGAACATTTTCCGCTTACGGTTAACGGTAAAATGGATCGCGAGGCGCTGCCGTCTCCGGTCTGGGGCAGGGATGGGGAACTACTGCGGCCAAAAACAGAGGAAGAACAGGATTGTGTGACAGCGTGGAGCAGGGTTCTCGGACTTGATGATATTAGTATAACGGATTCCTTTTTAGAATTAGGAGGAGACTCAATTAAGGCTATTCGTGTAGTATCGCTTTTACGTGAGATGGGCTATCAGGTGAATAATGCACAGATATTGCGCAGCGGAACAATTCAAAATCTTGCAAGGACTCTTAAGAAAGAAGAAAAACAGGTTTACCGGGAGGAAAAGGAAGTAGTTTTTACGCCGATTATGAAAGACTTTTGGGCAGAAGAAATGCCCGAGCCTGATTACTATAACCAATCTGTACTGTTTTGTCTGAAAAAAGAGATAACAAGAGAAATGGTTGACTTGGCGCTGAAAAAACTGGTGGAACATCATGGGATGCTCCGCATGATTCTTGTTGATGGTAAAATAATTTTGCGCGACCGTGAGGATGCATCTTTGTGGGAAAGTGTTACATTAAGAGTATATGAAGACCAGTCAGAAAAAGAGAGGGTTAAAATCTGTGATGCACTGCAGCGTAAAATGGATATTCAGCGCGGAATCGTGATGCAGGCAGCGATGTTTGAGTCAAAAAAAGAGAAAAATTCATGGCTTTTTTTAAGTTTTCATCATTTGGTTATTGATGAAGTTTCATGGCAGATTTTATTAGATGATTTCAATACAATTTTTGAGGCGGCTTTGCGGGATCCGGAAAATTGGATGAGAAAAGAAAAACTCTTGCCGTCAGCCACAGTATCGTTTGGTGAATGGGCAAAAAGATTATGGTTATACAGGCAGACAGAACAGTTTGCGGGAGAAAAGAGGTATTGGGAGAAGAGAAAAAGTGCATTAAATGAGGCAATTTCTGACCAAAGAAAATGGCTGGATTCACTTCGTGTCATTGCTAAGGGAAAAGAGGGGGAACACACATTTGCGACCGTTGATACAAGGATTCCTTACACATCCGATTTGGTGGCGGAACGAACAGATGCTGTGCTGCTATCTATATTTGCAGATGTGTTGAGCACAGAGTATCAAGATTCATTTAAGGATAAGGAAATAAGAGAGATTGTAATTTTTTTGGAAAGCCATGGCCGGGGAGAAATCGGAGAGAACCTTCGAACGGATCGTACTGTTGGATGGTTCACTTCAGTTTATCCGGTTCTTCTCTCGGTTGGAAATGCGCAAAAGCAGCAGATATCGGAGGTGGCTCGCAATTTAGAGGATGTCCCGAATTTTGGAATTGGCTATGAATTAATGAATGATTCGATGGATGTAACAATTGTATTCAATTTTCTGGGAGAGGAACGAGAAGAAAAATGCAGTCGTCCGCTCTCATGGACGGCGTTGGATTGCGGAGACGAAGTGTCAGAAAAGAATGGAGAAAAAAATACGATATCATTTGACCTTCGAATTGTCAAAAATCAATTGATGGTTTCCTGCCGTTATGATACAATGTATGAAAAAGGGAAAGTAGAAAAACTTGTAAAGAACTATACGCAAACATTACGTGATTTTGTGCAGTGTCAGTCAGAGGAAGATGATGTGAGTTTAGTCCGTGCCTTGACGCCATTACAGATGGGAATGTTTTTTCATACGCAGGCCGAGACAGAAGACAGATCTTATGTTCTTCAGGATCGTGTGATTGTTCAGGGAATATGGAATGGCGGACAATTTGAGAAAGCGGTAGAAATTATATCGGATCGTTTTGATGCACTCTCCATACGGTTTATGACGGATGAAAACGGCGTGGTCAGACAGACTTTTGTGAAAAACCAAAGACCGGAATATAGGGAAGAACATCGTTCTGTTGAGATTATTGCAAAAGAAGAGTTGGAGAGAGGATTTGATTTAAAAAGCGATCCTTTGATGCGTATTGTGGCTGTTCCGGGCAAAACTGAGACAGAACTTGTGTGGACGATGAGCCATCTGATTATTGATGGCTGGAGTTTTGTTCTGCTAACAGAGGAGTTGATGGCTTGTTATCGTGCACTTATTGAGGGGGTGCCTGAAGAAAAAATCCGTCTGCAGATGACGGCTGCCAAAGAAGAAGAACTCAGTTTTTCTGAATATTTGAGTAAGGCAAATTCTCTTTATATAAGAAAACGAGAAGAGGGATTAAATGAGTGGGTTCATTATCTGATGGATTATGAAGAGAGTGTGGGGGTTTTTGAATTACCTCAGCACTCAGAAAAAAAGACAATGGTATCAAGAGAAAAAAGAGAATTGCCTGCAGAATTGTGCGATCAAATTGACCGATATGCAATCAAGCATAATTTGACCAGAGGGATGATTTTTAGTGTGTTGTGGGGATTGATTTTACAAATCGAAAATGATGTGGAGGATGTGGTGTTTGGCAATGTAGTATCTGGTCGAAATGAGGCAGTTAAAGGCATTGAGAAAACAGTGGGAATGTTGATTAACACGATACCTGTGCGTGTACGAGCAACGAAAGAGATGAAGGTTTTAGACCTCATGAAAAAGAGAAAGGAAGATTATCTGAAAATGCTTCCTTACGAGAGGGTTTCTCTGGGAGATATTCAGGAACAGACAGTTCCCGGACGAATGTTGATAAAGACTTTGTTTGCTTATGAGAATTATCCCGGGAGCAATCAAAAGGATGATTGGTATCAGATTGAGACGTTATGGGAAGAAACAAATTATCCGGTGACGTTTTATGTGGAAGAAAATAGGGGATTTACGCTGGAAATGCTATATGATGCGAATCGAATTCCTAAGAGGTATGCGACGCTTTTATTGGAACGGGCAGAGAATGTGGTGAAACAGATTACAGAAGAAGAGGAGGTGTCGGTCGGAGCCATTAGACGCATTGCGCCGGGAGAATGGGCAAGTGTGCGGGAAAAAGCAAAAGGAGAAGAAGTTAGTTGTCCGGACGCAACGATACCGGATTTGTTATGTCAATTTTCAGAAGACATGCCGAATAAAACAGCAGTGACTATGTTCGGGGATAATATTACATATTTGGAATTGAAAAGGGCAGCATCTGTTGTGGCAGTTGAACTGGATCGTGTTCAAAAAGGGGGAAAGCAAGATTATATAATGCTAATGACAAAGCGCAGTATAGAAATGATTGCAGTTATTTTTGGTACCCTGATGACTGGCTCGGCCTATGTTCCTGTGAGCCCGGATGTGCCGGCAGAGCGATTAAGAATGATGGCAGAAGACTGTAGACCGCGGGCGGTATGGGCAGATGAAAAAATGATGAGCGAAGAGATAAAATCTCTGTTTAGGGAACTTTCTATTCCGGTCTGTTATCTGGACAAAGAGGAATTATGGAGACGTGTGCAAAACGAAGAGGAAATCATATTTAATTATGATAGTAACCAGTTGTTGGAACGTCCTGCCTATATCATTTATACATCGGGAACGACCGGAGTGCCGAAGGGGGTAGTCATTGAACACAAGAGTCTTATGCATATGGTATGCGCCAATACAGAAGCTTATGGCAGTTTTCAGGATGAGGTGGTGCTTCAGCTTGCTAATTATGTGTTTGACCAGTCCGTTTGGGATATTTTTCAGACAATAGGGAATGGAGGAACTCTCTGCCTGATTGGTGAGGAACAGATGCAGACGGCAGAAGGAATTGAGGCCTGTATCCGGGATAATCATGTGACAGTCGTTATGACGACTACGGCTATGTTGCAAGTGTTACATCCTGAACATATTGAGCATCTTAAGATGGTTAGTGCAGGAGGCGATATGGCAAATACACATACCTTCTTGAACTGGAGTAACGTAACAGAACATCTTTTTAACTCATACGGTCCGACGGAAACAACAGTTAATGCGACAGCATATCAATTTAAAGAAAGTGAGGAGGGCATAATTCCAATCGGAAAACCTTTGCCGGGTAAGAAAATCTTCATTTTACAGGGTGATAGTCCTTGCGGTTTCTATCAAAAAGGTGAAATTGGGATTAGTGGCAAGGGACTTGCCAGAGGATATTTGAATCATGGTGAACTGACAAGAAAAGTATTTATTAAACGGACTGTTGGTGAGGAAACGATTTATCTGACCGGGGACATGGCAAGGCGGCTGCCGGATGGGAACCTGTTGTTTGAGGGGCGAAAAGATGGACAAATTAAGATGCGTGGATTCCGTATTGAGACAGGGGAGATTGAAAGTCACTTGTTGTCAGCTGTAGGCATTCGCGAGGCAGCAGTGATTTTTAGAAAGAATGATACATCTCCGCATTTGACAGCGTTTTTTACGTCAGATTTTCCTGTTTCCGAAAAAGAACTTAAGAAATATCTGCAAGATAAAATGCCGGATTATATGATACCATCGAAACTGGTACAGATTGAGAAAATGCCACTCACCGCAAGCGGCAAAGTAGATTACAGAGAATTAATGAAAAGAGAGCCGGAATGGAAGAAAAATTGTAAGAAAGAACCGGCAGAAAACTTTTTTGAAGAGAGAGTGGCGGCAATTTTTTCGGAAGTGCTGGGTGTGCCAAGTGTAGAACGTAACGATTCCTTTTTTGAACTTGGAGGTAATTCAATTGATGTGATGCGTTTGGTCTCTAAATTGAATCATCCGCACATCCATGTATCGGATATACTATCTCATGCGACTCCGGCCTCGCTGGGAACTTTTTGGATGGCAGACTGGAAACGTGAACAGACAAAAGAGGAAAAACTTGTTGTTTTAAAAGAGGGAAATCCGGACAGACCGGCTCTGTTTTGTATTCCTCCTTCCGGCGGAATGACAATGTGTTATTTGGATTTGCTGCAAGTGTTGGATTTTGACGGTATGGTATATGGAATGACGGATGAAAAATATGTTCTATTTGAAAAACTGTCAGAGGAAACATTGATGAAATACGCAGATGGTGTGCCGGATAGTGTGGCGAGGGAATGGAATCATAAATCCCGAACTTCTTTGGAGAATTGTGTGATTAAAAGGTTTCGGAAAGGAGATTATTTAATGGGCTATTCACAGGGCGGGAGCTTTGCCCATGGCCTTGCGGGAAAATTGGAATCTGCCGGAAAAGAGCTTGGTGGCTTGATTATGCTTGAAGCAGAACCAATCGTTCGACAACAGATTATCAGAGGAGAAGAATCGCTTTTTGAGCTGTCCACAGCAGTCTGCTTTGGACAGAGAGAAGTAGAAAGTAAGAAGAAATCATGGGACTATAATGCAGAAGATAATCTGAAAAATAGACTTTCTGTGTGGCTGGATAAAAAAATGGTAAACGATGAACGCGAAAAAATGGTTCACATGTTTTGGGAAACATATCTTGTTCTCATGTACAATATGAGGTATCCGGTGATAACAGAAGGGAAGATTTCTGCCCCGATATTTGCTATTCTGCTTGGAAACGGGACGGAAGAGGAGAATCCATGGGGATTATTTTCTGAACAGCCGGGAGAATCCGTGAGAATTGTTGGTGACGAGGATGACCATTTAGTTTTTCTCTCGAAATACCGGAAGGAGATTTCTGGTCTTATAGAGGACTTTGTTAGAAACTGTTCGAAATAGTTGAGAATATTTTATTGTGGAATAATAAGGAGGAAAATATGACTACAGAAAAAAGAAAGAAAAAGAGCATACTGGTCACATTTGGGATACTATTTGCCGTCTTTACTTTGCTCATGTTACTAATTAATGGTTTGTATACGTATATCGTTCAGACAAGAACATATCAGAATGAGCAAAAAGCAAAGTTAAAGAATCTGAATGCATATATGGAACAGTTGCTTCTCGATGAAGGAAAGGATTTTGGTGAACTCAAGGAATATTTAAAAACTCATGGGGAGGAGGTGCGTATCCCTTATGATTATGATAATGATCCGACTCCTTATCAAATAAAATTTGAACAACTTTTCAATGAAAAATACCCGGGAAAGATTTATAACCGGGATATTATGTTTGATTCCTTGACAGATGACCTCAAACTGGCATATGCCGAATACTTTATGGCAAAATGGCTTTGTGAATTTGACAGGGCAAAAGTGTCTTTTGGCATCGATTATAGTTATTTTGTTTATCCGACCGGAGAATCAGATGAAGTGTGTTATATGATTGATATGGCAAGAGAAGAAAAAGAGATAGATGGAAAGAGTTTTATTAAACTGGGAATTACAGTGCCGACCGACAGGGAAAAGCATAAAATGTTGTGGGACGCATGGGAAACAGGTAAATCACCAACTAAATTGCCAACAGATAATATGGTAGCAAGAGATGAAGC
>CAMVIN010000127.1 GCA_947167565.1 uncultured Clostridia bacterium | reverse complement strand
AGAAAAAAATAAAAATCAAATGGGTAAAGGCGAAGCGGGGGAAAAAGAAAATTACGGGAAAACTTTCTGTGAAAAAGGCTGTTGTAAAGATAAAAGTAGGAAAGTATAAATACAAAAAAGCAACAGTTAAAGGCAAAAAGTTTACCTTGAAAAGAAAAACTAAATTGAAAAAAAGAACAAAAATTGTTATAAAGGCAACAAAGAAAAATTATAAGAAGGCAGTCAAAAAAATTTGGGTAAAATAGTGTTGCCAAAATGAAAATACACTGGTACAATAAACTTTATACATCGTAATTTCTTTTCCGACCTTTACAGGAGATTGCGATATGGAAAAAACAAAAACACGAAATGTTATTATCTGTGTCATCGCAGTGTTATTATGCGGTGTTTTTTACGTGTGTGCGAATGATAAAATAAATAGTCACACAGTTGAAGAAAATTTTGCGTCTGAAAGCACAGTTTCGCCAAAGCAGTCGGAGGGAAAGGATTCGCAGGGAGACGCTGTTCAAGACGGCAAACAGAATAATCACAGCAATAAGATATATATTGATATAAGTGGTGAGGTCAGAAAAGCAGGTGTCTATACATTTGATTATGAGCCCAGACTGATTGAAGTGATTGAAAAGGCAGGAGGACTGACGAAGAAAGCGGATACTGCATCGATTAATCAGGCTCAGATTGTCTCTGACGGAACTCAGATTATTAT
Source organism: uncultured Clostridia bacterium (assembly GCA_947167565.1). Lineage (GTDB taxonomy): Bacteria > Bacillota > Clostridia > Lachnospirales > Lachnospiraceae > Eubacterium_F. The sequence goes on along the minus strand of CAMVIN010000127.1, from coordinate 7,701 downwards.
TGTATCAAAGGCAGATAAGAATAAGGCAGAACATTCGATGAAAGAAAAAGATACAGGAATGACAGATAATGTGGATTCTGATGGTAAAGTTAACATCAATTCTGCGACAAAAGAAGAATTGATGGTGTTAAACGGAGTTGGTGAGTCCCGGGCCAATGATATATTATCATATAGGGAAAAAACGGGAAATTTTAAAAAAATAGAAGAAATTATGAATGTTCCCGGTATCAAAGAGGGAATATTTAATCAGATAAAAGATAAAATAAAAGTATGATTTAAGTGGAGGCTGGCATGGCAAAAAGGGTATTGGTTGTTGATGATGAAAAACTAATTGTAAAAGGAATCCGTTTTAGTATTGAACAGGACGGTATGGAGGTGGATGTCGCCTATGACGGTGAGACCGCTTTAGAGGCTGCCAAATCCAATGAATATGATGTGATTCTATTAGATGTCATGCTGCCAAAAATGTCAGGGTTTGAGGTTTGCCAGCAGATTCGGGAGTTTTCAGATGTTCCGATTATTATGCTGACGGCAAAAGGTGATGATATGGACAAGATTCTTGGTCTTGAATATGGAGCGGATGATTATATAACAAAGCCGTTCAATATTCTTGAGGTTAAAGCAAGAATTAAAGCAATTATCCGTCGGAGTTCCAAGCAGGTACAAGCGAAGAAACAGGTGTCAGATGATAATGAGGTTCTCAAAGGTCAGATTCGCGTAGATGCTGATGGACGCCGGCTGTATATTGAAAACCATGAAATAAGCCTGACGGCAAAAGAATTTGAATTGTTTGAATTTCTTATGGAACACCCTGGCTGTGTTTATAGCAGAATTAAATTGCTGGAGGAAATCTGGGGTGTGGATTCTCCGGGGGATGTTCGAACAGTAGATGTTCATGTCCGACGTTTAAGGGAAAAAATAGAAAAGAACGCCAGTGAACCAAAGTATATTCATACGAAGTGGGGAGTGGGGTATTACTTTGAAGTTAAAGAATAAATTTGCAAAGTTCCGCAGTCTCCGTGTACAAAGTATGATGGTGCTTATATTGATAGGTATGATTCCTGTGATTTTTTTCTCCATCATTCTCATGAATACATACCGTATGCGGGCTGTTTCACAGAGAATTACAGATTTACAGGCAAGGGGTTCCGTCTTGTGTAACCTCGTTATTTCGTCCGCCTTTTTGACAAATGATGTGACGGCGGAGGTTGATTCTGAAATATCACAGATTTCTGATGTCTTTGATGGCCGGATTTTACTTGTAAATGAAGAACTCGCTGTTCTCAGAGACAGCTATAATCTTGAGGATGGCAAGACGATTCTTGTGAGTGATGCGATTCGGTGTCTGCGGGGAAGTGAGAGCAAGATTGTTCGCCAATCAGAGGAAGATATCAAGATTTTTCTGCCTATTTACAGTTCTGATAAGAAGTCAGTTGACGGTGCGCTTGTCATGGACTTTTCTCTCGCCGCAATTAATCGTATGTATCAGAATATTCAGTCAATTTCTATTACCTTGATCCTATTATTAGGTGTGATTGTTGTTGCTGTTTCCGTACTTTATTCAGGGCAGATAGTGAGACCGATGCAGGAGGTGGCGGGCTCCATCGCTCTGATTACACAAGGAGATTTGAATGAGGAAATGAAGATTGGCGGGTATACGGAGGCTGAAGCAATTACAGAGAATTTTAATAACATGCTTGTCGGTTTGCAGAATCTCGAAAATGTACGGCAGGAATTTGTGTCAAATGTCTCTCATGAACTGAAGACTCCGATTACGTCAGTTAAGGTACTGGCAGAGTCCCTGATTGGGCAGGAGGGGATGCCGGAGGAACTATATCAGGAATTTCTCGTGGATATCAATGATGAATTGGAACGAATGAATAAATTGATTAATGATCTGCTTTCTCTTGTACGAATGGATAAGAGTGCGTCTCAGATTACGATTACAGAAATAAATGTCAATGAGTTTGTCGAAAAGATACTAAAACAACTTCAGGTAATTGCTGACAAGAGAAACATTGATATTGTATTTGAGAGCGTTCGACCGGTCACGGCTCAGGTTGATGAGGTAAAACTCGGAATGGCATTTCGAAATTTGATTGAAAATGCTATTAAGTATAATTATGACGATGGCTGGGTCAGAGTTTCTTTAAATGCTGACCACAAGTTTATGTATCTTAAGGTTTCTGATTCCGGCGTGGGAATTCCGGAGGAACTTCAAGATAACATTTTCGAGCGGTTTTACCGTGTGGATAAGGCCCGCTCACGCGAGACGGGCGGGAACGGTCTTGGACTGGCGATTACAAGAAATGCGATTCTTCTTCACCGTGGTTCCATTAAGGTACACAGTGTTGAAAAGCAGGGAACTACCTTTAATGTAAGAATACCACTCATATATGTTGAGTAGGAGGGGACTGTTATGAAGAGATTTTGGAAGAAAACACTATCTTGTCTGACTGCTTTACTGGTGATTCTCTGTGCAGTAACGTCCTGTTCATCCGCAAACTCGAATAATACCGGGAAAGTATACCAAATATATTATGTTGAGCCAAATGGAGATGGGCTGATTTCAGAGAATTATACGTTAAAAACAACATCGGAAGATACGGTAGAGATTATCAATGAATTATTTGAACGCCTTCAGATGAAGGGAGAGAGTGGAGAGTATTTATCTCCGTTGGAGGCGGGGGTGGAAGTTAGTGATTTCCAAATTAAGGAAACTCAACTTTCTGTGTACTTTTCTGTATTATATAATAACAGAAGTGGAATTGATGAAATTTTATCGCGTGCGGCAATTGTTAAAACTCTCTGTCAGGTGGAGGGAGTTGAATATGTGGAATTCTATGTGGAAGATCAGCCACTCATGCTGTCCGGGAATGCTGTTGGGTTGATGAATGCCGATTATTTTGTAGATAATCTTGATCCCAAATATACGGAACAGAACAAACAGGTGACACTTTATTTTTCAGATGATACCGGCAAGAAGCTTGTAGAAGTGTCAACAGAGGTAGCTTATAATTCTTCAGAATCGCTGGCAGAACTTTTGGTGGAACAACTAATTGCAGGACCTTCTCAACTAAAAAATTCCAATATTGAAGATTTGCTTGCAACTGTTCCGGCGGGAACAAAACTTAATAACCTTACCATTCGTGATAATATCTGTTATTTGGATTTAAGCAGTGAATTTACGTATCTTTTATCGGAAGTTCACAGTGATGTTGTAGTTTATTCGATTGTCAATACGCTATGTGAACTTTCTAATATCACAAAAGTTCAATTTACTATTAACGGGGAGCAGCAGGAAACCTATGGTGACACCAAAGATTTTAACACGCCGTTTGAGCGCAGTCTGGACATGATTCAAGGAGGCGAACAGTCGCGTGGCTGACCAAAGGGAACCGGCAAGGAGGAACGATTGACGGGACGCCCTATATGTATTATTATGCTTGCTCTTGTGGGGATTCTTTCAATAATTCGTATTCAAAAGAGTGACTTGGGAGAGATAAAGGAAGCATTGAAAATTTCCCAAAAAGAGTTGGCGGGAGAAGAAAAGGAATTTGTCTGTCAAGTAGAATCTGTGATGGGGCAGGGAGAAGACAAAACGATTATCGTGCGTGATGTCATGGAGGGACAGACAAAGTTTTGTGAGCGGATGAAACTCCAAATAACTAATAAAAAGAAAAGCTATGGGAGGAATACGATTCGCTCAGAAGATTATATTTCGACAGTATCAGAATTGAAAATTGGCAATATAATCAGGGTAAAGGGAAAAGTGGAAGTGTTTTCACTACCAGGAAATCCGGGGCAGTTTGATGAGTATCACTATAACCGGGATGCCGGTATTGATTGCCGGTTTGCTGTAGAATCTGTATTTATAATGGATTCATCTTATCGGTGGGTTCAACAGCGGTTAAATGAATTAAGAAATGCATTTTTTTTACAGATTGTGACTTGCCTTCCGGAAAAAGAAGCTGGCATTATTTCTGCGATGATACTGGGAGAAAAGAGTTTGCTCAGCAGCGAGAGTAAAGAATTGTATCAAGAGGCAGGGATTTCTCATATTCTGGCTATCTCGGGACTCCATATTTCTCTGATAGGAGCGGGACTCTTTTATTTTCTTCGCCGTTATGTCATGCCTATGAAGGCTGCCGCTATTCTTACCGGTGTCCTTCTTTTGGCGTACGGAGAGCTGGTTGGCTTTCCGATTGCGACAGAGAGGGCAGTTATCATGATGCTGTGCGTTCTGGGGGCGAGATTTGTTGGGAGACAATATGATGTTTTTTGTGCGCTGGCACTGAGTGCCATGATTCAGTTGGCAGTTCATCCTATGGAACTGTTTAGTTCCGGTTTTTTGCTTTCGTACGGCGCAGTGCTCGGCATTGCTCTCTGGGTAAAACCTTTTCAGGAAACAGAAGGAATATGTCAGGGGATTGCCGGAGCAATAGGCATGCAGTTTGTTACTCTTCCGATTATTCTTTATTTCTATTATGAGTGGAACCCCTATAGTATACTTGTGAATGTTATTGTTCTGCCATTCATTAGTATATTGATTGGTATGTCTGTATTTGCAGGAACTACTGCGTTTATTGGTATATTTGCCGGGAAGTTTTTCTTTGGAATTGTCCATGTTGTTCTTCGGGGAATTGAAATCGTGTGTCTATTGGCAGGAAAACTTCCGGGAGCGCGATGGATTGTTGGAAGACCGAATGTATGGCAATTGGTTGTCTATTATGGAATTTTGCTTTTATGGCTTTTTCTCAAAGAGAAGGGGAATGAGTTTTGGGGAAAGTACAGAAAAGTACTTCTTTTTCTTGGCATATTTGTTCTGTTTTTCCGTGGACATTCCGATAATCTTATCATTACAAATCTCGATATTGGGCAAGGAGATTGCACTTGTATTCGGCTGGAGGACAAGACAATCTTGATTGATGGTGGAAGTTCAGATGTGAGTAAAGTCGGAAAATACCGAATTAGTCAGTATCTAAAGTATTATGGAATACAGAGAATTGACTATATCTTTTTTACGCATTCAGACAGTGATCACACGAATGGGTTACAGGAAATAATAGAAGAGAATAATCACATGGGATTTGATATCGGTACAGTTGTGCTGCCGGGAATTGAAAAGCAGGATGAAGCTTATTTGGATTTAATCCGGGTGTGCGATAGGAATTGTGTACCGGTACGTTACATGACAGCAGGAGCTAAACTGCAAATTGAGAATCTGAATCTGCAGTGCCTGCATCCTTCCGGTACTTATGACTGGAAAAACGAGAATGATTATTCGTTTGTCTTCCTGCTTTCTTATGGAAATTTCAAAGGGTTATTTACAGGAGATTTGGAGCAGACAGGAGAGGAAGTGGTTCTTTCGGCGATTTCCGATGTGAATTATTTGAAAGTCGCTCATCATGGTTCTAAGGGAGCCAGCAGTGAGAAGTTTTTGGCGATAGCAAAGCCGGAGGTGGCGGTTGTCTCTGCCGGAGAAGGAAACCGATATGGACATCCTTCTTCGGAGACATTAGAGCGATTAGATCAGATTGGCGCAAAGACTTATTGCACCATAGACTGCGGGGCGGTGACGACAGAGACGGACGGCAGGAAGTGGTGGGTGAGGACGTGGTATGGGGAGTAGAAGACATAAGGAAAAGGTGTGGGAAGTGAACGGATGAAAATGTGAGTGTATGAGAGGAATTTGTACGGATGAAAATCCGGTAAAATATATATTGGTTTTTGAGAAAAATAATGGTATACTAAATAGAGCAAAAGTTTCAAAAATTAGCAGGAGGTGCATAATTATGCCATTTATTGATTCAAAAATCAGTGTTGCAGTTAGTGATGAGAAAAAGGAAGCAATCAAATCCAAATTAGGGCAGGCAGTGTCTACACTTGGCAAGACAGAGAGTTTTTTGATGGTTGGTTTTGATGATAATTATGATTTATATTTTGCCGGAGATAAGGTCGAGAAAGGCGCTTATGTGGCAGTCAGCCTGTTTGGAAATGCCAGTGCTTCGGCATACAGTGAGATGACAGGGAAGATTTGTGGGATTTTTGAGGATGAACTGGGGATACCGGGAGACCGGGTATATGTTACCTACCGGGGTGTGAGCGACTGGGGCTGGAACGGAAGAAATTTTTAGACAGCATGGATAACAGGGAGGAATCTGACAGATGAAATTTGTGATTCAGGTAGTGTCAGAGGCAAGCGTCACCGTTGACAAAAAGCAAGTGGGAGCAATCACGAAAGGGTTTCTTGTCCTAATTGGCATCGGAAAGGAAGATACGCGGGAGACGGCAGATAAAATGGTAGAAAAAATGTTGAAACTGCGTATCTTTGAGGATGAGAACGGCAAGACGAATCTCTCACTTGCCGATGTAGGAGGAAGTCTTCTTTTAGTATCCCAGTTTACGTTATATGCAGATTGTCGTCATGGTAACCGGCCGAGTTTTACAAATGCAGGAGGCGCCAAAGAATCCGAGGAACTGTATCAGTATATAATAGAAAAATGCAGGGATAAGGGCGTTTTGACTGAAAAAGGCATTTTTGGCGCAGATATGAAAGTCAGCCTTATTAACGAAGGACCATTTACGATTGTGATGGATTCTGAAGAGATGGGATATTAAGTTGAATGGAGGATTAGAATGCTAAAATTAGCAGAAGAATTAAAGCAGCATTCCCTGTCACGTTTTCATCTCTTGTACGGCGAAGAGCGGTATATGGTAGATTATTACCGTAAGAGCATTACCAAAGAGTTGTCGGCACCGGATGATGAGATGAATTGCACAACCTTTCAGGGGGAGGCGGCAACGCCGCAGGCGATTGACGATGTGGGGCAGATTCTGCCATTTATGGTGCCACAGAGGTTGATTGTGGTGAAAGACAGCGGGCTATTTGATAAGAGTAGTGATATGTCAGAGGTGCTCGAACACTTTCCGGAGACAACTTATGTTGTGTTTGCGGAGAGAAAAGTGGATAAGAGAAATAAACTATATAAGTGGATTTCCAAAAACGGATGTGTTACTGAATGTCAGGCGCAGACGGAACCTATGTTGAAAAACTGGATTGCCGGTTATCTGAAAAAGCAGGATAAAGTTATTTCCGTTGCGGCAACCGAGCACTTGATTGAGCGTGTGGGGACAAGTATGGAAATACTGAACAATGAGTTAGATAAAGTGATTGGTTATGTGGGGGAGCGAAGGAAAGTAGAAGTGGAGGACATTGACTGTATTTGTTCCGGACTGACTGTGTCCCGTATTTTTGATATGATGGATGCGGTGGCAGGAAAAGAGAGAGAGCGTGCGCTGTCACTCTATGCGGAACTCATTGCCAACAGGGAGCAGCCGATGTCAATCTTATACTTGTTTTCGCGCCATATCAATATTTTGATTCAGTTAAAGGAGTTGTCGGGAATGGGATTGAATCGCTCAGAGATAGCGAAGAAAATAGGAATTCCACCATTTACAATTCCGAAATATTCTGCACAGGCAAATCAGTTTCGTCGATCAAAACTGCTCTCTATGCTGGAACAGCGCGCAGATTGTGAGGCGGATTTTAAGAGAGGAAAGATTGACGGGCAGCTTGCTGTAGAACTTTTTCTCATCCAGACGTTGACAGAATAGCCGGCTATAGTCTTAACCTATAACCGGCTATTTTCATTTTCTATAAAATCTATGGTAGACAAATCTAATCTTCGTTGTTATAAT
>CAMVIN010000126.1 GCA_947167565.1 uncultured Clostridia bacterium | reverse complement strand
GGTATCTTTAAGGAATGTTACAACATTCTCGGAGGTGCTGACACAGTCATTCCGGTCGATATCTATGTTCCGGGGTGTGCGGCGAGGCCACAAGCTATTATTGACGGTATTGTGAAAGCAATTGCTTTGTTTGAGAAGCGGTCGCAGGAACATGATGAGATGGTTAGAAACAATGAGAGTTATGTCGTTGAAAAAGAAGTAAAAGAAGAGGAGGCAGACAAGGATGAGTAAAGTGATTTGTCCGGACAACGTTCTGGAAGAAATTGAAGTCGGCCAGCTTCTGACTAAGGTAATGGAGTTAAAGAAAGCGGGGCTGCGCCTTTCGCAGGCCTGTGCAGCAGTATCCAAGGGAAATCTTGAACTCAGTTATTCTTTTGTCAATGATGAGACATATGAGTTTATTACTCTGCGCCTTGTTACTGATGATAAGACAGAGGTGCCGAGCATCACGGAAGTTGTACCGGCTGCCGTTTTTTATGAAAATGAGATGAAAGAATTGTTTGGTGCCAATATTAAGATGATTGAGACCGATTATCAGAACAAATTATATCGGATTGAGCAGGAGACACCGCTTGGTCTGAAGGACAAGGAGGCGAAATAATGGGCAAGAGAAGTGTGATACCTTTTGGACCACAGCATCCGGTACTTCCGGAGCCGATTCACCTTGACCTTGTTGTGGAAGATGAGATTGTTGTAGAGGCAATTCCATCCGTTGGCTTTGTTCACAGAGGTCTGGAGAGTCTTGTAGAAAAAAAGGATTTTAATACATTAGTTTATGTGGCAGAGAGAACCTGTGGTATCTGCAGTTTTATGCATGGTATGGGATACTGCGAGAGCGTGGAGCACATGATGGAGATTGAGATTCCTGACCGTGCGAAGTTCCTCCGAACAATATGGAGTGAGATGTCCCGTATTCACAGTCATCTTTTGTGGCTGGGACTTTTGGCAGATGGTTTTGGTTTTGAGAACCTGTTCTATCAGTGCTGGCGTATTCGTGAGAAGATTCTTGACATGCTTGAACTCACGACCGGTGGCCGTTGTATTTTCTCCGTCAACCAGATTGGCGGTGTGTTAAAGGATATTGAGCCGGATATGATGAGACATATTTTGACGGCGATTGATGATATTGAAGATGAATTAAAAGTGGTTCAGAAGACGTTGCTGAACGATTATTCGGTGAAATCCCGTCTGTGTGGAATCGGTATTCTTCCGAAAGAGAAAGCTCATGAACTTGGCTGTGTCGGACCGTTCGCCAGAGCCAGCAACATTGCTATGGATATGCGTGTCCGCGGATATGATGCGTATCCGGAACTTGATTTTGAGCCGATTGTCAGCAATGACTGTGACTGCTATGCAAGATGTGATGTGCGTACCAGAGAGATTTTCCAGTCGATTGATTTGATTCGCCAGGCGGCATTCAAACTTCCGGAAGGAGATCTTTCTGTGCCGGTGAAAGGTAAGCCGGAGGGCGAATTCTTTATGAGAGTAGAGCAGCCGCGAGGAGAGGCTGTGTACTTTACAAAGGGTAATGGAAGCATGTTCTTAGACCGTATGCGAATCCGCACCCCTACATTTGCCAATCTTCCGGGATTGTGCGAGACATTGAAAGGCGCGAGTCTTGCTGATGTCGGACTGCTTGTAATTACAATTGATCCATGTATCAGTTGTACAGAGAGATAAGAGGGAGGAACCATCATGTCTAAGATTATGAGTTTTGCGCCTACGGCGCTAAAAAATCTTTTTAAAAAACCGGTCACAACGACATATCCGCTAGAGCCATTTACGTATCCGGAGAGAAGTCGCGGGCATATAGAGATTGATATTGATGAATGTATTGGCTGCGGTTTATGCGTTAGAAGTTGTCCTCCGGGCACTCTGAGTGTTGATAAGATAAAGGGAACCTGGACGATTGATCGTTTTGACTGCATTGCCTGCGGATATTGCGTTGAAAAATGTCCGAAGAAATGTCTTCATATGGTTCCGGGATATCAGGAGCCGGGTGATGAGAAGAATTCTGTGACATATACGAAGTCACCGGAGGTACTTGAGGCTGAGGCAAAGAAACGTGCGGAGGCGGCTAAGAAAGCAGCTGAGGCAAAGGCAGCAAGAGAGGCTGCTGCGAAAGCAAAGGCAGCGGAAGAGGCGGAAGCTTCCGAATAAATTAGAATAAGTGGTGGAATAATGAAATCAATTTCAGTGAGAATAACAGGTTTGGTGCAGGGTGTCGGTTTTCGTCCTTTTGTGGCGGAGCAGGCACAAGTTCTGCAACTATCCGGCTGGGTGAAGAATTCAGGTGGTATTGTCATTGTAAGGTTGATTGGTTCTGATAAGGCGGTGAAAGAATGGTTCCACCGCCTCTATCATTTTACACCGGAAGGGGCAAGGATTGACTCCGTTTCTGTTGATGAAGATTTGTCTGTGGATAATGGTTCTGATGATGGGATGTCTGGGGGATTTCGGATTATCTCAAGCAGCCGGGAGGAAGAGGAACTGCGTTTTCTGCCCCCTGATATGACAATCTGCGAGAACTGCGAAAAAGAACTTTGGGAAAAAGCGAACCGGCGTTATCGCCATCCCTTTATCAGTTGCACATCCTGTGGTCCGCGATATAGCATTTTAAAAGATGTTCCGTATGACAGAGAGAATATTACCATGAATTCCTTTGAAATGTGCGGGGAATGTAAGTCAGAATATACGATGCCGGGCAATCGAAGAAGACATGCGCAGACAATTGCCTGTCATTCATGCGGACCGGTACTTTTGGCTCAAAAAAGTTGTTCAGAAGAATTGTTATCAGGGGAAGAGGCACTTGCAGAAGCTGTCTCGGTTCTACATGCCGGTGAGGTAATTGCTGTCAAAGATATTGGCGGATATCATTTTGCGTCTCTGGCTTCAAATGAGCGAGGAGCAAAAAAACTCCGTGAGTTTAAAGGGCGTGACAAAAAACCTTTTGCTGTGATGTTCTCTGATATGGAGAGTGTACGAAAGTACTGTGTGGTGTCTGCGCAGGAGGAAGAAATACTTCGGGCGAATGAGAGGCCAATCGTATTACTCAGAAAGAAAAAGGATTTTCCTGAACCGGTCTGTGGCGAGAGCAATCGAATTGGTGCCATGCTTCCCTGCAACCCGTTGCAGATTTTATTACTTAAAGAGACCGGACCGCTCATTATGACCAGCGGAAATCTCGGCGGCGAGCCAATTATTATAAGTAATGAGAAAATGATAAATTTCTTGAGAAATGGTTTTCCAAAACTCGTCCTCTTTCATGACCGGGAGATTCTTGAGCCGCTGGAAGACTCGATTTATCAGGTGTCAGAACCTTCGGGAACCGTTCAATTGATTCGCAGAGCAAGAGGTCTTGTGCCGGAACCGGTTATGATAAAAAGAGAGCTGCCGGTGGACTGCTTTGCGGCAGGGGGCGATTTGAAAGCGGTATTTGCCTTTGGTAAAAAAAATGCGGTTTATCTCAGTGGTTCTTTTGGCGACTTGATTCATCCGGATGCGGCAGATGCCAGAGAAGTGGCAATGCAGAGAATGTCAGAACTTTTTGTGATGAAGCCGGAGTATGCAGTTTGCGATAAGCATCCGGCATATGTTTCAGCGAAAAATATCGAGTATGCTATTCGCGTTCAACATCACCATGCACATATTGCATCGGTTATGGCAGAATACGGTTTGGAGGGAAAGGTTCTCGGTATTGCCTTTGATGGAACCGGATATGGTGATGATGGGACGGTGTGGGGCAGTGAATTTTTGCTGTGTGAGGGGAAAAAATATGAGAGAAAGTGTTCTCTTGAACCGGTTGATATGCCGGCAGGTGACCGCACAGCAAAAGATGCATGGGTGCCGTTGATGTGCTATCTTGACGAGGCGGTTGAGAGGGGATTGCTCGAGGAGGAAGAGGTTCTTACTTTTTGCGGGAATGCTCACAGAGGACAGTTCTCAATTTTGCAGGCGGCGAGAGAAAAGGGAATTGGTCAGATTCAGTCATCTTCTATGGGGAGACTGTTCGATTCGGTGGCGGTAATTCTTGGAATCTGTGAAGAAAACAGTTATGAGGGAGAATGCCCTGTCATGTTAGAGCAGGCTGCTTTTGATAGTTATAAGATGACGTCATATAAAAAAACGATAGACCGTGAAAAAGCAAATTGTACAGCGGATTATTTGTCAGAGAGAGAGGGGCAGATGTTTCGATTGGATGGAACAAAGTTTATCGCAGACATTTTCCGTGCGAAAAAGAGGGGCGAGTCGGTGCAGGTGCTGGCACTTACGTTCCATGAGATGCTTGCGGACCTGACAATTCTGGCATGTGAGAAAATTTGTGGGAATTCTATCCGGCAAATTGCTCTCTCCGGCGGAACGTGGTATAATCAGATTTTGTTAGAGCGTGTGATAAAAGGGTTGAGACAAAAAGGGTATGAAGTCTATGTGAATCGCAAAGTCCCATCCGGTGACGGCGGGCTGGCGCTCGGTCAGATGTGGCTTGCGACATTTGAGCAATAGTGAGTGAGCAATAGAAAGGAGACAAGGCTATGTGTGTAGCACTTCCGGGAATTGTTGTAGAGACCGGCGATGGCGAGGCGACAGTGGATTTTAATGGAAACCGTGTGAAAGCGCGGTCGGGACTCGTTGAGGTCAAAAATGGTGACCATGTTCTTGTTCATGCCGGATGCATTCTACAGAAAGTATCTTCATCAGAGGCTGAGGAGATGACAGAACTCATGAAGGAGATGGGTGGCTTTGGATTTTGAAAAAATAAAAAAATTTTTGACAGATTATGACGGACCACAAATGAACATCATGGAGGTCTGTGGCAGTCATACGGCTGCGATTGCAAAAAACGGAATTCCCGGGATTTTATCAAAGAACATACGGCTTTTGTCCGGTCCCGGCTGTCCGGTCTGTGTGACTCCCACTTCTTATATTGATAAGTTATTGGAACTGGCAGGGGACTTACAAAACTGTATTGTGACGTTCGGAGATCTTCTGCGTGTGCCGGGTAGCGAAAAAAGTCTGCAGGAAATCCGGGGAGAGGGAGCGCATGTCGAGATGGTGTACTCACCACTTGATTTACTGACGCTTGCCGGGAAGAATCCGGATACAAATTACATTTTTGCGGCGGTTGGCTTTGAGACGACAACGCCGGTTTATGCTCTTTTGATGGAGCAGCTTGCAGAGAAAAAGATGAAAAATGTCAAATTGCTTACAGCATTGAAGACAATGCCGGAGGCCATCACATATCTCTGTGAGGGGGGTGCGCAGATTGATGGTTTTCTCGCACCGGGACATGTTTCCGTTGTGACCGGAAGCCGCATTTTTGAGCCAATAGCGAAAAAATATGGTATTCCGTTTGGCGTGTCAGGTTTTGGCGGAGAAGAACTTCTTGTAGCGCTCTGTGGTATTGTGAAGGCGTATAAACAGGGGAAAGTTATGAATTTCTATCCGTCTGTTGTGACAGAGACGGGAAATGAAAAAGCACAGGCACTAATTTCGAAGTATTTTGAGCCCTGTGATGCAACGTGGCGGGGCATGGGGAAAATCCCTGGTTCGGGACGAGTATTGCGTAAAGAATATGAATATTTCGACGCAGGGAGCAGGGGACTTGACGATGACAAAAAGAAAAATGCAGCCTGTCACTGTGATGAAGTGTTGATGGGGAAAATCCGGCCGACGCAGTGTCCGCTCTATGGAAAGGTCTGTACGCCGATGACTCCACAGGGGGCGTGTATGGTATCGACAGAAGGCAGTTGTTTTTCTTATTTTGCAAATAAAAGGAATGATAAATAAATGGATAAAAAGATAACGATGGTACATGGCAGTGGCGGAAGAGCGACCGGAGAATTGATAGAAAAATTGTTTGCCAAAGAATTTGATAATGAAATACTCAGTCAGATGGAGGACAGTTCTGTTGTTGATGTGACGAAAAAGATTGCAATGACAACGGATAGTTTTGTAGTTACACCGCTGATTTTTCCGGGAGGGGATATCGGACGGCTCAGCATATGCGGCACGGTCAATGACCTTTTGATGAGGGGCGCCAGACCAAAGTATCTTACCTGCGGTTTTATTTTGGAGGAGGGGCTTCCGTTTGAGACGCTAAAAAAGGCAGTTCACTCCATGGCGGAGACTGCCAGAGAAGCGGGAGTGCAGATTGTTGCCGGAGATACCAAGGTAATAGAGGGAAATGGCGGTATGTATATTAACACAGCCGGCGTTGGCGTGTTTGAAAAGGAGTGGGATATTTCGTCAAAGAAAATTAAGGCGGGAGATGCGATTCTGGTTTCCGGAACAATGGGGGATCACCACGCAGCAATTCTTGGAGAGCGTCTTAATATTGAGACAGATATTGAGAGTGACTGCGCACCGCTTACAGATATGACAAAAAATCTTCTTAACTCCGGTATTTCAGTGCATGCAATGCGGGATGTGACGAGAGGCGGTCTTGCTACAGTGCTGAAAGAAATCGCCTTGTCTGCGGGCAGACAGATTGAACTTTCTGAAGATAAAATTCCGGTGACGGATAAGGTGAGAGACTTTTCCGGACTTCTTGGATTGGAACCGCTGTATATGGGAAATGAGGGGAAGATGGTAGTATTCGTGCCGGGAGATGAAGCTGAGAAAGCACTGGAACTGATTCGAAATTCCCGTTATGGCGAGTGTGCAGATGTGATTGGAAAAGTCACAGAGGAGAGCGATGGAAGACTTGTTGTCCGGACGGCGATCGGCGGACTCAGGGAATTGGATATATTGCAGGGCGAGGGATTGCCGAGAATTTGCTAAATGGAGGTGGTTTAATGAGTTATAGAGAAAGAAAGCTGCCAATTGGAATACAGAGTTTTGAAAAACTTAGAGAGGAAGACTTTCTCTATGTGGATAAAACGGAATATGTCTATAAACTGGCTCATAGTGGCATTCCTTATTTTTTGAGCCGTCCCAGAAGATTTGGAAAGAGTTTGCTACTATCCACGTTAAAGGCATATTGGGAAGGGAAAAAGGAACTTTTTAAAGGACTTGCCATTGAGAAATTAGAAGAGGACAACGATAAGGCATGGCAGCCATATCCTATATTCTATTTTGATTTTAACATGAGCGGATATCAGGAAAAAGGAAATCTTGAGAAGGTTCTCAAGGCGCATCTAAAGGAATGGGAAAAGACATATGGATATGATGAGTTGGACGGGGAAAATAGAGAGGTTGAAACTGACAGTCTGCTTGCAATCAGATTCAGGAACCTAATTGTAAAAGCGTCTGACAATACTGGAAAAAAATGTGTTGTATTGATTGATGAATATGACAAGCCTTTGCTTGATATTTTTGAAAATGAGCAGCTTGTGGAGTATAATAGGGGTGTATTCAAAGGGTTTTTCAGTTGTTTGAAAAGTATGGATGCATATCTGCAATTTGTATTTATAACAGGGGTTACGAAGTTCAATAAGGTAAGTATATTCAGTGATCTGAACCAGTTAAATGATATTACATTCAGTGATGATTATGCCGGAATTTGTGGGATTAGTGAAGAAGAATTGACGGAGTATTTTATGCCTGAAATTGAAAGAATGGCAGATACCAGAGGAATCAGTGTTGAAGATTGCAAAAATAAACTTAAAAATACCTATGATGGATATTGCTTTAGTGCAACAATGATAGGTGTGTATAATCCCTATAGTTTGTTGAAATCTATATACAATAAAAAATTTGGCTCCTATTGGTTTGAGACGGGGACACCGACATTTCTTCTGAAAAGAATAAAGAGAATGAACTTTGATGTGAAGCAATTCAGCGATGATTCAATTGATGTTACGGAAAGAATGTTGTCAGATTACCGTGCAGATAATAATGATCCGGTGCCGCTACTCTATCAGACGGGCTATCTTACCATTGAGGCTTATGATGAGCAGGCGGATTGCTACACATTAGGCTTTCCAAATGATGAAGTGAAATATGGATTTCTTGAGAATTTGATGCAGGAGTATTCAGAGGACTCCGGTGCCGGGAGCGGTAAGGATATTCTTTCGATTAAGAAAAATGCTGAAAAGGGAAGGCTTGATGGTTTGAAAAATTCTATTACGGCACTTTTTGCCAGCATTCCTTATACATCGGAAAAAGTGGTGTTTGAGCACTACTTTCAGACGGTTCTGTATATTTTGTTTCAATTGTTAGGAAAGTATGTGGTATGTGAGTTGCATACCTATACAGGAAGAGTTGATTGTATTGTGGAAACTGATAACTATGTGTATATCTTTGAATTTAAGAGAGATAAGAGTGCGGATGAAGCACTTGCTCAGATAGAGGAGATGAAATATGGACTTCCTTATGTGGCAGATAAGCGGACGCTTTATAAGATAGGAGTTAATTTTGATTCTGAGACAAGGATGCTTACAGAGTGGAAAGTGAAAGAGCGGCTGTGAA
>CAMVIN010000125.1 GCA_947167565.1 uncultured Clostridia bacterium | reverse complement strand
GATGGCTTTATCTGCATACCGGTCTCCTTTTTTTGGGGACTCTGTGCCATTATTGCAAATAAGTACTTGATAATTCCTTTTGAATGGATGTTTTGTCATTTGAATCCAATCGTGGTGAGAAAAATACTTTTTATACTTGTTGCCATTTTGACTGTGGATGTTACGCTGTCAGTCAAAAATGCTTTGGACTTCCGGGAGATGGTGGAGAGACTGTCAAATTCGCAGAGTGTATTATCTTCACTGGCGAAAAGACTGGATTTGCTGTTGGAGCGGTATGATGCGGATAACCATTATCGCAGAAGACTTTCTGTCGGAAAAATTGAGGACTGGTTTGTTCTGCCGAGAATGCTTCGGAATGTCCGGGAGAGAATGGATCTCATGTATGAATTGATGAGAGAGAGGCGGAGAAATCAGGAAGAACGGGATGGATTGACGGAACAGGATGAGTTTGAACTGCAGTCGATTCGCGATAGTTATATGCAGGAAGAGCAGGTTCAAAAGAACTATGGGAGGCGTTTTGCCGGATATCTCAAGCATCTGATGTTTACGAGTCCGCGAGCGAAAATCATCAAATTAGGAAAGACATTGAGAGGAATTTCTCTGTCTGAGATATTGAAAATATCTGATTGGAAAAAGAAAGAGTGAGAATACTATGAAAAAAAAGAAATGGTATGTAGTGACAGCACTTGTGCTTGGTGTCTGCCTGAGCATTCAAAATATATCAGTCTCGCGGGCGGATGATAATACGGATTGGTTTTCTGTCTGGGCCGGGGATGAGAAGGTTACCGGAGCTTCACTGGAAACGAGTGATTTGTTCATAGAAGTAGGACAGACGGAAAAAGTGAAGATTGTTCTGGAACCGGAGACTGCTTCCTACAGCAGTGCAAGTATGCAGATTGCACCATCCGGAGTGGTAGAAGCACGTTATGTAGAAGAAAGTGGAAAATTGTATGTCTGTGTTACCGGCAAGACAGTTGGATCTTCTGTTGTTACAATGGAAGTGGATGGCTTTTCGATGACATTGAATATTACGGTAACGGGAAAATCTGTTCAGAAACATACGAAGGCAGAAATTCGCACATATTTAAAAAAACACAAAGCATCTGTGAATACGAAAGTTAAATATAAGAAAAAGCCGAAAGTAAAAGCGGCATATCGTGCAGGAGTGCTCTCGAACAAAACAAAGAAGGCTGCTCTTAGGATGTTGAATAATATCCGATATATTGCGGGATTGAATGCAAATGTGACATTGAATCATTCTTACGGAAAAAAAGCTCAGGCGGCTGCTCTTGTCAATGCGGCAAATGGTGTATTGAGTCATTCTCCTTCGCGGCCGGCTAAAATGAAAAAGTCACTATACAATCTTGGTGCATCAGGTGCGGGGGCAAGCAATATTTCTATGGGATACCAGAATCTCAATGCTGCCCTTGTGTCAGGCTGGATGTCGGATGATGATTCTTATAATATTGACAGGGTGGGGCATCGTAGATGGATACTGAACCCACTTATGAAACAGACTGGCTTTGGTGCGGTTAATTCCTACATGGCAATGTATGCCCTTGATAAGAAAGGTTCCGGGACACAGACGAATGTTTACTGGCCGGCTCAGACGATGCCGCTTGAATATTTTGGGGTGAATGATCCGTGGACAGTTTCTACCGGACAGACACTAAAAAAGAGTAAGATTAAGGTTACTCTTAAAAGAATGTCAGATGGAAAGACTTGGACGTTCAGTAGTAAGACAAATAAAAAATCCAAGAAGTTAGGATATTTTAATGTGAACAATGACGGTTATGGTCTGATTGGATGTGTTATTTTCCGACCAAATAAAATCAAGTATAAGTCAGGGAATAAGTTTTCAGTTAAGATAACCGGCATTCCAACAGGAGATATTGAGTACCAGGTTGTATTTTTTAAACTATAAAAAGGAGACGATAGTATGAGGCGATTAAACAGTAGTATGAGAAGAGTTGAGGGAATGATTCTGGCGGGGGCGTTATGCGTGTCAATCTGCCATGTGTCGGCGGAACCGGCCTATGCAGCTTCTAAAATCAAGCTCAGTAAAACGACACTGAAATTGACAGTGGGAAAGACAGCAACATTAAAACTAAAAAAACTGAGCAAGAAAAAGGCAAAAAAATTAAAATGGAAATCAACGAAAAAAAGTGTTGCCACCGTTTCTTTTAATAAGAAAAAAGCAATTGCTACAGTTAAAGCAAAGAAAAAAGGAACGGCAAAGATAAAGGTAACTTACAATAAGAAGACATATGTCTGTAAGGTCAAAGTAAAAAATCAGACGCCGACAATCACTCCGGCTGACATTGACTTAGAAAAGCAGAAATTACCGGTAACGGATATTGTGAATGCCAGACAACTGGGTGGATATGAGACGACAGACGGGAAAAAGGTTAAGGCAAATCTCTTGCTCAGAACAGCAAAACTGAGTACTGCGACAGATGAAGACCTTGCCGTATTAAAGAATGATTTTAATCTGGGATATATTGTGGACTTGCGCAAAGGGTGTGAGGATCTGCTTACAATAGCAGGTGGCAAAGATCCGGAGATTGAGGGTGTGAAAGAAGTTTTTGCCGGTTTTGCCGGTCCGAGTCAGACTGAGCCGGATGCTTATGCGAAATCATTAAAGAAAAAAGAAACAATTCAATCCATGAAATTATTTTTGCAGACATTACTGGATAATAAGGGCGAAAAAGCTGTGATTTTCCACTGCAGTCTCGGGAAAGACCGAACGGGTATCATGGCAGCGGTTATACTTTCTATTTTCCGTGTGAGTGACGAAATTATTTTGGGAGATTATATGCTCTCGTCACATTGTTATAGCAAGATTAATCAATTAGGTATGGAAAACGCCCTCCTCTACATGAGAGAGGAGAGCGGTTCAGTAGAAAACTTTGTTATTGAAAAAACCGGATTGACAAGCGCCGATATGGAACTGCTTCGTCAATATTATCTGGAATAATAGGTGTGGAAGAGTTTCCACGGTGTATAGAATGAATGCGATTTTTGCATTCATTCTATTGCTTTGGTGCAGAGAATAAATCCTCTTCGAGTTCTTCCAGAATATCCTGATAGTCACTCTGATGGGAGTGCTGGTTGGTGGATACTTTTTTGTGCAGTTTGACCGCTGCCGTTGATTTGGCAATCGGCTGAACTGTTCCGGCACCGGCTACACAGCCGCCCGGACATGCCATACCTTCAAGGAGGTAGCCGTCATATTGTCCGCGTTTTGCAAGCATCAGCATTTTGCGACATTCATCCAATCCCTGGGCCACTTCCATTTTTACTTCTTCAGCCTCCGGATGGTTTTCTTTTATGTAGTTTGCTACAGCTTGAGCGACACCGCCACTGACGGCAAATCCACGTCCGTCTGCAGACGCACCATGCATGGCATCATCTTCTTCTAATTGTTCAAAATCAACATTCTTTGCGTCAAACATGCCCTTTACTTCTTCGAAGGTCAGGACAAAATCGATATCGCTTCGGATTGATTTTCTGCTGGCTTCCAGTTTCTTGGCGGCACAAGGTCCGATGAAGGCGACCTTACAGCCCGGATGCTCTCTCTTAATCAGACGTCCTGTCAGTACCATAGGTGTCAGTGCCATTGAAATGCACTGAGCTTCATCCGGAAATAGTTTTTTGGCCATAGAAGACCATGCCGGACAACAGGAGGTCGCCATAAATGGCAGTTCAGAAGGAACTTCACGCAGGAAATCTTCGCCCTCCTCAATGGTGCATAAATCTGCACCAATAGCTACTTCGATAGCATCTTCAAATCCAAGTTTTTTGAAGGCAACCCGTATTTTCTCCGGGGTAAGTTTATCACCAAACTGACCGGCAACAGCAGGAGCAATCGCCGCATATACCGGAGTTTCGCTGCGGATTGCCTGAATTGTCTGGAAAATCTGTGCTTTGTCTGCAATCGCTCCAAAAGGACAGTTGGCTAGACACATACCACAGGAAACACAATTGTTCTGATTAATTTCAGCTCTCCCATATTTATCTGAACTGATCGCCTTCATTCCGCACGCTTCTGCGCAGGGACGTTTTAGGCGAAGAATGGCACCGTAAGGGCATACAGACATACATTTGCCGCATTTAATACATTTGCTCTGGTCAATATGTGAACGACCATCTTTGAAGGAAATAGCGTCTCTGGGGCATACTTCCTGGCAGGGATGTGCAAGACATCCCTGGCATGCTTCTGTTATCCGGATCTCATTGTCCGGACATGCGTGACAGGCAAATTTGATGATGTTGATGAGGGGTGGCTGATAGTATTTTTCTGGTTTTACGCACTCCTCGGCACCGGTAGAAACCGGAGATTGTTCTGCCGCTGTACGCAACGGCAGTCCCATTGCGAGACGCATTCGCTCTTTGACAATTGCTCGCTCTAAAAATACACTCTCCCGATACATCGATACTTCTCCGGGAATAATGCGGTAAGGGATTTCTTCCATTTTAGAAAGACTTCCTTCTTCATATTCATAGGAAAGTTTAGCGACTTCGGAAAAAACTTTTTTTCGGATGTCATTTACAGGGGTTGGTACTCCTCTCATGGATGGCATCGGCATTCTCCTCTCTTTGATAAAAAATCTCATTATTCATACTTTTATAATAGCATAAAATAAGCATAATGTAAATTGATTTCCGCTCATACGGCTACGACAATTTTATCTAAAATGCCTTTTAAATATGCGATGCAGATACCATAATTGGTGATGGGAACTTGTTGACTTTCTGCGAAATGAATTCTTGACAGGATTTGTTGCCGCCCTACCATACATCCGCCACACTGGATAATAAGATCATAGCCGGACACATCTTCCGGAAAATCTTTGCCGGAAACAATATCAAACTGCAAATCAGATCCAATGCGCTTTTTAAGCATGGCAGGAATTTTTACACGACCGATATCTTCCTCCATCGGGGCGTGGGAACAACTTTCTGCAATCAAAATTTTTGCGTTGTTTGGCAGGGAGGCAATATGGCAGGCTCCGTCAATGTAGATGCCGACATCTCCCTTTAATCCGGCGTACAAAACAGAAAAGGAAGTAAGTGCTGACTTCTCCGGTTTTTTCTCATATACCACATCAAAGACCTGAGAATCTGTAATAATTAGTTTGGGAGGTTCTCGCAAGGAGGCGAGTGCTTTTTCAAATTCTCCGGTTGACACACACATGGTAATACAGTGCCGGTCTAATAGTTCGCGCAAAGTGGTTACCTGGGGGAGAATTAATCGTCCTTTTGGCGCCTGAATATCCTGTGGCATGACGAGAAGAATAAGGTCACTTTTTTTTACCAGATTACCGAGAATACTTCGTTCACTGAATTGCCCGGCAATTGAGATGATTCGGTCTTTTAATGCTGCGAGTCCCTCGCCTGTAAGAGCATTTATGTGAAGAACTGAGTCTGTGTTTTCCGGCAGGATGTTTTTGCTTGAAAAATGGTTAATAACAGATATGATTGGAATATCGGTTCGGATGATTTTCTGCAAAGTAGTGGATTCGCCGGGAGTTTCATTATCGCGCTGTATCCAGATGGCAAGATCACATTCACTTGCTGCTTTTTTTGTTTTTTTCAGCCTTTGTGCTCCAAGAGAGGAGTCATCTGAAAAGCCTGCGGTGTCAATAAACAGGCAGGGACCAATTGGCGATAATTCCATTGGTTTATAAATGGGATCCGTTGTGGTTCCGCTTACCGGAGACACGATGGAAACATCTTGACCGGTAAGGGAATTTATGAGGGTTGATTTGCCGCTATTTGTATTTCCAAAAACTCCGATATGAGTTCTCATTCCGGATGGGGTTTCTTTTAAATCAGCCATTTTTTACTCCTTTATTGTTATGTTCTATATGGTTTCTATCAATAGTTTAGCGGATTATACAATTGTTTTCAAGAGAAAAGAAAAATCCGGTATTGCGATATTTTTTACAATATAGTATAATTGGAATGTTTCGGTTAGTAATGTTCTGCAGAGGACGGTTGATTTTTACAGTTCGTAAGAGAAAGCGGGATGATAGTCTGGAATTAAAAAAGACAATTCAGAAAATTGCGGAGACGAAAAGCATCACAGAAGAAGAACTCGCCAATATTCTTATAATTGCTGAAAAAGAAAAGAGAGAATATCTGTTTCAAAAGGCAAGAGAAGCAGCAGAGCGCAACTATGGAAAGAAGATTTATATCAGAGGGCTGATAGAATTCTCAAATATTTGCAAAAACGACTGCTTTTATTGTGGATTGAGAAAATCGAACAACCGTCTTGACAGATACCGCTTGACCGAAGCTGATATCGTATCCTGTGCGGATTATGGGTACGAGTTGGGATTCCGAACCGTGGTGCTGCAAAGTGGCGAGGATTTGTTTTTTGATGATGACAAGATTTGTCGTATTGTCCGGGAGATAAAGAAGCGTCATGATGATATAGCGGTGACACTCTCTATTGGTGAAAAGAAGAGGGAGAGTTATGAGGCCTTTTATGAGGCGGGAACAGACCGATATCTTCTTCGGCATGAGACGGCGAACAGACGGCATTATGAAAATATGCATCCGGAGAATATGTCATTTGTGCATAGAAGAAAATGTCTATCTGATTTGAAAGAAATCGGATATCAGACCGGCTGTGGATTCATGGTGGGGTCACCGGGACAGTCAATACATACCCTGTATGAAGATATAGAGTTTATTCGTGAATTACAACCTCATATGGTGGGAATCGGGCCTTTTCTTCCACAGAGGGACACTCCGTTTGGAGAACAGACAGCAAGAATCGAGGGGATTGACAGCACAGAAGAAAATTCCATTGTTGATTCTACGCTGATACTCATTTCCGTGTTGCGGTTGTTATTTCCGAAACTGCTCATTCCCGCGACAACAGCACTTGGCACTGCTCATCCGATGGGAAGAGAATTGGGAATTCTTGCGGGGGCAAACGTTATTATGCCGAATCTGTCACCGGTAAGTGTGCGAGAAAAATATTTATTATACGATGGCAAGATATGTACCGGCGAAGAAGCGGCAGAGTGCATTAACTGTTTAAGGCGGAGAGTAGAGGGAATCGGGTATCAAATTGTGGTTGACAGGGGCGATTGTTTAGAGTAATAAACGGAATAGGTATTCTTTTCAACAAAGATAAAAAGTATTTACAATAGAAAGGAGATTCAAATCATGGATTGGTCAATTGGTGAAATGAAGGAGAGAGGAAAAGCGGCATTTAAAGCAAATTATTGGAAATGTGTTGTGGTTGCTTTTATTATGTCAATTCTTTTTGGGGGAGCATCAGCGGTATCTTCCAGAGGAAGTAGTTTGACACAGACTGGCAATTCAAGCATTACCTTAGAAACCGGGGAAGAGTTCGAAGAACTTTCAGAGGCTGCAAACTCGGTTTCCAATACGTTTGAGTCAATGTCACCGATGGCAAGAAATATAAGTGTTGTAGCTATTTTCGGGTTTATTTTAGTTGTATTAATCATCAGTTTTGCTCTGAAAATATTTTTGTTTAACCCTCTTGAAGTAGGTTGCTATGCATTCTTCAAAGAGAATGTTGATGAGCCGGCTGAATTGGGCATTATTACATCAGGATTTAAAAATTACTCACACATATTTCTGACATTGTTGCTGCGGGATATATTTTTGGTCCTTTGGACTCTGCTCTTTTTCATTCCTGGAATTGTTAAGGCGTACTCGTACCGTATGGTTCCTTATATCATTGAGGACGAGCCGGGACTTTCTGCCCAAGAGGCAATTACCCGTTCCCGCCAGATGATGAATGGAAACAAATGGCGTACATTTTTGCTAGACTTATCTTTCCTTGGATGGGCGATTCTTGGAATACTTACATGTGGCATTTTGAATTTGTTTTGGACCATGCCATATCAGAGAAGTGCAGATGCTGCGCTGTACACAGAATTAAAAAGCAGACAATAAAGAAATGTTATAAGAGAGGGATAGCGAAGGCTGTTCCTCTCTTGATATTAAGAAGCAATTCTGCCGTTTCATATTTTATTGAGAGGAAGAAAGGCGGTTTATAAAAATGAAAGACTGGAAGTTGAAGCAGATTAATAAGTTGATTGAGTTCGGAGAGAGGGTAAGTAAATATGATGAAGAGCATTTTGATTTTTCTATTCTTGCCGTCGATGATGGGTTTTGTGACTTGCTTGGATATACAAGAAAAGAATTGATGGTAAATTGCCGGGGAAAACTAAGGGAATTGATTTATTCTCCGGATATGGGAGATATTAATCAGAAAGTTATAGAGGACTTAAAGCGTGATGGAGAATATTTGACTCGATTCCGGATAAAAAGAAAATCCGGTGACTTTATCTGGGTAACAGAGGTTGGTACACTGGAGCAGGATTTGGAGGGGAACAGGCAGGTACGCAGTCTGACTGTAAACGTTGACCATATAGAGACGATGAGACAGGAACGAAGTATTATGATGGAGAGAGTTCCTGCCGGCATTCTGCACTTATTGGTGACAGAGGTGGATTTCTATATCCTTCAGGCCAACCAGGAATGTATGGATATGTTTGGAACCAACAAGGATGAGT
>CAMVIN010000124.1 GCA_947167565.1 uncultured Clostridia bacterium | reverse complement strand
TCTTTCCCACATAGAGAAACATGGAATCAGAAAAATCTTTCTGATACTTATTATTTTACCACCAGAAAGCAAGGAAATCTACTGTTGTTCAGACGGATATACCTGCTGTTCAGACGAGAAAAGTTGACATTCACATTTAAAAAAGAGGATTCGCCGGCATCCCAACGAACACCGGCGAATCCTTAGAGTGAAAATTTTATGAAACAAAGGTTTTTATTCTACTTGATTGTAACCTTTGCTTTCTTCATAAGACCGTTAATAGAATATACATAATAGCCATCTGCAGAAGATGCCTTTTTCCACTTAACAATGAATTTTTTGCCCTTCTAGGTAACTGTTACCTGCTCATTCATGGCTGCCTGAGCTTCTGCCTTAGCGGCTTCAAGTTCCTACGCAACCCCTTTTGTGCAATCTCGCTATAATTATAACACGAATCCCCACAAAAAGCAACACTTTTCACAAATACCCAAGTATCTTCCTCTTATAAGAAAGAAAGTCTTCCGTCAAAAGATACTCCGGTGTTTTTTCGCTACGTCCCTCAATCACAATCTCTGCCACAATCGACGCCGGCGAACCGGACAAAATATAAATGCGGTCAGACAAAAGAAGTGCCTCGTCAATATCATGCGTAATAAACAAAGTGGACAATTTGATGTCCTGCATCACCGACAGATACCACTCGTGCATCTTGTTTTTGGTAATTGTATCGAGAAGGCTGAACGGTTCATCTAAGAGGGCAACCTCCGCAGAGAAAAGAAAGGTTCGAAGGAGAGCCGCCCGCTGTCTCATGCCTCCGGAGAGCTGAGACGGATACTGCTTTTCACACCCTTTCAGGCCAAACTGTTCAAAGTACTCCTCCGCTTTTTTTCGTGCCTCTTTTTTCTTCTCACCGCGAATCACAAGCGGGAGAGACACATTATCAATCACCGTCTTGTGTGAGAGGAGTAAGTCTTTTTGCAACATATAGCTGATTCGTCCCGACTTATCCGTAATCTCCTCTCCGTCCAGCCGGACGGTACCTGTCTCCGGATGAAGGAGCCCGGCAATTATATTGAATAGTGTCGTCTTGCCGCAGCCACTTGTCCCCACAATGGAGACAAGCTCTCCCTCATCAAGATTCAGATTTACATGTTCAAGAACATGATTTTCATCAAACTTCTTGGAAATGTCATTTACTTCTAATTTCATAATTAATTTAAATACTCCATACTAAAACCGGTGTTTTCCGGAATATCCTTTTCCACAAGTTTGTTGTCATTGAGCCAGTTGTAGAACTTATTCCAGCGCTCTGCGTCAATCTCGCCCCACGCCTTGGCATCGGCAACATACTGTTCACTGAGGTACTTCTGGCTGTTCTTCACAAGTGTCTCATCAAGTTCCGGTGCCGCTTTCAGCAAAATCTCTGCTGCCTCATCCGGATTTTCTGCCGCAAACTCATAGCCCTTTTTCACGGCAGCAAGAAACGCCTTCGCCTGCTCCGGATTTTTCTCAAGATAATCATTATTGGAAATAATGACCGGACTGTAATAGTCAAAGATTTCATCCATATCCTTGAATGCCAGATAGTTGGTCTCAATTTTTTCCTGCTCAAGTTTGATACCATCCCAGCCATAATAAATCCAAACGCTCTCAATATCGGTGTTCAGACCGGCAACAATATCCTCGACATAGGTAGAAATCAGCTTCACATCCTCGAACTTCCCACCGTCTTTTTCCACTACATATTTCAAAATCGCCTGCTCAATCGGGGAATCCCAAGTTGCATACGTATGTCCTGCCAGCTTGCCCGGGCTTTCAATTCCTTTCTCTTTCAGGGAAATGAGTCCTGAAGTGTTGTGCTGCAAAATTGCTGCTACTGCTGTAATCGGAAGCGGACTGTCTGTGCCAAGTGCCGCCGCCATCGTATCCTGAAATTCCACACCGAACTGTGCATTTCCGGATGCCACCATATCGGTCGCACCGTTTTCCGGTGGCTGAACAATAGAAACTTTCAAGCCATTTTCCTCAAAATATCCTTTTTCCTGTGCCACATAGAGACCGGTGTGATTCGTGTTCGGTGTCCAGTCAAGCACCATCGTAATCTCCGCCATCTCCTTGCTATCTGCCGCTGAACCGCTTGCGGATGGAGTCGTATTTTTAGAAGTGTTTCCTGTCTCCCCACAAGCACTAAGTGTCAGAGTCAGTGCACAAGCCAAAGCGACACCGACCATTCTTTTTACCATTTTTTTAAATTTCATCATTTTATATTTCCTTCTTTCTGCTATTTACATTGTTCTCTGCGTGCACAAATCTTTTTTCCAAAATTCCCAATAATTTTATCAGTATGAGACTGAGAAAAGAAATCATAAATATGACAGCAAACATTTTGTCATATGAAAATGATTTTTTCACACGTGTCATATAAACTCCGAGTCCTGAAAAACCTCCCAGCCATTCCGATATCACCGCTCCTACAATAGAATAGGACACGGAAATACGAAGTCCTGCAAAAAAGTAACTCATACTGCCGGGAAATTTTACATGTCTGAAAACCTGCCATTTTGTCGCCCCCATAGACTTCATAAGCCGGAGCAGATCCTCATCAACGGCCTTATATCCGTCCAACAGATTGACGGCAATCGGGAAAAATCCGGCAATCACGATAAGTGTGATTTTCGGCGCTGTTCCGTATCCCATCCAAAGCACCAGAAGCGGCGCTATGGCAACCGTCGGGACAGTCTGTGTCATAACCAGAATCGGGTAGAGTGCCTTGTAAATTACGGAACTGGAGTCCATGAGCAGAGACACCAAAAATCCCGCCAACACACCGATTCCCAATCCGACAAAAGCCTCATACAAGGTTGTCCACGCATGTTTCATCAGCAGTGGAAAATCCTTTATCATCGCCTCCACAACCTGTCTTGGAGACGGAAGCATATACTCCGGCAGGGCGCCAAAATTGTGCGCAAACTGCCATACAATCAGCAGCAATACAATGACAAGTATCGCAACATACTTATCAATGATGTTTTGAAACCTTTTTCTCAATGGTCAATACCTCGCCTTCCGGCTTGTAAACAATTTTCACATAGGTAGATACCGCATCAATACCTCCTGCCTCAATCGCAACTTTCTGACAACCTGTCACGATTTCCATAAGTTTGTCATAGTCGCCCTCAATTGTTGTCTCAAAAGGTCCTACATAGGTGGACAGACCAAAACTCTTGATGTAAGCTATGACCTCATCAACAATGCGGATTGTCTCCTCATCATCCAGAGTCTGTGGCAATACCTGAATCGCTACACTTGCATTCATCTTTTCTTCCTCACTTTCTTTACAATAAATAAAAGAATCTCCGGAAACATTCCGGAGATTCTGAATCAATCCTATAGAATGCTTCCTTTCGTCGGTACGAGCCGAATCAAGTTCTAAGGGTCGATATCATATCTCTCAGCCTTGCAGCGCCCCCAGCATTGATTGATTATACAATTGTTATTTTAATATGTCAAGATTTTTTAAACATCTTACAGATAATGAGCCCTTATCTCCTCGCCGCTCAGTGGTGACAGATAAGCCGGGGCAATATCGAACACCGTCTTGGCACCGGAAATCCCCTCTTTGTTCATGCGGTAAGCTGCTCTCGCGTAGGCGACAAGTACAGCTCCGGTGAACTCAGGATTGGAATCCAGTTTCAAACTGTACTCAATCACATGCGTATTTTGGTTGCCCTCTCCGGTGGAACCGGTGTAAATTACAGAACCACCGTGAGGAAGCCCGCTGTGGTCTCTTGCCATCTCTTCCTCTGTGATAAAATGTACCGTTGTGTCGTAGTCAGCAAAATAATTCGGCATTGTCTTGATTGCCTGTTCAATCGCCGCTGTATCTGCTCCTTCCTCTGCCACAACAAAACACTCTCTCGTGTGTTTCTGTCTTGTTGTGAGTTCCGGATTGCTTCCCGAGCGGACAGCATTTACCGAGTCTTCTACCGGAATTGTGTACTGACGGCAATCTTTTACCCCGGCAATACGGCGAACAGCATCGGAGTGTCCCTGACTGACACCCTTTCCCCAGAACGTGTAATCTTTTCCTTCCGGAAGTATGGACATTGCGTACAGGCGGTTCAAAGAGAACATACCCGGATCCCATCCACAGGAGATAATGCCGATTTTACCGGCTTCCTTTGCCACTTTATCCACATTGGCAAAGTGCTCTGGAATCTTTGCGTGGGTGTCAAAACTGTCAATGACATTATATTTTGCCGCATACTTCGGTGTCATCTCCGGTAAATCCGTAGCACTTCCACCACAGATTACCAGCACATCAATGTCATTTTCCATGTTCTCAAGTTCCGCTGCCGCAAGAACCGGCACTCCCTCTGAGTTGATTTTTAATGTTGACGGGTCGCGTCTTGTAAAAACTGCCTTCAATTCCATATCCTCTGACTGGCGAATGGCACTCTCCACACCTCTTCCCAGATTTCCGTAACCCATAATTCCAATTCTTATGCTCATGAAAAAACCTCCTTAAATGATTGTCATTTCTATCATACTGGAAAATAACGGTTTACGCAATCCCTTTCTCGCCGGAACTGAGAATAATTAACATAGAATAGCTCCTTATTGATATTTTTTCTCAATATGGTATAATGCTAACTATGGTTACATTCAACTAACAAAAAATGCGATTTGAGAAATTCACGCAATCCACAATCGGAGGAACTTATGACACTAAAGGAACTGGAAATAAACAACAGCGCCATGATTACAGAAGTTGGCGGAAAAGGTGCACTGCGTCAGCACTTTCTCGATATGGGCGTCATCCCCGGCTCAGAAGTAACACTCATCAAATATGCGCCGATGGGCGACCCGATGGAACTGATGATCCATGGCTACAGTCTGACTCTGCGATTGGCAGATGCAGAAAAGATAACCATTACGCCACTCCATGAAACGGAATCCGACCATACTGCCAAAAAGCAGCAGAAGTCTCCTGCTGCCACCCGCACACCAGAGCATCCGGGACTGGGTGAGGGCGGTAAATATCACCCGAAAGGAAGCGGCAATCCTCTTCCGGAGGGAACCACCTTGACCTTTGCTCTGGTCGGAAATCAGAACAGCGGAAAGACTACCCTGTTTAACCAGCTTACCGGAGCTAATCAGCACGTAGGAAATTTTCCGGGGGTGACTGTTGACCGGAAAGACGGCGTGATAAAAAAGCATCCGAATACCCTTGTCACAGATTTGCCGGGAATTTATTCCATGTCCCCATACAGCAAGGAAGAACTGGTCTCCCGCAATTTTGTACTAAATGAAAAACCAACAGGAATTATCAATATCGTGGACGCAACAAACATTGAGCGAAATCTCTACCTCACGATGCAGCTCATCGAGATGGATGTTCCGATGGTCGTGGCGTTGAATATGATGGACGAGGTGAGACAGAATGGCGGCACCATCGACATCAACGGCATGGAAGCCCTGCTCGGCGTACCTGTCGTTCCCATCTCGGCATCCAAAAATGAAGGTGTGGACGAATTGATTGACCATGCGATTCACGTCGCTCACTATCAGGAGCGTCCGCTCCGTCAGGATTTTTGTGATGAAAATGAGAAAGGGGGTGCCGTTCACCGCTGTCTGCACGGCATCAGCCACCTGATTGATGACCATGCCAAGCGGGCCCAAATCCCACTTCGCTTTGCGGCAGGCAAGCTGATCGAAGGAGATTCCCGCATTTTATCGCGACTCAAACTCGACCAGAATGAAGAAGATATGGTTGAGCACATCGTCCTCCAGATGGAGAAAGAGAGAGAGCTCGACCGCAGTGCCGCCATCGCAGACATGCGTTTTTCCTTTATCCACAAAATTTGCCAGCAAACAGTCAAAAAACCAAAAGAGAGCAAAGAGCGCCTGCGCAGTGAAAGAATTGACCGCATCCTGACCGGAAAATTTACGGCAATTCCCGCTTTCATTGGCATTATGGCACTTGTGTTCTGGCTCACCTTTAACGTCGTCGGCGCATGGTTGCAGGAACTTTGCGAAAAAGGAATTGACGCATTGACTTCTCTGGCAGACAACGCCCTGACCTCTGCCGGCGTCAACGAAGTGCTCCACGGTCTTTTAATCGACGGCATTTTTGCCGGTGTAGGAAGTGTTCTCAGTTTCCTGCCGATTATCGTGACATTGTTCTTCTTCCTGTCTCTGCTTGAGGACAGCGGCTATATTGCCCGTGTCGCTTTCGTCATGGACAAGCTGCTCCGCAAAATCGGTCTGTCAGGAAGAAGCATCGTCCCACTTTTAATTGGCTTTGGCTGCACGGTTCCCGCCGTTATGGCCACAAGAACCCTGCCAAGTGAGAGAGACCGCAAAATGACAATTCTTCTCACACCTTTTATGAGCTGTACTGCTAAACTTCCTATTTACGCCTTTTTTGTCAGCGCCTTTTTTCCGGGACGCGGAGCACTGATTATGATTGGCTTATATGTATTGGGAATTGTGATGGCTATTCTGATTGCCTTTCTGTATAAGGGTACACTGTTTAAGGGAAAAGCGGTTCCTTTTGTCATGGAACTTCCAAACTACCGCATGCCGGGGGCGAGAAATGTGGCACAGCTTCTGTGGGAAAAGGCAAAAGACTTTTTGCAGAGAGCTTTTTCTGTCATTTTAATTGCAACCGTTGTTGTCTGGCTTTTGCAGAGTTTTGATATACATTTTAATCTTGTTGAGGATTCCCAGAACAGCATTCTCGCAATGATTTCCGGATGGCTCGCACCGATTCTTATCCCTGTGGGACTCGGCGACTGGCGAATTGTCACCTCACTTATCAGTGGATTTATGGCAAAGGAGAGTGTCGTTTCTACTCTGGAAGTTCTGTTCGGGCAAAATGTGGGAGACGCAATTTCTTCTGTCTCGGCGGCATCACTTCTCGTCTTCTCCCTGCTGTACACACCTTGCGTTGCAGCCATCGCCTCGATAAAGAGGGAACTCGGTTCTAAATGGGCGGTTGCCGTGGTCGGCTGGCAGTGCATCCTCGCGTGGTTCTGTGCCCTAATTGTAAATTTGATTGGAGTATTTCTATGAATATCGCTGATATTGTAACATTACTTATTATCATTCTTTTGATTGGTGTGGCTGTCTTTTTGAGCATTAGAAAGAAAAAACGCGGAGACTGCTGCTGCGGGGGGACTGCTTCGTCCTCCTGCGGCAGCTGCTCCGCGTGTAGGAAAAAATCGTGCGAAAAATGTTCTAAAGGTGACTGATTATTTCCCCCACGTCTCCATCTAAAATAATACTTTGCTCCACAATGTCTCCCGGCGCACACGCCTCATTAAAATTGAGACAGGCACCTGCTCCAATCACAATGGCATCTGCCGAGTCTATCTCCTCTTTTAACCGGGCAATATGCTCACTGCGCTCACCGTTTCCCCTTGATAATTTTCTGTGGGCAAATATCATCCTTACATCAACTTCTTTCCGGCATCCCATGCTCCGCCCACTATATCTCCGATTTCTCTGTAAGCAAGTGCGGAGGAGTCAAACATAATCGGCTGCAATTTTGCGAGGTCAACCTTGTCCTCGGTGAGCACGGACTCATCCGCCGACATTCCCACAATCTCAGCCACAACTCTTGTCTCATTAAATTCCTCTGTAAGTGATACGACCTTACACTCGATTGCTACCGGGAGTTCATTGATAATCGGTGCATTGACTTTGTCCGACTTTGTTACGGTAAATCCGCTCTTCTCCATCTTGTCAGCCACCTTGTCGGCAGATACAATTCCCACATAATCCGACTCCGCAACAAAACCTTTTGTGGCAAAGCTCACGGTAAATTCTTTGTTCTTCTTTATATTCTCCGTTGTTCTGTGAGCGGAAAGACTGAGGGAAATTTCCTTCGGTCCTACCTGTCCTGCCCACGCCGCGTTCATCGCGTCTGCGTTTCCATTCTCATCGTAGGTCGCAATAATGAACACCGGCTGCGGTGTCACAATTCCTTTGTCAAAACTCTTCCTCATAATAAAATACCTCCTAAAATTAATATTGAACTTAGTTATTTATAGTATAGCAGATATATTATAAAATAGACAAGTTTTTCTTTGCAATCCTCATACCGTCACGACAATCTTTCCGTTCACCTTTCCGCCATCCATCGCCCGGACAGCCGACCTGATATCCGAAAATTCAAAGACTTCTCCGATAGGAGGAACAATATTTTTTTCATTTATAAATTCAAAAATTTCCGTCATTGTTTCCTGTGTCGGATAATTGGAAAAGAAACCAGTGAGATACACGCCGTTCGGAATATCTTTAATCGGGTCAAAATCATTTAGTGCATAAATCCCTCCCAGGATTCCCGTGTTGCACACAATACCGCCTTTCTCCACACATTTCATTGTATCTAAAACGGTCTTTGGCCCCACGAGTTCCAGCGCTTTTGTGATTCCTTTCTCCCTCACCTGTTCTACGAGACTTCCCCTGTCCAGAACTGCCTCATCCGCACCTTGCAAGAGTGACAATTTTTCCTCTCTGTGGGTGGTCGCAATCACTTTACAGCCAATTGCCTTTGCAATCTGGATTGCCGCATATCCGAGCGCGCAGGTTCCGCCCCGAATTAAGAGAACATCATGAGCACGGAGATTCAGGCACTCAA
>CAMVIN010000123.1 GCA_947167565.1 uncultured Clostridia bacterium | reverse complement strand
GATGCCGGCAGGTGGTGCCGGAATGGGCGGAATGATGTAAAACAAACAATGAGCAGCATAGAATTTTCTGCCATGCTTGCATGAGCAGAAAATTCTATGCTGCGAATGTCCCTTATGAGAACGAAGTGCGAAGCACGAGAGTTCGAATAAGGGTAGAATTGCGAAAGTTGTGTAACAACGAAGCAATTCGTAGTTTGTTTTATAGATGTCACTATGTTGCGAATGCCCTATCCCTCGGAACGAGGGATTTATGAGAACGAAGTGCGAAGCACGATGCCACAGACCATTAGAAAAGTTTGGAGATTTTTATGGAACAATCATATGTTGAAGTGAGTGTAAAAAAGAAAAAGACCTGGCAGACCATCGCAATACAGATTGCGGCGGTTATTGTTGTACTGCTCTTATTTACTTTAGTAGCAGTCAGCCGCCTGCTTCTTATTTTAGGGCTTGGTGGTGCTGTTATACTATTTTGGTACTGGCCACGGTTTAACGAGGAATGGGAATACATTTTCTGTGACGGTCAGTTGGATTTTGACATCATCCAGGGCGGTGAGCGCAGAAAGCATAAACTCCGTGTTGAGATAGAGAATGCGGATGTGATTGCTCCGATGACATCTCCGAGACTGGACGGTTATCGTCATTTAGAAGTGTTGGATTATTCCTCCCTGTATGGAAGCGATGATTTATACGGTATGGCGGTTCGCGTCTCAGACAACGGTGAGAAAGTTGTGATTATGTTTGAGCCGACCGAGAAGATGGTTGATTTGATGCATGCCAAGTGTCCGAATCTTGTGGAGAGATGAAGAGATATGAAAAAAAGGCTGTTATTTTGATAACTGCAGTGCTGATTTTTGGTTCTATCATAGGTATAATGATTGGAGCGCTACGTTATCGGGATAATGTGTTTGGTGGTTTAGAGGCAGAAAATATAAAAAGCATAGTTCTCTATCGAAACAACAACGGGGTGGAATTGAAAAAGGATGATATATATAGGTTTGTCAATGCCGTAAAGGGGATGAAATTAAGAAAAGCATTTTTGGATGAAAAAGATGGATATTTATTTTCGATCCAAATATGTTTTTTGAATGGAAACACCTCAAAATTAGTATATGGTCCTGGACAAGTGGTTGCATATGACGATGTGTTGTATGTATCACAAACAGATTATAAAGAATTTTTTTTCGATTTATATAATGGACATTAAGAGTTTTCGTCATTTTTTGACATAATAGGTTTAATATCCAGACTTTGACTATTAATAAGCCGGGCTCCGTGGATGGTGGGGGTCCGGCTTTTTATTTTTTACTTAAAAAAGAGGAACTATGCCAGACAGACAGGTGTTCACAAAAAATTTATAATTTTATCCTTTTAATACAATTGACATTTTCGTCATTTTTTGATAAAGTAGGTCTAATATTAAATACAAGGAAGAGAGGAAGAGAACAATGGGAACTATTATAGGTGAAGGCATTACATTTGATGACGTTTTATTGATACCTTCTTATTCCGAGGTGATACCAAATCAGGTATGTTTGAAGACGCATTTGACGAAGAATATTGAGTTGAATATTCCGATGATGAGTGCGGGAATGGATACGGTGACAGAGCACCGCATGGCCATTGCGATGGCGAGACAGGGAGGTATCGGCATTATCCATAAGAATATGTCGATTGAACAGCAGGCAGAGGAAGTGGACAAGGTAAAGCGCTCAGAGAATGGTGTTATTTCTGATCCATTTTATCTTTCTCCGGAACACACCTTGCAGGATGCTGACAACCTTATGGCGAAGTATCGTATTTCCGGTGTGCCGATTACTGAGACGAATTCTAAGAAACTGGTCGGAATTATTACAAACCGTGATTTGAAGTTTGAGACAGATTATTCCAAAAAGATTAAAGAGTGTATGACCGCTGAGGGACTGGTGACTGCTCCGCAGGGGATTACGTTGGAAGAAGCAAAGAAGATGCTGGCCAAAGCTCGAAAAGAGAAGCTTCCTATTGTGGACAAGGATGGCAATCTTACTGGCCTTATTACAATTAAAGATATTGAGAAGCAGATTAAGTATCCGAACTCAGCGAAAGACAAGCAGGGACGCCTTTTGTGTGGAGCCGGTGTTGGCGTTACCGCCAATATTCTTGACCGGGTGGATGCACTCGTAAAGGCAAAGGTAGACTGTATTGTCATTGATACAGCTCACGGTCACTCTGCCAACGTTTTGAAGGTTGTGAAGATGGTGAGAGAGGCATATCCGGATCTCTCTATTATTGCAGGAAATGTAGCTACGGGAGAAGGAACAAGAGCATTGATTGAGGCCGGCGTCGATGCGGTTAAGGTTGGTATCGGACCGGGATCTATTTGTACGACACGTGTTGTTGCGGGTATTGGTGTTCCTCAGGTTACTGCGATTATGCAGGCGTATGAAGTAGCAAAAGAATACGGTATTCCGGTTATTGCAGATGGTGGTATCAAGTATTCCGGTGATATGACGAAGGCGATTGCTGCCGGTGCCAATGTTTGTATGATGGGAAGCATCTTTGCCGGTTGTGACGAGAGCCCGGGAGATTTTGAATTGTTCCAGGGAAGAAAGTACAAAGTATATCGTGGCATGGGTTCGATTGCAGCGATGGAAAACGGAAGCAAAGATCGTTATTTCCAGAGTGATGCCAAGAAACTTGTTCCGGAAGGTGTTGAGGGACGTGTGGCATACAAGGGTTCTGTTGAAGATACGGTATTCCAGCTGATTGGCGGTATTCGTTCCGGTATGGGATATTGTGGAACAAAGACAATAGAAGAATTAAAAGAAAATGGAAGATTTGTGAAGATTTCCGCAGCATCCTTGAAGGAAAGTCATCCGCATGATATACATATCACGAAAGAGGCGCCAAATTACAGTGTCGAATAAAAAAAGATATAGCAAAAAAAGAGCGTGGACGCCAAAATGGTGGTCACGGTTAAAGAAAAATAAAAAGCTGCAAGTTTTCCGCTACGCACTGGCTATCAGTGGCGTAGCGGTTCTTGTCGCATTTCTTTCCGTTCTTCTTGTTTATGTACGCACGAAAGATAGTTCTCCAGTGATGAAAGGAATAGAAAAAGAGACAATCCTTCCGGATATATCAATTCAGGCAGAACTTCTGACGCCAAATAAGTATTCAAGACCTCAGCTGGAATTAAAAGAAGTAAAGGGAATTGTTGTTCACTATACGGCAAACCCGGGGTCTGACGCAATCAGTAACCGTAATTATTTTAATAATCTCCCCCAATTAA
The DNA here is from genome assembly GCA_947167565.1 of uncultured Clostridia bacterium. GTDB lineage: Bacteria > Bacillota > Clostridia > Lachnospirales > Lachnospiraceae > Eubacterium_F. The sequence goes on along the minus strand of CAMVIN010000123.1, from coordinate 5,553 downwards.
ACAAAAAAAGAAAGAAAAAGACATACGCAAGCAGTCATTTTATTGTTGGGTTGAAAGGAGAGATTATTCAGTGCGTTCCTTTGAATGAGATGGCATATGCCTCGAATGACAGAAATGTAGATACGATTTCTATTGAGTGCTGTCATCCCAATAAATCAGGAAAATTTAATAAAATTACTTATGAGGCATTGAAAGAGTTAGTGGTCTATTTATGTATTCGATTTCATCTTAATGCAGAAAATATAATTCGCCATTATGATGTGACGGGAAAGCTGTGTCCGAAATATTATGTGGAGCATGAAGATAAGTGGATAGAGTTCAAATCTGAAATTGAAAATGCCTTAAAACAGGCGGAAAAGTACTCGTCAAATTAGTAGACAGGATTATTCGTCACAGATTGAGTTCTATGTGAGAGCCGGTTTCCTCATATTTTCGATAGATGATACCGGCGGATTTCATCATTTTTTTTGCGGCGACAACAGAAGCGGTTCCTGCATATTTGTCCTCCATATAAATAACTTCGCGGATACCGGACTGAATCAGGGCTTTGGTACATTCGTTGCAGGGAAAAAGTGTTGTAAAGATTCTGGAGCCTTGAAGATTGGTTCCTGTGTAGTTGAGGAGAGCATTTAACTCTGCGTGGCAGACATAGAGATATTTGGTGTCTAAAGGCTCTCCCTCGCGTTCCCAAGGGTATTCATCATCTGAGCAGCCTCGTGGCATGCCATTATAGCCGACAGAGAGAATTTTGTTGTCAGCACCGACAATGCAGGCACCAACGCTGGTGTTTGGGTCCTTGCTGCGAAGAGAGGATAATTTGGCAATTCCCATAAAATACTGATCCCATAATAAATAATCCTGCTTTTTCATCCTAGGTGTCCTCCTTTTTTGTGTGTCCGTAAATATTGTAATCATTGTACCGTATCTCTGTGGAAAATTCAATGATATTTTTAAAATTCACTTGACAGAATGTGAAATATATACTATGATATTTAAGTATGTTTGTGCTGATGTCCGTGTCCAGACAGCACAAGTGAAAAGATATTAGATTGATAAGTACGATGGAGGTGCTGTAATGGCAAATATTAAATCTGCAAAGAAAAGAATTCTTGTAGCTGAGAAGAGAGCAGCAAAAAATAAGTCTGTTCGTTCTAAGGTTAAGACAGCAATTAAAAAGGTTGATGTAGCGATTGAAGCGAAAGATAAGGCTGCTGCGGAAGCTGCATTGAAGAATGCTGTATCAGAACTTGATAAGGCAACAAAGAAAGGTATTTATCATAAGAATACCTGTGCAAGAAAGGTTTCCCGATTGACAGTTGCTGTCAATAAGCTTGCATAATTCGTTATTATAAGTAAAACCCGTCTATTTAACCCTTTTTCTGTGATGAGCGGAAAAAGGGTTTTTGCTGTTATAAAAATATCCGGCATAGGTATCGCCCAAATAGGAAAGAATAGAAAAGGGGTAGAATAATTTCAAAGAGGGTGATTGTAATGGCAGAGAAAAGGACGGATCTTGCAGTAGAAGTAAGGGAGAGTTTTCCGGAAGATCATGTGGAAATAAAAGGAGTGGAATTGGATAAGACAGAACGGCCGGATTTGAGGGCGACAATAACAAGAGTAAAAATCCGGGATGAGCGAGGAAGCATTGCGATGAGAAAGCCTAAGGGCACATATATTACCGTGGAATCTGAACTGTTTACTCACGAGGAAGAGAACCGGGAACAGTTGCTTCTTTGTATCTGTGAACAGTTAGAAAAAATGGTTGGTCCAATGAAGGAAAAATCCGTTTTGATTGTCGGATTAGGAAATCGGGAGGTGACATCGGATTCACTTGGCCCCCGGATGACAGATGATTTGTTTGTTACAAGACACTTGAGGAAAGAGTTGGGAGAAGAATTCATGTTGGAAAATGAATTTGGCTGTGTCAGTGCGATTGCTCCGGGCGTTATGGCACAGACGGGGATGGAAATCAGTGAGATTTTGGATGGCGTTATTCAGAGAACAAAGCCGGATTTTGTTATTGTGGTGGACTCTTTGGCAGCGAGGAGTGTGGAGCGCCTGTGTACGACGATTCAGATTACAGATACCGGAATTGCTCCCGGCTCAGGTGTGGGAAATCGTAGAAAGGAGTTGACAAAAGAGACATTAGGAGTTCCGGTTGTGGCTATTGGCGTTCCCACAGTTGTTGATGCGGAGACTATTATTGGCGATTATTTGGAACATGTACTAAGCGGGCAAGGGTATTCAGAACAGGAAATTGAGAGTTTTTTACAGGAGGTTATGGGCAAAGATACAGAAAATGTCATGGTAACTCCTAAAAACATTGATGCATCGATACGTCTATTGAGCAAGGATTTAGCCGATGTTTTGAATCACTGTTTTCAAAAAAAGGGATAAAACTGCTTGATGCCGCATATATTTGTGGTAAAACTGCTTTGAAATGGGGGATACCATGAGCAAAATGATTCAGTATCTTTTAATAGGTGCCTTGATTGGCAGTGCTGTCTGCGGAGTATGGATTCTGCAAAGTTTTCCGCCCTATAAAACAGCAGAAGAGGCAGGAGCATTTTTGCTTGGACAATCTGTGCTTGTAGGTCAGGAAGTGGAACAGGGAGAAAAGATGGCATGGGAACTGCTGGGATGTCAGCAGTATTTTTCTGTGGATGAAGTGGAAGATGAGCAGAAAATGATTTTGTCAGAAAATAAGCAGATGGGAGGAGTGTCACAATCGGAAGAAGTAAATCTTGATTTTGCGGCAGATGAGAGTGTGGAGACTATGGGGACTGCCGGGGCTGTTGAGAAAAAAAGAAATGTGTATGTGGAAAAATTGAAAGAAACGCTGGATATTAAATATTTGTGGAGCAAATTTTATATTGTCGATTCTACAACTTCTGTGACAAAAGATTTATTTGACGTGAAGAAATTGTTAGAGGATAATGTGAAACTGGCTAAAAAGAGTGGAAAAAAACAGATTTTAATCTATCATACACATGGTGCCTCTGAAAGTTTTTCGGACAGTTCAGGAAAGACAGAAGATTCCGTTGTCGGTGTGGGAACAGAGCTGACAAAGGAACTTGAAAAACTGGGATACGGAGTTTACCATGACAAGACCAAATATGATTGGATTCATGGGAGCCTGGATCGGAGTCTTGCTTATAATAAATCTTTGGAGGGAATCGAAAAAATCCGTAAAAAATACCCGGATATCAAAGTTCTGATTGATCTGCACAGAGATTCGGTAGGAAAGGGGAGACATACCTATACAACAATTAATGGAAAAAAGACGGCGATAGTCATGTTTTTTAATGGAATGAGCAGGACAAAATCCGGTCCGATTAAATATCTTGCTAATCCGAATCTGCAGGGGAATCTTGCATTTAGTCTCCAGTGTAAATGCAAGGCGATGGAGTACTATGACGGATTTACAAAACCGATTTATTTGAAGGGATATCGCTATAATCTGCATTTGGAAAAGCGTTCCCTGTTGATCGAATTGGGAAATGAAAATAATACAGTGGAAGAAGCGAAAAATGCTGCTGCACCATTGGCTGATGTACTGGACAAAGTATTGTCGGGACAAGGATAACTTAGTGGTTTTCGTGATTGGCTTTTGCGTAAAGATGTGCTGTGTTGCAGAGATTATTAAACTGTTCCGGGGATAACTGGTGGCAATAAGAGAGAAGACGAAGGTAGTCATGATTGATAGTATCATTGAAAATGTCATTGTTATCCTGTTCTATTTCCTTGAGAATGCGACTGCAAGTGGTGTTCATACCCTGAGCAAGTCGCTCAAGAGTTGAAATTCGGAAGTCAGATTCTCCGCGCTCAATTTTTCCAATGGTATTTTTGTCGCAGTCAATGCGTGCGCTAAGTTCCTCCTGACTGCATCCGGAGGCAATTCTGTATTTTCGTATCGCTTGTCCTAATTTGTATAAAAAATCATTCATCTTCATATTGTTTTCTCCTCAAGTTTTATTGTAAAAGAATTTAATAAGAACTCAACACACAATAATAATCTTTGGATTATGGATTAAAACTATTATAATGGTTAAGTATTTGATAAATTTGAAAAAAAATTTGTCTTTTTTTTTCTCAATAGTGTGGATTGTCGTTTCGCGCCAAAAAAAGTCGTTTGGCGAACTTTAATTTGCAATTGAAAATTGATATAATATAGGTGTGAGGTCAATTGTGGGGAAATAAGGAGGGACAGAAGAAAAATGATTTACATTGAAAATGAATTGATGGGGAGGCGTCTTGGCAATATTCGGAAGACTCTTGGAATGCATTATACGGATATGGCAGAACTTTTAGGCGTCAGTGATGGTCATTACCGTAAAATAGAGAGGGGGATTTATGGGCTGGATGCAAGAAAACTCTTACTTCTTTACTACAAATTAAAAGTTGACCCACTCTATATTTTAACCGGAGACCCGGGAAGGAAATTATCAAATCTTCCACTGGAGCAACAGCCAAGCCGGGATGCCATGCTTTGCGAACTGTTGGATTACTGTAAACAGCAGTTGTCGAAGGAGGAATAAGCAGATATGGGAGATATATTGATTTATCAAAAAACAAAAAATAATATGTCAAAACATACCTGGTTATCGGTGGTATCAACGTGGAAAGAGACAGAGATGATTCTTCGGGGAAAACATGTTTCTTTGATATTGATACATTTAGAGAAAGAGGATGATAGTGGGATGCATCTGGCTTTAAAAATTCGGGAGATGCGAGGATGCTATTTTACTCCGATTATATTTCTTGCAGGGGATGATTCTTTTCTGGAAGAAGCGTTTCACACAATTCACTGTTATGATTATATTATAAAGCCGTTTTGCGAGGCGGATTTGATTCGTGTTATTTATCCTTTTATTCATCTGAATTATATAGAACCGGAAGTTAGCCAATTAAGCTTCCGAATCCATGGCAGATCCTATATCGTAAATGTCGATGATATTATTTATATGCAGTGTGTTAATCGAAATGTTGAGGTTCACACCGTGAACGGGGTTTTGGAGGTCCCTTATCTGAATTTAAAAAAATGTCTTGGCAGGTGTAGCAATGAACTCATACAATGTCATCGCTCTATTGTTGTTAATCGAATGTATATTAGAGAAGTTGATTTTGTTAATAAAAAAATAGAATTAATGGGAACCAAAGTGGAAATTGGGCGACATTTTCTTGGAAAAATCAGAACTGAACTCTGCTAACATACAGGTATTGTTTGCAAAAAAAACCATTTCATGTTAGTATAGGATGAAATGGTTTTTTTGCGAAAGAGAGGCGAAAGCATTGGATTTCAGAGAATTTATTCAGCAGGGATATGTGGTTTTGGATGGTGCAACTGGCTCAAATCTCCAAGATGCAGGTATGGAGAGCGGGGAGTGTCCGGAGCAATGGATTGTCAATCATCCGGATGTTTTTATAAATCTTCAGAAACAATACATTGAGGCGGGGGCAGATGTGCTATATACGCCTACATTTACAACTACAAGTATAAAACTGGCAGAGTATGGTTTGGAAGAGAGACAGGAGGAGCTGACAAGAACTCTT
>CAMVIN010000122.1 GCA_947167565.1 uncultured Clostridia bacterium | reverse complement strand
CGGGAGAGTATATTGACTTGCATACCGTAGTCTGCTACAAAGAGATGTCCGCCCCGGCGACTAATTGTTCTTGTAGAATAATAAAATAAATCGTCAATGTCAAAAGTGAGAAAATCATCTTGAGAAAAATAGTAGTGAAAAAAATTCTTTCTCAGATAGATTGGCGTCTTAATATACATATTATTATCACGAAAATTCAACAGTACAATCCACTTTGTAAATGCGAGAAGCCCTTGGTGGAGCGACATATCATAGGAGAGTGAGTCCATGGAATAGGAATCGTCATGTAATATGTTATCAGCCAGACGATAGGCGTCTGCTGCCTGACGTTCTGTGGGAAAACTGCCCAGACTGATATGTTTGCTTTTAAATGTAATCGAACTGCGAAAATACTCAGTTCCATCCTTTTTTTTTGCACAAAAAACTCCGGGCAGCATAATCAAACTCTCCTTCTATAAGACCGATTTCTCGTAACTGTTCAGTAATCTCATGGATAGTTACGATATTAATTTTAAAATATTGCTGTAAATAATGCAAGAGTTTTAACTCTTTTGTAACAATTCTGTAATAAATTAATAAAAAATGCATATACTCTATTGTAAAGAAATCAGGTGTGCTTTTAAAAATATTGAAAGGATTGAGTGTATGAGAGTAAATGCAGTGGTAAAAAAGGCAATATTTGTTACTTATATGGGATTTGTTGCGGCGATGACCATTGGCTGGTATCCAGAAAAACAGAATAGAGAAATTTCAAAGTCTATATCAGAGTTGGGAAAAGATACAAGAACTCTCTGTGTGATGGCAGAGAATCAAAAATTATTTACACAGGAAATTAAGGAGACCGGAGAGGCAGAGAGGTTGGAATACCAGCAGGCAGATGAATCAGCAAGAAGAGAAGGACACACAAAAAGGATGAGGAAAAGTTATCAGGGGGTTTTGGAAAGAATTGTTGAGGCAGAAGCCGGAGACCAGGATTTGAAGGGGAGAATTCTGGTTGCCAATGTCGTTATGAACCGGGTGAGATCGTTAGAATTTCCAAATACAGTCAGAGGCGTTGTGTTTGAACCACATCAGTTTTCTCCGATATCGAATGGCAGTTATTATTCTGTTCGTGTTTCAAAACTTACTAAAAAGGCTGTACAAAAGGCGATTGACGGCATAGACTATTCTCGAGGAGCATTATATTTTATGTGTCGAAGTGCGTCTGCTTCTTCTAATGTTGCGTGGTTTGATCGTGATTTGAGATATCTCTTTTCGCACGGTTGTCATGAATTTTTTCTGTAATACTTGTAAAAAAAAGCATTTCATGGTATTCTAAGTGTGCCGATAAACGGCAAAAGCAAGAAAAAAGGATGGATTATATTATGAATATCATGTATAAGAGTACGAGAAGTGACGGAGATAAAGTGACAGCCTCCCAGGCTATTTTAAAGGGCTTGGCAGATGATGGAGGATTATTTGTGCCGGATTCTATTCCTGCCCTGGATCTTCCGCTTGCGGCACTGTCACAGATGAATTATCAGCAGACTGCTTATGAGGTGATGAGCCGTTTTTTCACGGATTTTACGGAAGAAGAGTTAAAGAGTTGTATTCAGGGAGCATATGATGATAAATTTGACACAGATGAGATTGCTCCTCTTGTAAAAAAAGATGGTGCTTATTATCTTGAGTTGTTTCATGGCAAGACAATAGCTTTTAAGGATATGGCACTCTCGATTCTTCCCTATCTTATGACGACATCCGCTAAGAAAAATGGAGTAACTAACGAGATTGTTATTTTGACAGCAACATCTGGTGATACCGGTAAGGCGGCATTGGCAGGGTTTGCAGATGTGCCGGGGACAAGTATTATTGTATTTTATCCGAAGGATGGTGTTAGTCCGATTCAGGAGCGTCAGATGTTGACGCAAAAGGGCGATAACACAACAGTTGTTGGAATTATTGGCAACTTTGATGATGCGCAGACCGGAGTTAAGAAGATGTTCAATTCAAAAGAATTGGCAGAGCGCATGAATGCAAAGGGATACCAGTTTTCATCGGCGAATTCGATCAATATCGGTCGCTTGGTTCCGCAGATTGTATACTATGTTTATGCTTATGGACAATTGCTGAAAAAGGGCGAGATTACCGAGGGTGAGAAGATTGATGTCGTTGTGCCGACTGGTAATTTCGGTAATATCCTTGCCGCTTATTATGCGAAAAATATGGGGATTCCGATTGAAATCCTCTATTGTGCTTCTAATGAAAATAAAGTTCTATATGACTTCTTCCATACGGGTAAATATGACAGAAAGAGGGAATTTGTGTTGACTTCATCCCCGTCTATGGATATTTTGATTTCCAGCAATTTGGAGAGATTGATTTATCGCATTGCCGGAGAGGATGCAGAAAAGACAAAGAATTTAATGGATGCTCTCACAGGAGAGGGTGAGTACGAGATCACTGCCGAGATGAAAGCGCAACTCGACAGTTTTGCCAGTGGTTATGCAACAGAAGAGCAGACAGCAGAGACGATATGTAACGTGTATAAAAAAACGGATTATATAATGGATACACACACGGCGGTTGCCTCTCATGTGTACTATGATTTGGCAAAAGAAAACGGACGTAAGACCGTGATTGCGTCAACAGCCAGTCCGTACAAGTTTACGAGAAGTGTTATGGACGCTATTGATAAAGAAAAGTATGATAAAATGACAGATTTTGAACTGGTTGATGAGTTGCATATTCTTTCAGGGGTTGCCATACCAAATGCAATTGAAGAAATCCGGAGTGCTCCTATTCTTCATAATACAGTATGCGATAAGAATGAGATGCAGGCTACTGTAGAGAAAATTCTTGGATTGTAGAAATTACAGTATAGTTTTTGGAGGAATATATGAAATTTCGACCATGTATTGATATACATAATGGCAAAGTCAAACAGATTGTAGGGGGAAGTCTCACAGACGAAAATGATTATGCCAGAGAAAATTTTGTGTCAGAAATGGGGGCCGGCGATTATGCCGGTCTCTACAAAAAATATGGTTTGTGCGGAGGACATATTATTCTCTTAAATGCGCATGATAGCGAGTATTATAAGGCAGACGTGGCGCAGGCCGCTTCGGCTCTTTCGGTATGGAAAAATGCTCTGCAGATTGGTGGTGGTATAACAGCAGAAAATGCGGCGGATTTTTTGGAGATGGGGGCCAGCCATGTCATTGTAACATCCTATGTATTTGTAGATGGCGAAATTCGTTTTGACCGATTGGAGAAGTTGAAGTCTGAAGTGGGAAAAGAGCATTTGGTGCTGGATTTGAGCTGTCGCAGAAAGGGAGAGGCGTATTATGTGGTGACTGACCGATGGCAAAAATTTACAAAACAGCCATTGAATCAGGAACTCATGCGTGTACTCAGCTCTTACTGTGATGAGTTCCTTGTCCATGCGGTCAATGTGGAAGGAACAGGAATGGGAGTGGATGAGGGGGTATTGACACTTCTCTCGGAAGAAAATGAGTTGCCTGTCACATATGCCGGTGGTATTGGAAGCAGAGAAGATATAGAGAGAGTTCAGAATATTGGAAAGGGTAAGATTGATTTTACCATTGGAAGTGCATTGGACTTGTTTGGAGGCAGCTTGAAGTTTGACGAAATTGTTAAGGAATTCAAATGAAATATTTCTTAAAAACGACGGAAAACCGCTATTTGTTATTGGCAAATAGTGGTTTTTTTAAAATTTGTGTTGACATTTCTGAAATATATGTTAAAATTATTACAAAAATGTTACAAATATTAAGGAGTTTTTAAAAATGAGTTTCAAAAAAATGACAGTTCGTATGATGATGGTTTTTGCACTTGGTTTATTCTGTATGGTTGGCGCAACGCAGGCAAAAGCTGCAACAGATTATGAAGAAGGTGAATATACAAATAAAGACTTGAAAATTATGTCCTGCATTATCTTTTGTGAGGCAGGTGACCAGTGCGCAGCGGGCAAGATTGCGGTCGGTATTGTGATTATGAACCGCGTATTCTCGGATGAGTTTCCGAATACAGTAAAGAAAGTTGTTTACGAGAGAGGTCAGTTTTCCCCGGTTCGTCAGGGAAAGATGAGAAGAGAATTAAAGAAATATGCAGCGGGTGCATATGATAAGGGTTCCCGGAAAAAATGTAAAGAAGCAGCGATTAAGGCACTTGAGGGAAGAGATTATGTAAATTACAAAGGCAAAAAGATTGATATGAGCAAGTATTTGTATTTTAGTATGCATTTGAGAAATGCGAAACTTCGCATTAGCGGACATGATTTTAAAGTAAAGTGGTAAAAAAATTACTTTTCTAATGAGCCTCTTTGTGGTATGATGGTATAAGATACGCAAAGGAGGCTTTTTTCATGGCAGAGAATACAGAGACGAAAGAGGAAGTTGTTACCAAAAATTTTATAGAGAACGAAATTGATAAGGATTTGCAGGAGGGCGTGTATGACAAAGTGGTCACTCGTTTTCCGCCGGAACCGAATGGATATCTTCATATCGGTCATGCCAAGTCGATTATTTTGAATCAGGGGTTGGCAAAAGAATATAATGGCACATTTAATTTGAGATTTGACGATACAAATCCGCAGAAAGAAAAGACGGAATTTGTGGATTCCATCACAGCGGATGTAGAGTGGATTTGCGGAGAAAAGCCGCCGGTTTATTTTGCATCAGATTATTTTGATACGATGTATGAATGTGCGGTAAAACTGATAAAAAAAGGAAAAGCTTATGTGTGTGACCTGTCTCCGGAAGAGATTCGTGAGTATCGGGGAACTTTGACAGAACCGGGAAAGAACAGTCCCTATCGGGAGAGGACAATCGAGGAGAACCTTCAGTTATTTGAGGAGATGCGAGAGGGAAAATGTGAGGACGGTTCCCGTGTGCTCCGGGCTAAAATTGATATGGCTTCTCCTAATATCAATATGCGCGATCCGATTATTTATCGAGTTGCCCATTTGAATCATCACAATACTGGTGATAAATGGTGTATCTATCCTATGTATGATTTTGCTCATCCGATTGAGGACGCCGTAGAGTGGAGTACCCCCTCTATCTGTACACTGGAGTTTGAAGATCATCGACCATTATATGACTGGGTGGTGCGGGAATGCGAGTTTGAGGTGCCGCCGAGACAGATTGAGTTTGCCAAGATGTATCTCACGAATGTAGTGACCGGTAAACGATATATTAAAAAACTTGTAGAGGACGGAATCGTAGATGGTTGGGATGACCCGCGTCTTGTGACAATTACAGCACTTCGTCGCCGTGGGTATACGGCATCATCTATTCGTAAATTTATGGAATTGTGTGGGGTGTCAAAGTCCAACAGTTCGGTAGATTATGCGATGTTGGAGTACTGTATTCGTGAAGATCTGAAGATGAGTGAGTCACGAATGATGGCGATTCTGGATCCGGTCAAGCTGATTATTGACAATTATGATGAGGATTCCATTGAATACCTTGATGTGCCAAATAATCAAGAAAATGAGGAACTGGGAACTCGAAAGGTTCCTTTTGGAAGAGAGATATTTATAGAGCGCGAAGATTTTATGATTGAACCGCCAAAGAAATATAAGCGTCTTTATCCGGGGAATGAAGTTCGTTTGATGAGTGCATATTTTGTCAAATGTGTGGATTATAAGACGGATGAGGCCGGCAATGTTACGGAGATTCACTGTACGTATGATCCGGAAACCAAGAGCGGTTCGGGTTTTACCGGACGGAAGGTAAAAGGTACCATTCATTGGGTGGCTGCAAAGACGGCCAAAACTGCTGAAGTGCGATTGTATGAAAATATTGTGGACGAAGAGAAGGGCGTTTATAACGAGGATGGTTCTGTAAATGTGAATCCGAATTCTTTGATTGTAAAAAATAACTGTTATATTGAGCCGGCATTGGCAGAAGCAGAGCCGGGGGATAAATTCCAGTTTATGAGAACCGGATTTTTCTGTGTTGACACAAAGGATTCAACCAAAGAAAAACCTGTATTTAACAGAATAGTTTCGTTGAAGAGTTCCTATCGTCCCAATTAGATAACAGGGTAGGGAAGAATACAAAAAGAATTAAATCGGGGGAATTAATTATGAAGAATTTGTTTTCCGGCCTTGAAGGATTTGGTTTGAAAAATGTGAAGAAAGTTGATATTTATCAAGAGCCAGAAAAAAAGGGGCAAAAAAAAGAAGAACAAGAACCGGCGAAGAAAAAAGAAGTGACAGAGGAGGAATTGATTTTTGACAAGACCTACCGCTGTCCGGTTTGTGATTTTGAATTTAAGACCAAGATGGTTCGAACCGGAAAAGTACGTCTGATTGGTGCGGATTCTGATTTGCGTCCGAGATATCAAACCGTAGATTCTTTGAAATATGATGCGGTTGTCTGCCCACAGTGCGGCTATGCTGCACTGAACCGGTATTTTAATTTTGTTATGTCCAGTCAGGCAAAGGCGGTCAAAGAGCAGATTTCTCCCAACTTTGAATATCCGGAAGAAAAGGAGAAAACTTTTTCTTATGATGATGCAATTGTTCGCCACAAGTTAGTTTTATTAAATACAATTGTCAAAAATGCAAAGAACAGTGAGAAAGCATATACTTGTCTGAAACTTGCGTGGCTCTATCGCGGCAAACGTGAAATGGTGATGTCAGGGAGTTATCAAAAAGAAGAGGTCTTAGAACTCTTAGAGGGCGAGAAAGAGTTTTTGATTAATGCCTATGAGGGGTTTGAGACAGCTATGCAGAAGGAAGATTTTCCAATGTGTGGTATGGATGAGCATACGATGTTGTACCTTCTGGCAGAACTGGCAAGGCGCACCGGGAATACAGAGAGTGCCAAAAAATATGTAGCTAAAGTGCTTGTGGCAAGAGGTGTGCAAAAGAGAATTAAAGATAAGGCATTGGATTTGAAAGAAAAACTAAAGAGTCAGGAAGAGGCAAAGCAGTAAGTCTTTAAAAAAATAATTTATGAGAATAAAAGAGAATAAAAGAGAATAAAAGAGAATATAGTGATAAATATAAAAAAAAACAATCACTATTGACATTGCATTTTTTTCAGTAATTGCATATTATAGTGCCAATGGGTTAGCACTCAATGGTAGTGAGTGCTAACAAAGATCAAAGAATGGAGGAAAGAATCATGAAGTTAGTACCTTTAGGTGACAGAGTAGTTTTAAAAGAGTTAGATGCAGAAGAGACAACCAAATCCGGTATTGTATTGCCGGGACAGGCACAGGAAAAACCGCAGCAGGCAGAGATTGTTGCAGTGGGACCGGGCGGCATGGTTGATGGCAAAGAGATAAAGATGGAAGTAAAGACCGGTGATAAGGTGATTTATTCCAAATATGCAGGAACCAATGTTAAGATTGACGGTGAAGAATATATTATTGTACGTCAGAGCGATATTTTAGCTATTGTAGAATAAGTTTGGAGGTAGAGAGAGATGGCAAAGGAAATTAAGTTTGGAGCAGACGCAAGAACAGCCTTGGAGGCAGGCGTTAACAAATTATCAGATACAGTCCGTGTTACACTTGGACCAAAGGGAAGAAATGTTGTATTGGATAAGTCATTTGGCGCACCGCTGATTACAAATGACGGTGTGACAATCGCAAAAGAGATTGAATTAGAAGATGCCTTTGAGAATATGGGCGCACAGTTGGTAAAAGAAGTTGCAACAAAGACCAATGATGTTGCAGGTGATGGTACAACAACTGCTACTGTTCTGGCACAGGCAATGATTAATGAAGGAATGAAGAATCTGGCTGCCGGCGCAAACCCGATTATTCTTCGCAAGGGTATGAAGAAAGCGACTGAGACAGCTGTTGAAGCTATCAAGAATATGAGTTCTACGCTTTCCGGCAAAGAGCAGATTGCGAAAGTGGCAGCTATTTCTGCCGGCGATGAGCATGTTGGAGAGATGGTTGCTGATGCAATGGAGAAAGTTTCTAACGATGGTGTTATTACAATTGAAGAGTCCAAGACAATGCTGACAGAACTTGACATGGTTGAGGGTATGCAGTTTGATCGTGGATATGTTTCCGCATATATGGCTACTAACATGGATAAGATGGAGGCAGAGTTGGACTCTCCATACATTTTGATTACAGATAAGAAGATTTCTAATATTCAAGAGATTCTTCCGCTCTTGGAGCAGGTTGTTCAGGCAAGTGCAAGACTTCTCATTATTGCCGAGGATGTTGAGGGCGAAGCACTCAGCACATTGGTTATCAACAAACTTCGAGGAACCTTCAATGTTGTAGCTGTTAAGGCTCCTGGGTACGGCGACAGAAGAAAAGAAATGCTCAAAGATATTGCTATTCTTACCGGTGGTGAGGTGATTTCCGAGGAACTTGGTCTTGACCTCAAAGAGACGACTCTTGAACAGCTCGGTCGTGCGAAGTCTGTTAAAGTTCAGAAAGAGAACACGATTATCGTTGACGGTGAGGGTGAGAAATCTGAGATTGATGCACGTATTGCTCAGATTAAAACTCAGATTGAAGAGACTACATCAGATTTCGACCGTGAGAAATTGCAGGAGAGACTTGCTAAACTGGCAGGTGGAGTTGCTGTGATTCGTGTTGGTGCTGCTACTGAGACAGAGATGCAGGAAGCAAAACTTCGTATGGAGGATGCTCTCGCAGCAACAAGAGCAGCAGTAGAAGAAGGAATTATCGCAGGTGGCGGATCTGCTTATATCCATGCAAGCAAGGAAGTTGCCAAGGTAGCTCAAGGCTCTTGAGGCTCCACTTCGCAGAATTGTAGAGAATGCCGGTATGGAAGGCTCCGTCATTGTGGATAAAGTCCGTGCAGAAGAGCCGGGATTCGGTTTCAATGCTTTGACTGAGGAATATGTAAACATGGTAGACAGTGGTATTCTTGACCCGGCTAAGGTGACAAGAAGTGCCCTTCAGAACGCAACAAGCGTTGCGGCAACCTTGCTCACAACTGAGTC
>CAMVIN010000121.1 GCA_947167565.1 uncultured Clostridia bacterium | reverse complement strand
AAGACGGCATAAGGGATTGCGATCTGGGACTGGAGTTCAGACTTGTGCGCTTCCGATCTCATGTGCATGTGATTCCGCGATTTGAGGGAGACAGCGTGAATGTTGGATGGAAACAGGGAGAGATGCCGGAAGATATGGCTGCAATTGCAGAAGAGATTAAGAAAAATCTGTAGTGGGATGAGGAGGACAGGAAATTGAAGAAAATAATTTTGACAGGTGGCGGAACTGCCGGACATGTGACACCGAATATTGCGTTGATTCCGGAACTTGAAAAGAGGGGATATGAAGTTCACTATATTGGCTCGAAAGAGGGAATTGAAAAAGAATTGATTAAAAATTTTGATATTCCATATTATGGGATTTCATCCGGTAAATTACGTCGGTACTTTGATGTAAAAAACTTTACGGATCCATTTCGCATTATGAAGGGGTTCACGGAGGCAGACAAGATTATAAAACAAGTAAAACCTGCGGTTGTATTTTCTAAAGGCGGTTTTGTTACTGTGCCGGTCGTGAAGGCGGCAAAGCGACGTCATGTACCTTGTGTACTGCATGAGTCCGATATTTCGCCGGGACTTGCCAACCGCCTCTGTATTTCCTCAGCGTCGGCAATTTGTGCTAACTTTCCGGAGACATTAGAGCATCTTCCGGCGGATAAGGCGCATTTGACGGGCTCTCCGATACGGAGTGAACTATTCTCCGGGAATCGGCTGACAGGACTTGACTTTTGTGGGTTTTCCGCGGAGAAACCGGTGATACTTGTCATTGGAGGGAGCCTTGGTTCTGTCCGTGTTAATGAGGCGGTGAGGGAGATTCTTCCAGATCTTCTGGAAAAATATCAGATTATCCATCTTTGTGGCAAAGATAAAGTCGATGAGTCGCTGAAGGGAACAGAGGGATATGTTCAGTTTGAATATATCCAGAAAGAATTATGTGATTTGCTGGATGCTGCATCCTTTGTCATTTCTCGTGCGGGGGCCAATGCGATTTGTGAGCTTCTTGCTCTGCATAAACCGAATATTTTGATTCCTCTCTCCCTTGAGGCGAGTCGCGGAGATCAGATTTTAAATGCGGAATCTTTTGAGAAGCAGGGCTTCAGTTACGTTATTAAAGAAGAGGATCTGACCAGTGAACGACTGTTAGAGGCAATTCAGTATGTAGACGAGAACAAGCAGAAATACAAAGATGCGATGGCAGCGAGCAATCAGCAGAATGCTGTCACCATGGTGGCGGATATTATCGATAAAGTGGCTCTTTCGTCGAATTAAGGGAGATTTGCCCGGATTTTGTCGAATGGTGTCGAACGATTTTTGAGAAAAAGGGAGATTTGCCTGCGCAAATACTCCCTTACTTGTTATACTGATTCTCAGTGATGGGTTGTCCATCCGAATACAACAGGGGATTCGTACCCCCGGAATGGAGGATAAGTATGACAGATTTTTTAAGTGAATTTGGAATGGTGGATGTGACAGTGGGGCTTTGTCTGCTGGGAGGGCTTGTGAAAGGAATGCTTAGCCATACATATACAAGACTGGTTCGCGCGTCAAGGGATATCGGACATTCCCGGCACAGGCTGATGAAAAATTTGTGTAATAAATTTAATACCTGCTATCAGTTGAAAATCGGAGTTCCTGACGTGCCGGTATTTGTGGAGAAATATCTGAGGCATTATACCCTGCTCGGTGTCAGACTCCGCGTGTGGGAGGCGCTTGGTCAATTTCTGATGCTTGCATCGATGATTCTCAGTTTTGGCGGGGCTGTCTGCTCAATGGCGTGGAATCTGAACGCTGATATTGTATATGCGACACTGTTCGCCGGAATCATGGGAAACGGGATGCTTCTTCTTATCGACTGTCTTTTTCATTTATCAGAAAAAAAGGATTTGCTTCGTGTAGATATTGTGGACTATTTGGAAAATGTATATAAGCCGAGGCTGGAGAATGAGACATTTCATCCTGAGATAGTGGAGAAATATCAACAGGAATATTTCGAGCCGGAAGTAGAGCCCGACCGGCAGGGAAAGGTAGTGAATCTGATGCCGAGGGAGCTGGAGTCCAGGGAACCTGTACCGGTAGAATTTACGAAAGAAGAAGAAAAAATTATACGTGATGTTTTGAGAGAATATATGTGATTAAATTGTGAGAAGATGAGAGCTTGAGACTACATAAAAGGTGTTGACACAACCTATTTCTAAAAGTATAATTTAAGTAATATTGATACGTTTAGGAGGATTGAATTATGGAAAAACATGTAACTTTTGACTATTCATTGGCATCCGGTTTTATTCGTGACGATGAGATTGATTCCATGAAGGCAGCAGTGGAAGCGGCAAGAGAGACGCTTGAGAAGAAGAGTGGAGCGGGGAATGACTTCCTTGGCTGGATAGATTTGCCGGAGGACTATGATAAAGAGGAGTTCGCACGGATTCAGAAAGCCGCAGAGAAGATTCAGTCAGATTCAGAGGTACTTGTTGTAATTGGTATTGGTGGTTCTTATCTGGGAGCCCGGGCGGCAATAGAATTTTTGCGTCACTGCTTCTATAACAGTGTTGATAAGTCGGTACGCAAAACTCCTGAGATTTATTATGCAGGAAACAGTATCAGTGGTACATACCTGTCTCAGTTGATTGAGACAATTGGCGACAGAGACTTTTCTGTCAATGTCATTAGTAAGTCCGGTACGACTACAGAGCCGGCGATTGCCTTCCGCATTTTCAAGGAGATGTTGGAGAACAAATACGGAAAGGAAGAGGCATCAAAGAGAATTTATGCGACCACAGACAAGGCAAGAGGTGCGCTCAAAGGTCTTGCAACGGAAGAAGGATATGAGACTTTTGTAGTACCGGATGATGTAGGCGGGCGTTTCTCTGTACTCACGGCAGTAGGTCTTCTTCCGATTGCAGCAAGTGGTGCGGACATTGTGAAGTTGATGGAAGGTGCCCGGAGTATGAGAAAACTTTGTCTGGAGACACCGATTGAGAAAAATGATTCTATCCTTTATGCAACAGTTCGAAATATTCTTCATCAGAAGGGTAAGAGTGTTGAGGTGCTGGCAAATTATGAGCCTATTTTCCACTATGTTAGTGAGTGGTGGAAGCAGCTTTATGGGGAGAGCGAGGGCAAGGATCAGAAGGGTATTTTCCCGGCTTCTGTTGATCTTACGACTGACCTTCACTCAATGGGACAGTTTATTCAGGACGGTGCCCGTATTATGTATGAGACTGTAATGGAATTGGAACAGCCTGCATTGGATATCACAGTGAAAGAAGAAGAGAAAGATTTGGATGGTCTGAATTATCTTGCCGGCAAGACCATGGATTTCATCAACAAGAACGCGATGAAAGGAACTCAGCTTGCTCACACAGATGGAAATGTACCGAATCTTGTTATCCGCGTTCCGGAACAGAATGAGTTCTATCTTGGAGAATTGTTCTACTTCTTTGAGTATGCATGTGGCATCAGTGGATATATTCTCGGTGTAAATCCGTTTAATCAGCCGGGGGTTGAGAGTTATAAGAAGAATATGTTTGCGCTTCTCGGTAAGCCGGGCTACGAGGAACTGAGTAAGGAATTACAGCAAAGACTTCAGTGAGGAATATAGAATATTAGTAAAAAAACCTTCATGATTCGTGTTGAATTCAATCATGAAGGTTTTTTATTGTTAATTTTCTTTGTTATGCTTGAAATACATTTTTCCAGTATTTAAACCGCGATTTGATCGTTTTATCTTATCTGCGTCAAAAGCAGAAGAAATTCCCCCCACTACATGAATGATACACCGCTGGCAGAATCGGCCATAACGGATAGGGGCACCGCAGGTTTCGCATTTTAGATATGGTTTGCTTCCCTTGGCAATTTGTATGCGTCCGTCTTTCAGCATTTCGTCAATCTTTTGTTCGGATACACCGGTAACGTCAGATATAATAGATGATGGTGCAACTCCATATTCCTCCAAAAAATTTCTAACCCTTCCGTAATCATCAAAATCCCGATTGCCACAAGAAACACACACATATTGTCCTCTTCCTTTGTAGTCCATTTTTCCGTGACAAAGTTGACAACGAATCGGTTTTCCATCAATAGGAGAATAGTTCGAATTCATATTATTGGACATAGAAACCCCCTCCTTCCTATGATATATATTATATCGGAATTTTAAAGTGATTTTATAACAAATTGACAAAAAGTTTTATAAATAAAGGTTATTTTAAGTTTCACATGTTAGGATTAGCCTATCAGGAGGTGGTAGCGATGGCAGATTTCAATACTGTATTCAGACGCTATGAGAAAAAGTTCGTGCTAAAGGGAGATCAATACCGGATATTTCGGGAGAAAATTGACAAATATATGCAGGTTGATGAGTATGGTCTGAGCACAATTTGCAACATTTATTATGACACAGCAGATTATTCGCTGATTCGCAGTTCGATTGAAAAACCGGTTTACAAGGAAAAATTAAGACTGAGAAGTTATGGTGTACCGGGAGAAGAAGACACGGTATTTTTGGAAGTAAAGAAGAAATATAAGGGAATTGTCTACAAACGGCGTATTCCCATGAGTTTAAAAGACGCCAAAGAGACGATGAGAAAGGGAGAGGTTGTGGGGACGAATGGACAGATTGCCTCAGAACTTACCTATTTTCTGAAACATTATCCGATGAAAAATGCTATCTATCTGGCGTATGACCGCATTGCCATGTTTGGCAAAGAAGATCCGGAGCTTCGCATGACTTTTGATTTTCGGATTCGCAGCCGGCTCAACGATGTGTCTCTTGAGGCAGGAGATGAAGGGGATTTGCTTTTTTCAGAGGATACGGTTGTGCTGGAAGTGAAGGTGCAGGAGTCGTATCCGTTCTGGCTGATTAAAATTTTTGAGGAAATGGAGATATATCCGGCTTCTCTTTCCAAATACGGAACAGCGTACAAGACAATTATTCTGCCGATGATGGTTCTGAACAGAAAAAGGGAGACTACAAATCCGATCAATGAGACAGCAACTGACAGATTGGCGGTGGGAATACATCAAAAGAAAATAAAACAGACAGGAGGAATGAATTATGTTTGAGAGTGTTTTTAATACAGCGGAGGCAACTTTAAGTGTTCGCTCTGCGGTGATTTGTACAGGGGTGTCTCTTCTCTGTGGACTTATTATTGCTATATGCTATTATTATACAGACAGAAAGCGTGCAAACCGGGGATTCTGTCTCTCTTTGGTGGTGATTCCCGCATTGGTGCAGGCCGTCATTATGATGGTAAATGGCAATCTTGGAACAGGGGTTGCTATCATGGGTGCCTTTACGCTGGTTCGTTTCCGGTCAATTCCGGGAAGTGCCCGTGAGATTTCTGCTATCTTTTTCACGATGGTTACAGGCTTGGCATTTGGTATGGGATATTTGACCTATGGCTGTTATGTAACAGTGGCTCTCTGTGTGGTTATGCTGCTGGTTCATTTTTTCCCGGTTCGCATGCGGGCAGAAAAAATGCAGAGTTTGAAAGTGACAATCTATGAGGACTTGGATTACATGACCATCTTTGATGACTTGTTTCGTGAATATTTAAAATCCTATGATAAGGTAATGGTAAAAACGACAAATATGGGAAGTATGTATCAATTACAGTACAATATTGAGATGAAAAATCCGGGCAAAGAAAAAGAATTCATCGACGCACTTCGCGCAAGAAACGGAAACCTTACCATTATCTGCGGAAATGCGACAGAAGCAGGCGAGGCGCTGTAATTGTTACATCTATTTTAAAAAATGTGCCGTGTCGTTGTAGCGGTAATATTTCCTTCCCGAATGTAGGCTTGAATCTTACGCAGTTTAATGCCGGTGTTCTGTGCCAGTTCCATCATGCTGCAGCCTTTATGGGCATCGAGGTATTGTTTGATTCTGCCATATTCCGTGAGATATTCATTGTCACAACGGGAACATTTGTATATTTCGCTGCCGATGTAATTCATCGTGTGTCCGCATTCGTTGCATCGAAAGGAGCCGGGCTCCTCGATCATGCGATTAAATTTTTCTTCCGGAGTCAAAACAATCACCTCCTTGGCGCATAAAGAAAATCTTCTATGTTGACGATAACAATATTATAACGTAAAGAAAGAAGAAAAGCAAAGAAAATATGCGATGAGTGAGAAGAAATATATTTTTCATATTGATGTGAATTCGGCCTTCTTATCCTGGTCGGCGGTGAAGCGACTGAAAGATGATCCGACGTCGCAGGATTTAAGAGAAATTCCATCGGTTGTCGGTGGGAATCAGGCAACCCGTCACGGAATCGTGACGGCGAAGTCTGTTCCGGCCAAAAAATTTCATATCGAGACGGGTGAACCTGTGGCGAAAGCACTGCAGAAATGTCCGTCTCTTGTTTTGGTGTCTTCTGATTTTTCTACTTATCGGGAATATTCCCGCGCCTTTATTGCCATTTTATATCGCTATACAGATGTCGTTCAACAAGCTTCTATTGATGAGGCATATATGGATGTTACCGGATTATATGACCAGTACAAAACTATGGTGACAGAGGAATTGCCGTATCCGCTCTGTCTGGCGGAGAATATCAAAAATACAATATATCGGGAGTTGGGGTTTACGGTAAATGTCGGAATTTCGAATAACAAGCTGTTGGCAAAAATGGCGAGTGATTTTGAGAAGCCGGACAAAATACATACGCTGTTTCCGGAAGAAGTACCCTCTAAAATGTGGCCGCTTCCGATTCGGGATTTGTATGGCTGTGGGAAACGAACGGCTGAACGGTTGAACAGACTTGGAATTAAGACAATTGGTGATGCGGCAAAGATGCCATTGGAGGTGCTTCAATCTCACTTAGGGAATAAGGGAGGAGAGTATATTCACCGAAGTGCTAACGGAATCGGGAGTGATGTGCTTGCGACCGAAGAGAGGGAGGCAAAAAGTTACTCCAATGAGACGACAACACCCTATGATATTACAAGAGATAACTATGGGACGGAAATGCCTCAAAAACTGCAGTATTTATCTGAGAAAGTAGCGGGGCGCATGAAAAGGGATACTTGCTATGCAGGTACCATCAGTGTTATTGTAAAGACCAGCGATTTCAAAAAGCATTCCATGCAGACGAAGCTGTCCAAATCGACAAATGACGAGAAGGTTATTTTTGAGACGGCAACCGAATTGATGTCAGCACTCGTATTCGGGGAAAGTAAGATGTCAGGCAGACCGGAGCGGGGTGGTGAGGGGCTTTTTTCTGAGCCGGGAATGGGAATTCGTCTGGTTGGAGTCCGGGCCTCCGGCCTTGATGACGGAAGTTATCGTCAGATGACATTGTTTGAGGTGGAAGAAAACGAAAAAAATCGTGAAAAAGAGGAAAAAAGAGGAAGACTTGACCAAATGATGGGAGATATCAGAAAAAGATATGGGGAGGAAGCGATTCACAGGGGGATGTGATTTTTGGCAGAGAACAGCATTGACAGGCTGCTCTCTGCTTTTGTATAATGATTACAATAATAAGAATATGGGGAGAGATAATAGTATGAGAATTACAGGGAAAACAATAATCGGTATGATGATGTTTATGTTTCTGACAGTAGTATCATGTAACAGAGCAGACTGTGCCAAGGCGGCCGATGTGTGGGATACGGCAAAAACTATGTCGCTGGACATATCTCAGACAATATCTGTCAGCGGTATGGAGGAATTTCAATATTATAAGTATACGGCTGGGCAGACAGGGTATTATAACATAGCTTCGTCAAAGGACACCGGAGTCCCGAAAATTCTCATGTATGATGAGAACAAAGAATTGGTTTATGAGACCTATAAATATAACACGAACAAATCCTACTCATATAATCTGTATCTGACAAAGGGACAGACTTATTATTTTGCCTTTGGCGTGAACACAGATTCAGAGGGGTTATATCCGGTTACATTAACGAGTGTCAACTTTGAAGATATTTCCTCTTGCGACGTCTATGAAGATGATGACTATTATGATGCGCATTTAGACAAATCGCCGCAACAGGATTTTACCTATGATATGGGTTCCGGTGTAATTACACTGAATGATTTTCATGGATACTACCTTTCGGTGAAGTGCGAGGTTATCAATACACTTCCGCCGCTGGAGATTAAAATTAAGGGAACAAATACCTTTACTGCCTCGTATTATTATGGTCCGAACGATTGTGTTATTTCTATTAGTGGATTTGATGTCACATTCACCGGTGATGGGAAGTTAGATATTCAGGGATACATTCCGGAAGAGGAATTATATAAAGGCGGAATTGGTGTGGTGGGAAAACTGGCTATTGATGGTCCGACCTTGTCTATGTGTATCGGTGGAAGAGGTAATGCGATAAATGTGGCATCCTTACATAATGATACAGAAGGATGTTTTACGTTGTTATCGGGAATTATAACTGTAGATAGTTATCCTTGTATAGAAGAAAAAGAGAACACCATCTCAGCTACTTACAGAGAATTTCTGTCGCTGCGAAGTCAGGCTGTACTCAAGGGGGGAACAATCCGGTTTCGTTATCAGTATCCGGAGGAACTCAATCAGGTGCCGGAGGGTACCGAGGTGACGGTGACTATGCCGAAATCCGTGTTTTGGTCCTATGTCGGAGATACTTCGGTGGAGGGGTCGCAGGTCATGATTATGGAAGACAAGGAACTCGAGACGATACCTGCACTTGGTGTATGGAATAAAACACCGGAAGAAGCGTTTTCAACACCGGACAGTATTTTGACCGGAACAACGATTGATATCAGCAAAGTGGCAATAACTCTTGAACAGAATAGTTATGAGGCGGATGGCACAGAAAAAAAGCCGGCTGTTATAGCGGAGGGGCTTGTTTCCGGAACAGATTATACCGTCACTTATGAAAATAATGTTAAAGCGGGAACTGCCAAAGTGATTGTCAGGGGAATGGGAGATTTCACCGGGACGAAGACGCTGACCTTCCGAATTGTAGAGAAGAAGAGTGAGAGCAAGGGGAGCGGAGACAGCAGTACATCCGGGGTAATAATCCATAAAAAAGG
>CAMVIN010000120.1 GCA_947167565.1 uncultured Clostridia bacterium | reverse complement strand
AAGCGAAAGAACAGGTAGCAGAAAGAGACGAGCGGATAGCAGAAGCGAAAGAGCAGGTAGCAGAAGCGAAAGAGCAAGTGGCAGAAAGAGACCGGCAAATAGAAGAATTAAAAGAGCAGTTGAAACTTTTGCAAAACAGATAAGGTTATAACCTATGCGCCATTAGGCGTCACATAATAAAAAACAAACACATACAGAGCATGGAAGAAAACCGGCTGATTTCACTGATATGGAATCAGCTGGTTTTAACGTATTTTCGGCGTAAAACGACCACAAAAACTCAATGAGCGTCTGGCAAAACGCCGGGAACCGGAAACTCTGCTGGAGCGTTTCGATAAGGAGATGTCGCTGAAAGAGAACATCTATGTGTCTATGAACAATGATGTCAATTTCATCATCGGTTCAGAACTCGTTCTGACAGAACAGCAGAGTAGTGTCTGCCCGAACATGGCATTGCCGTTCTTGTTATGCGCGCAGTTTTCAGTCGCGCATTTTTTTTACATGGTATATTTTGATTATCACATCCTTTTCTCAATACTTGTTGTCAAAATTGCATTCCAGATCAGCGAAATTCCGGAACTTACGATTTCGGTTATTCATAGCGAATCTCGCCCATTCCTCGGAAGTTTCGACTCCAAAATCCTTTATCTCCACATTGCTTCCGTGATACAAAACCATCAATACTCACCCCCATTATTCCTGCATTTTTTAAGTAACCATGGGTAATCTCAACTATTATACCCTTCTTAATTTGTCATATTACCTACTTTGCCATTACATAATATATGATAGCACTCTATAGTAAAATATTCGAGAAAATAACATTATTTTCTATGAATTTGACACCACACTGTATAAACCACCCTTTTTCGGTTCACACTATTAAAAAAAGAGGAAGTGAACAGCAATGAAAACAAGGAAAAAAAATTCGGTACAAGCGGCAAGAGAACAATTAAAAAGTGAGATAGAAGCGGTTCAGCAATCACTGGAAACCGCTAATTCTCACTTTGAAAATGCAATGGACCCTGATTTAATAGACAGCTATATTTATGAGATGAACGCTATTACCTTTCGCTACCGCTATCTGTTAAGACAAATACGGGCTTACGAATAGTTAAGCAGTCATGCCTCAAAACCACGATTTAGGTTTCCCGTCATAGCAGTTGTCTCGTTGAGACTACCTCTTCCGTAGGTAAGACCGGCATAAATCTGTTCGGTATTCGCCATGACAGGGGCTGAATTATCCTGTTTTGCCACTTCCTCAAAGGACGGAAGCAATCCATTCAAAACATCGAAAGAGTGCTTAAACAGTGAACTGTCACGTTTGGCAATACCCTGACATAATTCTCGATAAGCGTAAATGTACAGTTGCCGCAAATAATGCGAAATTGTATATTTCATATCAAGGCTGCGCATCAATTCTTCAATGAGTCCTTTGGCACGTTCGATTTCTTTGCGCGCATCATCTATATTTCCACAATCAAGACAAGTCCTGCCCTCTTCAATGCTCGCCAATGCCGCCTCAATCACAATAACAACCAGTTCACTCCGGTTGGCCTGTGTCACGCGTGTGGCGTATCCCTGTAAAACTTCTTTCTCCATACATCAATCCCCCAACGATCAGCCCTGCAACAGCTGCAAAATTGTCTGTGGCTGATTATTTGCCTGTGCCAGCATAGATGTTCCGGCTTGAACAAGCACACTATACTGGGTGTATTTTGTCATTTCCTCAGACATATCCACGTCCTCAATGCGGGAACATGCCTCGGTCAGATTTTCTGAAGAAACATCCAGACTCGAAACAGAAGAATCCAGCCGGTTCTGGTAAGCACCCAGTTTGGA
Source organism: uncultured Clostridia bacterium (assembly GCA_947167565.1). Classification (GTDB taxonomy): domain Bacteria; phylum Bacillota; class Clostridia; order Lachnospirales; family Lachnospiraceae; genus Eubacterium_F. The sequence continues at coordinate 7,199 of CAMVIN010000120.1, read as the reverse complement.
CCGAACTGCTGAAATCTGCTGAATAGCATTATCAAATGCACTAATAGCACTCTGGGCTCCCTCAAATGTACAGACATTACAGTATTCAATGTTTAGAGCCTTAACTGTAACAGGCGGAACAGAGATATCAACTGTCTGCCCCTCATTCGCGCCGATTTGAATTTTAACATAACCGGCATCTAACATCGTCACTGTTGAATCTGAACCGGCAGAAGCGTTACTCACATCAAAAATCATACTGAAACCACCACGGTCCGTGACTTCAACACGACCACCCGAACAGAATACAGTTGCTGTATTGGAAAATCCGGAGTTAGTATCCAGTGTTACAGAAGCATCTTTTCCTTCTGTGCCGGAAGCACCGTCAATACCAAACTTCTGAGCCAGCTCCGCATTATCTGTTGTGAGAGAGATAGATTGGTCAGAACCAAATAACTTTGTTGTAAATTTGAGGGCGGAAGCAGAACTGAGGTTGGCATCATCATCTCCGCTGACCGGAGCCACATCAATATTCATCATCTCACAATAATTCCGAATCTTTGAAAATGCATCCTCATAAGTCTCGCCCGCTTCAATCTCAATGGACTCTCCATTAATCTGAATTGTTCCCGCAGCCTCCTCTGTAACTACTTCATCCGGACTGAAACTGATTCCGCCGGTTGTCATGGTTGCCTGCGTTGCCTCCTGATCAATCGTGAATTTATAACTCTTCAATGCCACATCATCACTTGCTGAAATCAATTTCACTCCCACATTGCTCGAGGTAGACTGGCGGCAGCAAGAGCCATCTAACATACTCATCGTATTGTATTCTGTCTGCCCTGCAAGACGATCAATCTCATCGCGAAGAGAAGAAATCTCTCTCTGAATCGCCATCTTATCCTCAATGGTATTCGTTCCATTTGATGCCTGAACAGACAATTCACGGCATCTCTGAAGCATGTTTTCAATCTCTGTCAGCGCACCCTCAGCAGTCTGTATAAAAGAAATACCATCGGAGCCGTTCTCGGACGCTCTCATCAGTCCCCGGATCTGCGCATGCATTTTCTGGGAAATCGCCATGCCCGCAGCGTCGTCCGCTGACTTGTTAATCCGATACCCGGATGACAATTTTGTCGTACTCTCCGTCAACTGCTTATTCACTGTGTTGAGTTTGAGATTTGCTCTCATCGCTGTAATATTTGCATTTACTTTCATATTTTTTCATCCTTTCCGGCAACGTTCGTAATAAAACATTTTGCCACTTGATACAAATCACGATTTTTCGCGCCATTCGCCTGCTCATTTATCTCCTGAAGAGAACGCCGGCTCCCCTGAACCAGATTATCACTCTCCATAGTAAAACCATTCTCTTCCAAATCCTTTTCAAACCCTGCAAGTATCTGCCGGCAGATATCCATACTGTCTGTCCTCTCAGTCGTCACAAATCCTCTGACGCGTCTTTCGGTAACCCGGAAGGTTGCCTGCACCATCCCCAGACTGTCTGATTCCACAGAAATCTCTACCGAACCCTTCTTCTGTTCTCCGCTCCGTATCGTCACATGGCAGGAAGTAACACCCTGTCCGGTCACAATAGGAACTTCATAGGACTGGTACTCCCGAAGACTCTTGTAAAAAGAAATTCCGCCTGCCATCTTCGCCAATGTGATAACGTCATCATAGGTTATATCGTCATTTTCCCTCAACTTCGCCATCTCTTTTTCGTGATTGGCATCGATTTTTTCATAGACACTCTCTAATTCTTCCGGCTCATCAAAAACTTCCATCAGCTCTTCACTATCATCTTCTTTCCAGAGACGGAAGGATTCCTTGAGATTATTGTTCAAATAACTCTGCGCCATCATCCGGTTTCTGGCACTATCCGGCAAATCCAGTGATTCCAGAAAGGCAAGTATATTGCCCTCCGCATCTTCCATAGCCGAAGCAATATCTTTTGCCATCTGCTCATAATATTCTGTCATGTCTTCCGGCAAAATATCCCCGCTTCGCATTTCTTCCAAGAGACTTTCCAAAGACTGATTCCATCCATCCTCACCCAGTTCTTTCAAGACCGCCGGCGAAAACTCTTCCTTTAACTTCCCCGCCAGTGAAGTCTGATAAGCAGCCATAATCTGCGAATCGATAGAAGTCCCGTTAGAAACCGTTCTCTCCAACCCGCCAAATCCGTCATTGACCTGTACATCCATGCCTTCAGCACGCCTTGTTCTCGTCGCCGACAAAAGAGAAGCCAATGATACTTCCCGCCCCTCTTTGACAACCTGGCCAATGACCGCGCCGTCACTTTTCTCAATTTTATCCAACAGCCGGTAAATACCAATCATGCTCTTGCGTTCTTGTTCACTCATATCCCCATGGTGATCCATCTTCCACATAAATTTGCGGAAAGAGATATCGTCCACCGACATATGCTCCCGCACACTCCGAACCTCTTTGTTCAGCTCATCCAGCGACAGTTCCAACGGGTTAATCCCCTGACGAATCAGCTCTGCTGCCACCGGTGGCTTCAAGTCCTCCATCAGTGACGTCATTTTTTCATCATACGCTTTCATATTCTCGATATTTTGCGTCGTAAGTTCCATCTGATTATAGCCGAGAATCCGGACTGCTCTCTGATTTACCGCTGTAATTTCAAGTCCCAAATCATTCAGAATTTCATCAACATTACCAAATGCCTTGCGGATGGAATCCCCCAAATCCCGTCTCACTTCCGTCCCCACCGCTTCATAGGTCCGCTCCATGCGGTCATACTGCTCTTTCATAGAAACCGCCGTATCCGACAACTCACCCAGTGTTTGACGATCCGCAGTAACCATCGTCCGCGCCAGAAAATCCACCGGCGCTGCCAGAACATTCTTTGCCGCAGCAACTGTTCCGGAAAGAAGTTCCGCATTTTCTTCTGTCACCGGAAGCCCTGTCTCCACAAGCCAGTTTTCCTTCGCCTGCTGCTCCTGAATACGCAGATCAGACACGATATTTTCCAAATTAGACAAATCAAGGTCAATCCCCCTGGCAGCCATAGAACGAGCCGCCTCTGCTGTCATGGAAAGTCGAATTTCTTCCAACTGCCGCTTTGCACTCAAAAATTCAATCTCTGACGGGTACACCTGTCGGAGCTGTGCTTCATCTGCGCCAAGAAGCCGATCTGCCTTTTCACCTGCCTCACGCCGGGACAACTTGGTCAAATCAGCCTTTTCCGGGGATATGCCATCTGCAAGATGATCCACAATTCTCTCTATCAGCACATCGGAGTCCATGTCCTTAATCTCCTCTAACTGCCGATAAGTCTGCACGTTTTCCGATGTAACAGGAAGTTGATTATCATACAGCCATTGTGCCGTCTGCATCGTGCCCTCTGTCACATCCAGACCATCTCCCTGCAAAATATTTTTTACTTGTTCCTGAACTTCATCAAAACTGCTGCCTACGGTTGTCTGCGAACGACCTGCCATCAGCGGATTGCCAAATACACTGGCTCCGATGTGCTCCGGCGTTATTTCCCATTCATTTCCAATAAAAAACTTCATCGAAGCCTGAGAAAACTGTAGACGCTGCTCTGTCAATTCGACAGCATTTGCCAGCCGCGTAACAGTCTCCGGGGTAACAGGCAAATCACTTTCTTCCAACCGGTGCTCTAATTGAGCGGAAAGGTCACTTCCGAGCGCATTATGAATCATGTTCTGCTCGATTGCCTCTTCTTTTTTCCTCTCCTGCTCCACCTGTCTTTCTACTGCCTGCCTTGCCTCCGCACGCTGTTCCTTCACGCGGCTCACTGCTCTCTCAAGCTGAGATGAAGTATATTCTTCTAACGGAGTCTCCTCATCGGATAGAACATCGGCGTCTTTCCCTGTCATGCTCCGGCTGATAAATTCCGAAGGTGACATGGCGCCGGTATCCGGCAACTCCGTCGGCTGCATATTCAGTTGTCTTGCTTCTGCCTCTGTATAGACAGTGCCACTCCCCATATCCTGCTGTACTGCACAATCCATTGTAACATTCCGGGAATCTCCGAAAACCTTGCCATCCTTGGCATTCTGTACATTTGAGCCGGTCATACTGCTCTTACCGGTCTCATTCAAGGTAAGGGAAATCTGTGTTTTATTCTGGATTACCATAGATTTCACGCTCACTTTCTTCCATTCATGATGAACTTCCACCGGGTGGCCTTCTGCCGGGCGGTCTTCTGCATCATCACTCGTATATTTTATTTCGACTAAATAGCGTGAAATCTTTAGATTTATTATTGCCCGTATGTCTCGAGCAACGAATGATCTAATTTAATTCGGTTGTCCATCGTCTTCATAACATCCGCAATCTGTACCCTACTGTAAACATCCGGGTCATCGAGATCGCAGAAAGAATTATCCCGGAAATTAAGCACCAGCGGCTTAAAGATATTGTCCGGATTCTCGCGGATAACGAGTCCTTTCTCGCCATCGGTGAGTTCAACACACACACCCGGATACAAAATATTAATTGCCTTAACAAGGGAATTGGTAATCGGCGGATTGTAGCGCTCTTCATTTTCCAGCATTGTGCGGACAGCCAATACCTCGGAGGTCGGCTCTTCGTAAGACTTCATCGCCGTCATCCGGTCAAAGGAATCCGCAATATAGAGAATATTGGCATTCGGATTGCTGCGCAGATTCTCAGAGAGATTGCCACCCTCTTCTACATATAGTTCCTGCATCTGATTAATCAAGCGGGTAATATCCACATCCAACGCAGTGTATTTACTGAGGATTTCCTGTGTACTGTTCCAGATTACCTTTCTCTGGTCATGGTCTAACTCATTCTCTTCAAAAACCTGTTTATGCTCCAATGCACCAATGTCATGCAAAATTGCCGCTTTGACAAGCATGTTCATTCTCGCACCGGTAATTCCCATCTCACCGGCAATAAGTGCAGTAAGAATCGCCACATTCAGTACATGTTTGTAAACAAAATCCTCCTCACTTCGAAGGCTCTGTACAAAATTGATTTTCCTTCCAAGGCTTCCATAATTCTTAATAATAAGACTGCAGAGCCAGTCAAGCCCTTTGTCCTTCTTTCCCGCCGCAATCAGATCAAGATCCTCCCGGATACTGAATACTGACATCGTCTGAAAACGTTCAAAATTAATATCATCCTCTGTGAGTGGCGGTACCGGTTCAGCCGGCTCCAAAATATACAATCCCATGAGATTGAAATTCTTGATACCGTAGATTGCCTGAAGTGTCAATTTGGTGTCGCGGTCATAGAGTAAAACACCGTTTTTGTTGTAAATCGGTTTTCCAAGACGCATCCCCGGTTTTAAGTCATCGACTTTAATAAATAGCACTGTTTTCTGCCTCCTTGTCTTATTTCCGTCACAATTTGATAGTAATCTACTATATATAATATCAGCAAATAAGATTTCACGCAATAAAAATTTCTAAATAATCAGGAGGTTGATTCATGAAGCATCGTTTTACCGCCGTTTTTATGGCAGCAGCACTTGTCTGTTCCCTGTTTTTTTCCGGTCCGTCATGCACACAGGCAGCCGGCACGGGCGATGCAGGGGCTTTTTATACAGAGAGCAATTCTCCGGAGGACACGTCTTCCGACAATTCCTACAAAGACGGACAGGTCATTCTGACAATTGCCGCGCCCGATAACACTCCCCTCACAAAAGAGGGCCCCGTTTCCTTTGACTCGGAAATGGAAGTGGAACAATCTCTTTCCTTCGGCACGGCCGATGTACTTGCCCAAAATAGTGAACAGTCAGATTTTTTAGATGATAAAACACTTTATGTGGTATCCGTCTCCTCCGATGAATACACAACTAAAGAACTGATTAAACATTTGGATAATCAGGCATATGTGGTATCGGCAGAACCGGATTATTATGTAAAAAAAATGTCTGTCACCAACGACACCTACTCCTCTTACCAGTGGGGACTCGGTAATACTGACACCTTTTCATCTGCAAATGCTACAGGCATCCACTACTCCGGATATTCCCAAAAGAGCAGCACAAGTCCCGTTGTTGCCATTGTCGATACCGGTGTTGACTACACCCATCCGGATTTAGCCGGACACATGTGGAAAAATAACACCTCGCTGGATGGCACCTACGGATACGACTTCGGGGACGATGACAGTGATCCAATGGATGATGACGAGGACGGACACGGTACTCACTGTGCCGGAACCATTGGCGCCATAACCAATAATAAACTCGGCATTGCCGGAGTGGCCTCCCAGGTACAAATCATGGCTCTCAAAGTATTTAATTCTGCCGGAAATGCTACCACTTCTAATGTCACAAGCGCCTTCAATTATATTTACCAGGCCCAGCAGCTCGGTGTCAACATTGCAGCGATTAACTGTTCTTTCGGCGGAAATCCCTCTACCTCCACGCTTGCCACTCTCATAAAAAAAATCGGGCAAAACGGTGCGCTGTTCGTATTTGCGGCCGGGAACGACGGAGTAAGCCACGACAGCACAAAAAACATCTGTCCTTATGACTTAAATTCGCCGTACACAGTTGTTGTCGGATCATCCTCCCCACGGGATACAAGATCTGATTTCTCAGATTACGGTGCCGCAACGGTTGATCTTTTTGCACCGGGAGAAAAAATTCTTTCTACAATTAACAATAACTATTTTCTCCCCTCTGTATACTCACAGAATGAAAAAACACAACTGGCATCCTACTACACAGAATTCGATGTCTCTGAACCTCTTTTGCTCACATCTGCTGACATTGGTGTTGATCTTGTCAATGAAGTATCCTATCAGAACGTGTCACACTCTTCTGTAGATTATTTCAATAAAGGCACCGGATCACAATGCATCTCCTTTTCCGGAACAAGGAACTCCCAGTTTGCCGTGTACATCGATGTCACTGCACTTAATATTGATGTAAGAAACCGCTACGTCATTTCTTTTAACTGGGGAATTGAAAACAACGGCGTAGTAAGCTGGGAACAGGACTCTGTCCAACGCATTGCATCCGGAGAAAATATTTTTGTTACAAAGGGCGGACACACTTATATGCTCGTCCGCGGTCTTTCCGGCAACCTGAGTTCAATTTCCGCTGTCTACTTTGACAACCTTGGAATTTCAAAAGCGAATCCCGATGAGACTGCTTTTGGCAAATATAATCTGCTGGATGGAACTTCTATGGCAGCACCTTTTGTCACCGGTGCCATTGCCGTCTTAGCAGGTACCTGTCCATC
>CAMVIN010000119.1 GCA_947167565.1 uncultured Clostridia bacterium | reverse complement strand
CTTACCTCCATTTGCACGCGTATTCGGTGCATTTCGGTTACTTTTTGTGATACATCTTTTTTCTTACTAAGTTCCTATTATACGACAAAAAATTTCATTTTGCAACAGATTAAGTATAACCATTATCTGGGCAATCGTTCTATGTGGTTATCTCAAATTTTACGAACCTTTAGAATTAAAGTGAATACTATAGTAGAGAGAAAGAAAAAGATTGAGAGTGACTATGAGACAGAGATTTTGCAATGGAATCATACATGTGATAAAAGAAAATGAAAATCTCTATCAGCTCAGCAGGATGTACCGGGTACCTCTGGCGCTGATTATGAGGGCTAATCCGTACATTGATGTGTATAATTTACAACCGGGTATGGAAGTTTGTATCCCGACAGCAAGAAGACCGATGCCTCCGTTTGGTGAAATGCGGCCGCCGATGCCGCCCGTGCCTCCGGAGGGGCCGGGGAGACCACCTATGCCTCCGGAGGAGCCGGGGAGACCACCTATGCCGTTTGAGGGGGCGCGAATGTCACAGGAAGAAGAGGAACCGGTGGAGGCAGAAGCAAAGGAGAGTGAAGAGGAATTCGTCTCTCTTGTGGCAGATGGTTCAAGAAACTTAGGAGATATTTTGGCGGAGGCAGATATAACCATGCAAGAGTTCTGGGAGTGCAATTCTCCGGAAGAAATTGTCGTGGCAGCCGATGTCACATATAAACTGCCAAAGAAAGTTTGACAAAGGATATAGAAACATTTATAATAAAAAAGTCATTTGAGGGCGGCGGCGCATGATTTTGTCGCCGCTTTTTATCCTAAGGCATATAATAAGGTAGAAAGGCAGGTAAAGGCAATGGTTTCTATCTACAAGACAGTAGAGGATGATCTTGTGACGTTGGACAAGGCAGAAGACGGCTGCTGGATATCCGCCACAAGACCAACAGGGGAAGAATTGGACATGATTTCAGAAGTCACGGGAATTGACAGAGATGATTTGAGAGCTCCGCTCGATGATGAGGAGCGTTCCCGTGTTGAGATTGAAGATAGATATAACATGATTCTGGTGGACATACCTTCTCTTGATGAGAAAGACCGCTATGTGACGATTCCGCTTGGTATTTATATGGCAAGGGAGCAGATTGTCACTATTTGTCTGGAAGAATCTCCAATTTTAAAAGCATTTGAGAACAAGCGTGTAAGAGAGTTTTATACCTTCAAGAAGACGAGGTTTGTGTTCCAGATTCTTTATCGGAATGCAACTTCTTATCTGCGTTATCTTCGTATTATAGACAGAAAGAGTGAGAAGATTGAGGAGAAACTTCATATTTCACAGAAGAATAGTGAGTTGATTGAACTTCTCGAATTGGAAAAGAGTTTGGTGTATTTTACAACTTCTCTTCGCTCTAACGAGGTTGTGCTTGAAAAATTGCTGAGAACAGAGAGAGTTCGCAAGTATCCGGAGGATGAGGATTTGCTGGAAGATGTTATTATCGAGAACAAACAGGCGATTGAGATGGCGAACATTTACAGCGGAATTCTGAGTGGAACGATGGATGCTTTTGCTTCGGTTATTTCCAATAACCTCAATATTGTCATGAAGTTTCTTGCCACAGTGACAATCGTGATGTCAATTCCGACGATGATTGCCAGTTTCTTTGGTATGAACTTTGTCAATATTCCGCTGGGGGATGCCCCTTATGGATTTTTTACGGTTATCATACTGACACTTGTTGTTTCACTGGTAGTGGCAATTATTTTCCGCAAGAAAGACTTGTTTTGAGGTGGAAAAGTGCAAAATTCGAGAGTTTTATTGTTTTGATGGAGGGCTTAAATGAATTTCATTGATAAGTTAGAGCGAAAGTTTGGACATCTTGGTATACCGAATCTTATGCTATATATTATTGTAGTAAATGTTATCGGTGCAGCGTTGTTTAGAGTTTCCGATGGAAAATTTATGCAATTTTTATCATTGGATGTGTATCAGGTGCTTCATGGTCAGATATGGAGAATTTTTACGTTTATCATCGCAGTGCCGATTGGTGATGTGTCAAGTTTTTTTGATATTTTAATGTTTGCGATCTGGCTGTATGTGTACTATTTCATAGGGAAAAGTCTTGAAAATATATGGGGAACATTTCGGTTTACACTGTTTATGTTCACCGGTTGGCTGTTTATAGTTGTTGTTACCTTTGTCTCCTATTTTTCCCTGGGTTCATTGTATGGGGATTACTCACAGGAACTTTTATCTTTTGTGCTAGGGCGCCGTGTGAGCACGGAACATTTATATTCTTCGCTGTTTTTGGCGTTGGCGCTATTGTTCCCGGACATGCAGTTTTATATGTATTTTCTTATACCGATTAAGGCAAAATGGCTGGCGGCTGTGTATATTGCATTAGATATATATTCGATTTATCAGGCGTTGACAGCTGGTGATTATATGACAGTTGCTCTTATTGTAGGAGCTCTTCTCAATGTGGCATTCTTCTATGTTTTTGGACGCGGTAAAGCCGGAGTGAGAGGAATGTATAGGAATACAAGGAGAAAAAGGGAATTTAAGAGCAAGGTAAAAAGAGCGGAGTCGAATACCCGTATTATGCATCGATGTGCTATTTGCGGGCGGACAGAGGAGGATGCACCAAATCTCGAATTTCGTTACTGCTCCAAATGCAAAGGAAGTTATGAGTACTGTTCTGACCATTTGTTTACGCATGAACATGTTCAGTGATTGGAGGATAATTAATCTATGGAAGTATCACAGGAATTGATTTTGATGACAGCGGCTATTCTTGTTGTGTTTATCATGCTGTATTGTCTGAAACTGCACTATGAAGTGGCAGGGATTCGTGTGTATTATATGGAAAAAAAGAGAGATTGGTGGAATATTGTACTCGTTCTGGGGGCGGCATTCCTTGTTAAACTTATTTTTGCTTCGCACTATGAGGGACATGGGACAGATATGAACTGTTTCTATGCATGGTCGGACATGATTTATGACAATGGAATTGGTAAATTCTACTATTTGGACGCGTTTACTGATTATCCACCGGGATACATGGCGATTTTGTGGGTGATTGCGGCGATACGACACTTGTTTTCGATTGCTACTACATCAGACATGGGACGGGTACTCATTAAACTGGTTCCGATTCTCGCTGATTTGGCGGCAGGATTTCTTCTTTATCTTCTGGCAAAGAAAAAATTCTCGGAAGGTTCATCACTTCTGCTTGCTCTGACGTATGTCTTGAATCCGATTGTTGTCTTGGATTCTTCTGTGTGGGGACAGACAGACGGTACCTTTACATTTCTTGTGCTGCTGACGTGTTATTTTTGCATGGAAGAAAAGAGGATTCCGGCATATTTTGCGTTTGTTATTGGTGTTTTGCTGAAACCGCAGACGCTGGTCTTTGCACCGATTATCCTGTGGACAATTATTGAGCAGGTCTTTCTAAAAGATTTCAAAAAAGAAAAGGTGCTGAGAGATCTTATTGGCGGAGTGTCGGCGATTGCTGCCATGTTTATTCTGATTTTGCCTTTTGGTATGGGAAAAGTACTTCATCAGTATGTAGATACGCTGGGGTCTTATGAATATTGTACGATTAATGCGTACAATGTCTGGGCTTTGCTTGGAAAAAACTGGGCGGATCAGTCGGGAACATTTCTGAATATTGAATACCGTCATTGGGGAATGCTGGCGATTTTTGCGGCAGTGGCGCTCAGTGCGCTTGTCTTTTTTAAATGCAAAGAGGACAAGTCGAAATATTTTATCAGCATGAGTATTGTTGTGAGCACAATGTTTTTGTTTTCCGTGCGTATGCATGAGAGATATATGTTTCCGGTAGTTGTTTTGACGCTGGCAGCATTTCTTGTCAAGCCGACGAAGGAATTGTTTTTTACGTCTGTTGGATTTTCGGTTGTTCAATTTCTGAATGTCTACCATGTGCTGTATACTTTTGTAGAGTTTGAGTCCACAGGACCGACAGGAGGCATTATTGGCATGACTGCAATTCTCACACTGGCAGTTTATGGATATCTGTTTTTTGCCTGTTTCTCAAAAACCGCAATTCAGCCGATGCAGGTGGCACCGCCGCCGAATAAAAAAGAGCGGTTTCGCGCATATTTTGTTCGTGAACGATCAGATGAAAACAAAGAGAAGAGACACTGGGAGAAAAGAGGATTTATACGCGCCAGTAAAAAGATTCCTGCCATGCAAAAAAGAGATTGGCTCGTACTTTTTGCAATCATGCTTTTTTATTCGCTGTTAGCTCTTCATGATTTGGGAAATTCCGGTGCGCCGGAGACGGGGTGGAATTATTATGCGTACAAGAATCATGAGGCAAATACGGAGGATAATGAGATTATTCTTGACATGGGAGAAGAGGTTTCCATTGATATGCTGCACACATTTCTCGGCAATTACGAGAATCGGCAGTTTCAACTGGATTTGTCTCAGGACGGAAAGAACTATGAGAGTGTCGGTGTTGTGTCTGCCGGCAGTGTGTTTACGTGGAATGAAATGAAAGTTGAGGATGTTGAGGAGGACAGTTATAACCTTGTTAAAAAATATCGTTATATCCGTCTGACGGCAAACAATAATGAATCTGTTTTAAAGGAACTTATTATCACGGACAATGAGGGAAATGTACTTGAGCCGGTTAATGCTGCTGATTATTCCGCACTGTTTGATGAGCAGGAGTACTATGAAGATATTTCTACTTTCCGTGACGGCACATATTTTGATGAAATCTATCATGCCAGGACGGCATATGAGATTGTTCACAATCTATACTGCTATGAAAACACACATCCGCCTCTGGGCAAGTATTTTATCAGTCTGGGTATCCGGCTGTTTGGTATGAATCCGTTTGGGTGGCGGATTATGGGAACTCTGTTTGGAATTGGGATGCTGCCATTTTTGTTCTTTTTCGGTCGCCGGTTATTCGATGGGAAGACATGGGCGGCTGGAGCTGCTACATTTTTGTTTGCCTTCGATTTTATGCATTTCACACAGACAAGAATTGCCACAATTGACGTGTATGGAACCTTTTTTATCATAGCGATGTTTTATTTTATGTATCGCTACAGTCAGACCAGCTTTTATGATACAGATTTGAAAAAAACATTCGTTCCGTTGGGGCTCAGTGCAGTCATGATGGGGCTGGGGTGTGCTTCAAAGTGGACCGGTGTATATGCGGCAGCAGGCCTCGCTGTCTTCTTTGCCGCCATTATGGTTTGGCGTTATCTCGAGTACCGGGAGGCGCGCAAGAATCATCCGGAGGGCGAGACCGAAGGAATTTCGCATGCGCATATCGTGAAGGTATATAAAAAAAATACGATTTATACACTGGCATTTTGTTTTGTTTTCTTTATTCTGATTGCCGGGGGGATTTATCTTGCCTCGTATATTCCGTTTTCGGATGGGGCAAAAAACAATCAGGAGAGATTTCAGTATATTGTTGACAAAGAGGTGAATCCGGACTGCGAGGAGGAATATACAGAGACCTATCGAGGGATTGCAGAGTATTTTCAGGAACATGACAGTCCGTATATGAGACTGGTTGCCAAGATGGTGAAGAACCAGAGGGATATGTATATTTATCACTCCCGACTTGAGGCGACACATGCTTATGCCTCAGAGTGGTATAAATGGCCGATTATGTACCGCCCGGTTTTCTATTATTGTAATACACTGGCGGATGGCACAAAAGAGGGAATCAGTGCGTTTGGAAACCCGCTTGTATGGTGGGCGGGGATACCTGCATTTCTTTGCATCCTGTTTTTAGCGGTATATTTGTTGATCAAAGAACGTGAACTGACACCTGCGTTTTTGGCATTTGGATATCTGGTTCAGTATGTTCCGTGGATGAAGGTGTCACGCTGTACGTTTGCGTATCACTACTTTCCGAGTGTGCCATTTATTGTCTTGATGATTGTGTATCTTATGTATCGCCTTGTCCGGCGGGATAAGAAATGGTTAAAATGGTGCATGTCTTATTTGGGGGCGGCGTTCGTTCTGTTTCTCTTGTTCTATCCGGTGCTTTCAGGGGAACCGGTAACGGATACATTTGTAAGAGACGGTCTCAGATGGATGGAGAGCTGGGTGTTTATTATTTGATGAAAACTACGGAATGATAGAATTTCTGCACGAAAGGAGGACAACAGTGAAACGGTTGATTCATGAAATTCATGAGGGGAGAAACCTGAAAAAAAATTTATTAAAATATAGAGACATGGCGATTCCGCTCTATGTGGAATATGCCTCTTTGGAACTCACGTTTTCGGCGTTTACTTTGATTCAGGAGATTACGGAGGAGAAGAGAGAACTTGCTGAACGTGAAAATAAAGTAGTATCTGTGGTTACTGCAGCTCTGGATGCTGTGGGGCGGGGAGAGGCAGACTATGACGAGATTGCCGGTCAGATGCGGGATTTGCGGGATGAAATCACAAAAAAGATGGATTTATTTACTGCATACACGGATCGCATGATTTGCTATGAATATGTGTTGAACCGCATGGAACTGAAATTTTTGTCAGAGGATGAGTTGAAGGAACAACTGGCCTCTTTTGATGAGGAATTGTATTTAAAAGAACTTCTTGCCTATCTGTTTGTGGATAAGGACCAAAGTGTAGTGAGGGACAAATTGCGTCTTGTTATGAGTCAGCTTCCTGTCTATATGACGAAGAGCAAATTTTTTGAGCGGATAAAGGAGGCACTGACACTGTATCGGGACGGGGAAAAAGCAGCACTCGATGATTTTTTGTATATGTTGCGGACATCCGCTCTGATTTATGAGCCTGAGAACTATGTCGGGGAGTATGAGGGATTGGAGCAGTGGATAAAGCAGCTTTCGGAGGCTGATTATAGCAATCTTGATGCGGATCGTTACGAGGAACTTGTGCAGTCGCTGGAACAGGGGGCGGAAGCAATTCATGAGGTGACAGACTTTTATTATAGCCTTCAGAAAGTTGTTAATTGCATTTACGCCATGTGTCTGATTCTGCCTTACTGTGGGGAACAGACGAAACTTGTCACGGCATGCCGTTCTATTTGGGTGTGTCTGGCAAAAAAAGAGTATATGGATGAAATGCTCGAGCCACTAGAGGGAAGGATAGAGGACAAGGTAGAAAAGACAAGTTATATGGAATCGGTTCTCTTTGAGATAAAAAGTTCATATAAAAAAGAGTTATCAGAACTGTCATTGACGGGATTTTTTGACGATTTTTCTGCGGTGGCAAATCTTTTATCCGACAGTCTGTTCATTGATTTGGATAAAGTGGCAAAAATGGAGAAGGCGGATGCAAAATATGTGAGAGAACGTACCGACAAGTTCCTTGAAAAATTGTCTTGCAAGTTGAAGAGTGTTGACCGGCCGGTTAAGAGGGCGATTATGGCACAGGTGTTGGATAAACTTCCTATGACTTTTCAGCGTTCAGAACAGGTGGAGGAGTACATTCGTGTCAATCTTTTCGGGTGTCAGGACAAGGCAGAAAAATGTACGGTATTGAAAATGCTCAGGGATCTGATTCGGGAGGGAAATATATGATTCACTGGTATCAACACTTATATACAGATGAGACAGTGAATTCAAAGGTGTCACGTGCCAAAAAAAATGTGGAGCGGTGTCTTGGCAGTCTCAAGAGAAGTATACAGATTTGGAAAAAAAGCTACTACATAATTATTTTGGCAGCGAATCCGGATAATCTGTTTGAAATTATTGAGACAAGACAGTTGTTTTTTAAGCATTATAAAAAGACTGAACTCTACGTGGTGGCATTGACCAAAGACAAGGAATCTGCGATTGAGCAATTGCAGGTTATTATTCGTGATATGTGGAGAGATAATCCGCAGATGCGTGTTCGGGATTATTTTGTTGAGGAAGATTTTGATTAGACAGGAAGTGAGGACATGGCAGTCGTTTTAACGATATTAAAGTTCATTGGAATTTTTCTATTGGCTGTACTGGGGCTGGTGCTTGTTATAGCGGCTCTGGTTCTTTTTGCGCCTGTCTGTTACAAAGTCATCTGTCAGAGCCGTTTTGGGATGATGTACTCGGTGAGAGTTTCGTGGCTTCTCGGCGCAGTCAGTGTTGTAAAGGAAAATGCTTCGGAGCAGTTTATGCTGAAAGTGTTTGGAATACCGATTCGCTGTTTGTACGGAGAGAAAGAAAATAAACCGGAAAAGAGTGAATGGGCGGACCGCGAAAAAAATGATAGAGCAAAAGTGCGGAAAGCGACGGAGGAGAAAGCACAGAACGAAGAGACAGAACTCAGAATTGCGGAAGTCAGTGAGCAGGACTTTGATATAGAGCAGCCGAAAAAAAAGAAGAGAACAAGAAAAAAGAAAAAGTCCTTTTCTTTTGACCGGGTATCGGGTATAATTGATTTTGTAAGAAGTGCGGAAAACAAACGAGCCTTTAAGAAACTTCTCTCTGAATTGAAGAGACTTCTTATCTACCTTTCTCCGAGAACCATTCAAGGGAAGGTGGAATTTGGAACCGGGGATCCGTCTTCAACCGGTCTTTTGACAGGAGGACTCAGTCTTTTTCCGGTTATTTACCGCGATGAAGTCAGTATCACGCCCAATTTTGAAGAGAAGATATTTCGGGCAGAGGGCGAAGTGCGGGGAAGATTGCAGGTATGGTGGTTCGTGTGGACTGCGATTCGGATATACCGGGAAAAAGAGTTAATTGATTTTTGGAAGAGAATAAATAACACATTATAAGGAGGATTCATATTCTGGCAGAGAACAATTTCAATGATACGGTAGAGTCTTTATTTAAGGGAATGGATACATTCATTACAACGAAGACCGTTGTGGGGGATGCCGTGCGTTTTGAGGATGGTACAATCATTCTTCCGCTTGTGGATGTCAGTTTCGGTGTGGCAGCGGGTGCATTTGCCGCAGATGAGGTTGCGAACAATGGTTCTACAGAGAAGAAGAATAACGGTGGAGGCGGTATGGGAGGAAAGATTCAGCCAAGTGCCGTACTTGTGATTAAAGATGGGACAACAAAACTTGTAAATGTTAAGAATCAGGATGGAGTAACAAAGATTCTCGACATGGTTCCTGATGTGGTAGAACGATTCACCAAAAAGGGTGATGATGACAGCGAAAAAGAGGATTAAATAACTAAA
>CAMVIN010000118.1 GCA_947167565.1 uncultured Clostridia bacterium | reverse complement strand
AGATGCTCTGGACTCTCCATGGACATCGGTACCTGATGAGCGCGGAAAGAACCTTCAATCTTGTCTCCGTCAACTACTTTCGGACCTGTCCATCCCTTCGGTGTACGAAGAACGATCATCGGCCATACCGGTCTTGTCGCATCGTTGTTCTCACGGGCATTCTTCTGAATCTCTTTGATTTTCTCAATACACTGATCAAACGCCTCAGCCATTGCTTTGTGCATAGCGATGTGATCTTCCGGATCAATACCGTCATTCATCTCATCTTTTGCCTCTACAAAAATCGGCTCCCAGCCACATCCTTTGAAGAAATTCTCAACTTCCTCATGGGACATACGAGCAAATACTGTAGGGTTGCTGATCTTGTAACCATTCATGTGCAGAATTGGAAGAACTGCACCATCGGTAACAGGATTCAGGAATTTATTCGACTGCCATGAAGTTGCAAGAGGACCGGTCTCAGACTCACCGTCACCGACAACCGGAACTGCAATCAAATCCGGATTATCAAATACAGCACCAAATGCATGTGCTACAGAATAACCAAGCTCACCACCCTCGTTGATGGAACCCGGAGTCTCCGGTGCACAGTGACTCGGTACTCCACATGGGAAGGAGAACTGCTTAAACATCTTCTTCATACCCTCTTCATCCTGACTGATGTTCGGGTAAACTTCACTATAAGTTCCCTCCAGATATGTGTTGGCAATCTGGAAGTTTCCGCCATGACCAGGACCGGAAATATAAATCATATCCAAATCATAACGCTTAATCACACGGTTACAATGTGTCCAGACAAAGTTCTGTCCCGGAACAGTACCCCAGTGACCTACAATTTTCTTTTTCACGTGATCCATTGTCAACGGTTTACGCAACAATGGGTTGTCCAGCAAATAAAGCTGTCCTGCAGACAAGTAGTTAGCTGCGCGCCAGTACTTCTCCATCTTCTCAAGCATCTCATCACTAAGAGGCTGCTTTTCAAGACATGTTGTTTCGCTCATAATGAACTCCTTTCGACACTATTCTCATTTATAGACAACTCTATTATATAGGGAAACGAAAAGAAATTCAATCACATTTTTTGCTTTCTATGATTTTTTTGACAATCTGATTAAATTTCCTTGTTAATTTTCCTTTTTTTGTGCAATCACTCCAAAAAGAACAAATCCTTCTATTGAAACCGTCCCCTTTTTTGTATTATAATTAGAGAAAGAACAGATGGCCGAAAAACTTATTATTTATGATTTTCTGCCAAATACCAAAAAGAGAGGAGAATACAACTTATGAAATGTAACAGAATGTACAAATTAATGACCGTGGCATTTACTTCACTTACCCTTTTGATGCCGGTTCCGGTCTTATCTGCGGAAACAGTCGAATCATCATCTTCCGTCACAGATGAATACCCATTGAAAAATGATGGTCAAATGAGTGATATGGCAATAGCTCAGGCTTCCTATGACAAAGCAAAGGCAGTCTATGATGAGGGCTCTTTCGGTTTTTTTGATTCGGTCAATGCGACCTCTGCGATTGATGCTCTGACGAACTCATCTATTTCCAGTTACACCAAAAAGGGAGACCCTCAGGATGCCACTTCCCTCGAAAATATGAAAATGGCACTCGACAACATTGTCGGTCAGATTGACTCTACTTATTTTAATGATACAGAACCTGCCATGACTTATGTTGAAAAATGCAACTACCTTCGTGCCAAAAACAATGTGGGCGAATTAAAAATCACAGACTACCTAATGGCGGCAGCACAGGCAGACTGCAACTATTCTGATACCGTAATCGGACATGCGAAAGCATTTAATATAGGAGAAAATCTTGCATGGAATTATGGCTCAGATCCATTCTATCAGTGGTATGATGAGGAGTACGCCGAGTTTCTAAATGGAGTTACTGCTTTTAGCGAAATCGGTCACTACAAGAATATCATTGATTCTTCTTATAATTACACCGGTTTTGCCATCTGCACCCGCGGGACAATGAACCGATGGAAGACATATGGACAGACATTTGATTCTTGGGGAAGCGACACTTCTTATACACCTGCTGAATACAAAGAACGCTTTATGACATACTATAATTCAGTCACAAGTTCACTCAGTAAGGCTCAGACAGCCCTGCAGAACGCTGTTTCCTCAGATGCTAAGCCCGTTATTTCCTCCTCTTCTCTCACATATACCGGAGAAGAAATCCGTCCTGTCACTGTCATTACAGAGGCCGGCAAGACACTTACCGAGGGAACTCATTACACAATAACCTACCACGACAATATAAACCCGGGAACCGCCACTGCTACAATAAAAGGAATTGGAACTTACTCCGGAACAACAACCATTTCATTCCAAATTACAAAAAAAACAGAGGAAAACACCGCTTCGACCGGTACCGTCTCTACTTCGAACGGAGATTATCAGGTTATAACGGCAAACGGCACAAAATCCATCACCTATACAGCACCTTCTGACAATAATAAAACAACTGTTACCGTTCCTACAACAGTAAAAATAAATGGGAAAAAATACAAAGTAACTTCCATTGCAAAAAACGCATTCAAAAACAATAGAAAATTAAAGAAAATTACCATTGGAAAAAATATTAAGACGATTGGAGCAAAAGCATTCTATGGGTGCACAAATTTAAAAAAAGTTACTTTTAAAACTAAGGTTTTGAAGAAAATTGGAAAAAAAGCATTTAATAAAATACACAAAAAAGCCAAATTCAAATATCCAAAGGGTAAGAAAAAGAAGTACAAAAAGTTATTAAAGAAATCAAAAAAATAAGTCGGAAAAGAGGCAGAACTTCGTAAGGTTCTGCCTCTTTTTTACTCTTCTAACAACCGTTCCGTACTCTTTAGCCCCACAGCAATTGTTGATAAATTGTGTAGAAGCGCCGATGTCGATGGCTGAATCACTCCGCCGACTCCAAGCAGAATCAGTAAGGTATTAAAACTAACTATCTGCCGATAATTCTTTTGAATCCGTTTCATCAACTTTTCACATAGTGACTTCAGCATAACAATCTGATAGAGATTATCCGCACTGATTGTGATATCGGCAATCTCTCTTGTAATCTGGGCACCATCACGAATTGCAATACCCACATCTGCCGCCGACAGTGCCGGTGAATCATTGATACCATCTCCAATCATGACCACTTTACGTCCGGCCGCCCTCTCTTTTTCGATAAATGCCGCCTTATCCTCAGGAAGTACTTCAGCATAAAATTCATCAACCCCCACTTTTTCAGCAATGACTGATGCTGTTTTTCTGCCATCTCCCGTCATCATCACAATTTTAGAAACTCCGGTCTGCCGCAATTGCTCTAATACCGCCGGAGCCTCTCCCCTCAGAGGATCCTCAATGCAGATAACTGCTGCCAATTTGTAATCAATCGCTAAATAAAGGTAAGAATACTGATCCGGCAGGCACTCTATTTTTTCGCTCTGTGCCGCATCAATCAGACATCCCTCATCTTCAAAGACAAAATGGTAACTTCCGATAACAGCTCTCTTATCACCAATCGTCGTTGAAATTCCATGTGCCACAATATACTCCACCTTGGAGTGCATTTCATCGTGTACCAATCCTTTTCTCTGCGCAGCCTCAATCACGGCATTCGCCATAGAATGCGGGAAATGCTCTTCCATACATGCAGCAATACGGAGCAGTTCATTTGGATCTTCCCCGTTAAAGGAAATAACATCTACTACTGTTGGTTTTGCCTTGGTCAGCGTTCCAGTCTTATCAAAGACAATCGTATCCGCCTCTGCCATGTTTTCCAAAAACCTGCCGCCCTTAACCGTAATCTGATGAGCATTAGCCTCCCGTATCGCCGACAGGACAGAAATCGGCATGGCCAGTTTGAGTGCACAGGAAAAATCCACCATGAGAACGGAAAGCGCTTTTGTCGCATTCCGTGTTAAAAGATATGTCAACAAAGTTCCGCCGAGACTGTACGGCACAAGACTATCTGCCAGATGTTCTGCCTTACTCTCTAATCCGGACTTTAATTTCTCCGATTCTTCAATCATCTTGACAATCTTATCAAAACGAGTCTCTCCTTCACTCTCTCTCACGAAAATCGTGAGTTCACCCTCTTCCAGAACACTCCCTGCAAACACCGCACCATCTTCTGTCTTCCTCACAGCAATCGATTCTCCGGTGAGAGAAGATTGATTGACCATTCCCTCTCCCTCTGCAACAATGCCGTCAAAAGGAATCACATTTCCCATATGAACCCGGACGTAATCTCCTGCCCTCACATCTGAAACAGGCACAAGGATATCCTTCTCCTCTCCCACAAGCCAGACATTCTCCACATTTAATGACATACTCCTCGCCAGATCATCAATCGACTTTTTGTGGGTCCAATCCTCGAGAAGTTCCCCCACACTTAACAAAAACATAACCGAACTTGCAGTGGAAAAATCTCCTCTCAGAACAGCAACCGAAATGGCTGTGGCATCTAAAAGTGACACCTCAATCTTTCTCTTCCATAACGCTTTCAATCCCATACGGATATAACGCAATGCCTCAAAAACTGTCAGACACACACGCACCGGCAGGGGTACCAGCCACTTTATCCCATAGTGAAGAGCCACTCTACCAATCACTTTTTCCTGATATTCATGACTCATCTGTCGCCCGGAATTCTCCACGTACCCCTCCGGCACCTCAATATCTTCATATCGAAGTTTCTGCACCAGCTCAATAGCAGCCTGCCTGTCACCCTCATAGACAAATGCTACATCACAGGTTCTGTCATACACTTTAACGAAAGAGATGATATCCTGACTCTCCATGTAATACAAGAGCAAATCAGCCTGCTCATAGGTCATGCGATTCTGTTTAATATGAATCCTCATGCGCTTTCCGGATTCATGCTGAATCTTAAACCTCATAGGCCCTCCTCCTACTCCTCCTCAAACTCTTCTTCTTCGCGCTCCTCGTTAATAGTCTTGGCATCTTCATAAATATCTTCTGCGTTTTCCTGAATAGTCGTAACCGTCTTCATAATACAATCTTTCGCACGAAGCGCTGCTGCTGTACAATTGGTGTACACCTTCTTGGCATCCTTGCTGGAGAGAATTTTAATTCCGGCCGTTCCGAACGCAACTCCCGCCGCAAAAATTCCTGTCTTTTTCCAACTGAGACATTTTAAACACTTTAACATAAGCAATCCCTCCTAATAGTAAAATTTGATTGTTTCAATTTTTCATTATTATAATATATGTAACACTGTTCTACAATGCTTTTTGAGCAAAAAAGAAAAAATTAGTTGTGCACAACTCAAGTTACAAAAGGGCAACCCCTACATTCAGAGCTGTTTCACTGCTCCGAATATAGGGGTTGCTGAACCGTTACAAATTTTCTTATTTAACTTTGCATTTTTTCACAGTGCTCCATGCCCCATAATATTTCTTAGAGCCAATTTTCACATATGAACGCACTTTTACAAAATATTTTTTCTTTTTCTTCAATTTTTTTATTGTAGCATAGATATACTTACTTGATTTTTTCTTTGCACTCTTAAACTTTTTATTCCGCGCATATTTAATCTGATATCCGGTTACGCTGCTCTGACTATCCCAAGTTACATTAAGTGCTTTCTTAACAAATTTACTTCTCGTCACTTTCAGGCCCTTTACCTTACCCGGTTTTACGATAACAGAAACTGATTTTTGTGCTCCACTTCCATCCTGTGCTGTAGCGGTAATAACAGCAGTTCCTGCAGCATATGCAGTAACGAGTCCTGAAACTGAATCCACTGCTGCCACGCTACTGTTGTCAGAAGACCAGCTAAGTGTTTTATTAGCAGCATTTCCCGGCAAAACGGAAGCAGCCAGTTTAAATGTTTTACCTACAGCAACTGTTTTTATATTGGAAATTGTAATTGATGAAACTTTCACAATCTCCTGGTATTTCAATAGGTATTTGCCCGAATTTTTTCCTGTTGCCGATACTTTCACATAATAAATGCCCGGGTTCAAAGTAATTTCATATGTATAGATCTTTGGTTCTGATTCAGAGCCGTAATACACATTTTTTTCTAACTGTTTTTGACCGTTACTGTCCCAAATCGAAAAATACGAATCGTGAATATATGAGGTATAAGTAAATATCAAATTTGCCTTAGATGTAAGAGTAACCTTATAGCAATCCACTAAATCATCTTCTGCCAGCATACCTGTAACTTCCGTATTGTTCTTCACATCAGCTGCAGAACTAAATTCACTGTTGTTAGTAACTGCCTCTGTCTTTGACTGCACAAACACAATCGAAACACAACTAACAAGCACAAATACAAATACTTTCATCCATTGTTTCATATAAATTCCTCACTTTCATCTTTAATTTTAGATTTCAATTATACAATACCCACTTTTTCATGTCAAGCAACGCACAGGCTCAGAAAAACTCATTTTTCCATCATATCAGCCTGCTTTTTATATTGAATTCCTATCAGCATAAGCCCCTGCGGAGGTGCCGTTGGACCGGCAAGATTTCTCTCGCCCTTTTCTACTGCCTCTCTAACAGTTTCTATACTCCTTCTTCCCTCTCCTGCTTCAACTAACGTACCCGCAATAATGCGCACCATATTATATAAAAAACCGGTTCCGCTCACGCGAATAATAATCTTTCGTTGCGGATAGTTTCTAAAGAAACTTGCGAGCGGTATTTCATTTATCTCAACTTTTATAATAGTTCTAACCTTACTTTTTACCTGACTTCCCGCCGAGCAAAATGCGGAAAAGTCATGTGTTCCGACAAGTACCTCTGCCGCCTTACGCATAGCAATTACATCCAAATTCCGATACACATGATAACTGTACCTTGACTCCGTTGGAATTGCAATGGACGTATTCAAAATGGTGTACTCATATGTCTTTATACTGTCACAATATCGGGGATGGAAATTCTTTGTCACCTCTTCCGAACTCTGTACCCGGATTGAATCGGGCAATCGCTGATTTACTGCAATTGCGATCTTCTCCGGCGGTATTCTTGTCTCTGTATCAAATACTGCCACATTTCCCAAAGCATGAACACCGGCATCTGTCCTGCTTGCTCCAATTAACTCAATTTTTTCTTTCAACAAATCTCTTAACGCTTCTGTGAGCACGCCCTCAACTGTTACTGCATTTTTCTGAATCTGCCATCCGGCATAATCTGTGCCATCATAGGCAATGCGCAGGAGAATTCTTTTCATTACCCATCTCCCCTCTCAATACGGTATAATCCGTGTAATGCCAATCACTGCTACAAAGTAGAATACGATTACTGCATATCCCACATAATCTCTCATCATATATTGAAGTGGTTTCATTTTTGTCCTACCCTCTCCACCGTGGTAACAGCGCGATTCCATTGCCATCGCCAAATCATATGCCCGCCTTGTAGCTGACACCAAAAGTGGCACCAGTAGAGAAATCATCATTTTCATTCGTTCCCATAGACTTCCCTCTTCATAGTCAGCTCCCCTTGCACTCTGAGCTTTAATAATACGGTTTGCCTCTTCTAAAAGAATCGGAATAAAACGCAGTGCCAACGACATCATCATAGCAAAATCATGAACCGGAATCTTTATCTTTTCCAATGGTTTTAGTAATGACTCAAGGCCATCTGTCAACTGATTCGGCGTAGTTGTGTACGTCAACATAGAAGAACCAAGAATAAGATAGATTAATCGCATGGACATGAAAACTGCCTTTTTCATCCCCTGTGAAGTAATCACAATAAAACGCCAGCTATATAAAACATCGCCTTTTGTGAAGAAAAGATTAAAAAAAGCAGTAAATAAAAGAAGCATAAGAATTGGTTTTAGTCCACGCATAATATAAGAAAACGGCACCTTTGACATCAAAATCGAAACTACAAGAAAGACAGTCACCACAGCATATCCGATAAATCCCTTAAAAACAAACAGCGATATGAGATACACAAAAACACCCATGATCTTTACTCTTGGGTCCAGCTGATGCAATCCGGATTCTGCCGGGTAAAATTGTCCGATTGTCATATCACGCAGCATCTTATCCCTCCAAATAACTTACAATAGCATCCACTGCCTGCTCCACAGTAATTGCATTATGAGACAGACGTACACCTCTCTTTGCCAGTTCTTCTATCACATAAGTGACTTGCGGCGCCATCAGGCCTATTGTCTCCAATTCCTGATAATGCGAAAACACCTCTGCCGGTGTGCCATCAAAAGCAATCATTCCCTGATTCATAACAACGAGCCTCTCCGCATATCTGGCCATATCTTCCATACAATGAGAAACCAGAATAACCGTAATTCCCTGCTCTCTGTGAACTCGGTCAAGCAACTGTAATATTTCTTCTTTTGCTTCCGGATCGAGTCCCGCTGTCGGTTCATCCAGAATCAATACTTCCGGCTTCATAGCCAGCACTCCTGCAATAGCCACTCGACGCTTCTGTCCCCCCGACAACTCTAAAGGCGAAACATCCAATAATTCCTCACCAATTCCCACCTGCTTTAGTGCATCAAACGAAGACAACTCGACCTCCAATTGTGGCATACCAATATTTTGGGGACCAAACATCACATCCTCGATCACTGTACTCTCAAATAATTGCTGTTCCGGATACTGAAATACAAGTCCAACTTTACTCCGCAGCTTTTTCAGAGAAAAGTCTTTTTCACTGATATCCTGCCCATCGCAATACACTCCTCCGGATGTCGGTTTTAGCAATCCATTCAAATGCTGAATGAGTGTTGATTTTCCAGAACCTGTATGTCCCACAAGCCCAACAAATTCTCCGCTTTTAATTTTTAAATTAACTCGGGAAAGTGCCTTCTTTTCAAAAGCTGTTCCCTTGCCATATATATATTCTAATTCATTTACAAGGATTTCCATATCAAATTTCCCCTTAGACAAGTCCCGCAATCGCCTCTGCCAGTTCCGCTGGCGTCATAACATCTTCCGGAACCTTTATCCCTTTTTTTCTCAATTCGTGCGCAAGCATTGTAACCTGAGGGACATCTAAATGATTCTCTTTCAGCACATTCACCTGTGAGAAAATTTCTCGCGGAGTTCCCTCCATTACAACCTCTCCCTTTCCCATAACAATAACATGATCTGCTTCAACAACCTCTTCCATATAGTGGGT
>CAMVIN010000117.1 GCA_947167565.1 uncultured Clostridia bacterium | reverse complement strand
AAGATTTTATCTCATCCAAATCACAATCCACGGTACTAAGAATTCCTCGAAATGTTTTGTCTTTCCACTCCTCAAGTCTCCTTTTTCGCGCGGAATTCCGATGACAGATTACGGTAACTTCACAGTCATTTTTCAATAATTCTTTTACAAGCGACATACCAATCACTCCGGTAGCCCCTGTTACAATCACACGCTTCATAACTTCAAGAGTTCTCCTATTTCTCCAATTGTCACACAATCTGAATATTTCTCTTTACCAATATACACGCCCTGACTTCCATATTTTTCAACCATCTTCATGTCTGTCTCATACGTATCCCCCACAACAAGAACTTCTTCCGGCAGTATTCTCTGACTTTCACACAACATGTCTGTCATCATAAGAGATGGCTTTCCGATCATGAAATCTACTTTTCGTCCAAGACTCCCCTCCAGCGCACCTACCATTGCCCCACATCCCGGCATGCGAATCCCGTTCTCCACCGGATAGTTGCTGTCACGGTTACAGGCAATAATTGTTTTTGCACGAAGTGCTGTCTGCAAGGCATCTGTCAGTTTTTTACTATCAAAATCCTTGTCATAGCCAACAACCACAACCTCTGCTGATTCGCTGTGGTGTACTCCTTGACTCGCAAACTCCTGTCGTAAGGCATCCGTCCCCATGATATAGGCTGTTTGATGCCCCTGACTGCTGACATAAAAGGCTGTTATATGGCCGGAAGAATAGATTTCATTTACCTCACAAGAAATATTCATCTTCCGTAATTTCTCACAAATCTGTTCTCGTGCAGAGGCAGAATTATTCGTAACAAAATATACTTTCTTTCCCATGTCACGAACTTTTTTTACAACCTTATCCGCATCAGCGAATCGTTCATTTCCCTGATAAATTGTACCATCTAAATCGAAAAACACCGCCGACACTTTACTCCAGTCAATCTTCCGCATAACCACACCTTTTCTCATTCTTCCTTCCACTGCTTTACATACATATTCTGCGCCAGTTCTTCTCTTGATAAGAACGGAGCCATGTCCTCAAGAGGCGGACTGACGATTGTTCCATCTGAAAGTTTTTTTGCACTGCTCTTCGGCTCCCATACCTGAACCGTATCCGTAAACACCTCACAAAATGCAAATCCCGGTTCGTCGAGCACTTTCTCAACCATTTCTTTCATCTCATTATTAGACCGGGCTTCATAATATGGAAAGCCAAACGCTGCTGCAATTTTTTTATATTCCGGAAAACTCAAATCTCCGGAATCCGGACCAATTCCAACCTTACTGTGTTCCGAAAAAAGATTGTTCTGTGTTATCCGTATCGAATGATAGCCCTGGTTGTTAATCAAAAATACTTTTATCGGCAGCCTGTTGCTCACAATTGTCTGTAGTTCCTGAAGGTTCATCATAATTGACCCATCTCCCTCCAGACACACAACCTCTTTTTTCCCCGCTGCCAGACACGTGCCTATTGCCGCAGGTAATCCGTATCCCATACTCGCAATAGCACTATTAATAATAAAACGGCTTCCTTTTTTTATGGTATAATTCTGATGTCCCACAACACAGCAGGCACCATTAGACACAGCGGTCAGACTCCCTTGCGGAAGACTGTCGCTTAAATATTTAATAAACGCAAATACATTTACAGTTCCCTCTTTATTTTCCCAATGTTTTGGAAGTGTAACCGGATAGTCTTTTTTCCAATCCTGACAGATTCTTATCCAATCAAATCCACTCTTTTGCTGAAAAACAGGCTCTTTTTTCTCCGAAATCACAGTCATAACGCTGTTTAAAAAATCTTTCGCGTCTGCCCAGACCGGTATATCTACGTGCAGCGTATGTTTCTTCATTTCTTCCCGGTCAACATCCACCATGATGACTTTTGCTTCTCTCGCCCAACTTTCCCAATTATACCCTACTTGACGAATGGAAATTCTTGTCCCAATAGCGATTAACAAATCCGCATTTTGCACCGCAAAATTTCCCGGACGATCCCCCATGTTTCCGCCTCTTCCCACATATAGCGGATGTTCATTTTCTATAAGATCAACTGAATTCCAGTAAGTAACTATCGGAATTCCCAATTTCTCTATCACTTTCCGAAACTCCACGACAGCACCTGCCAAACGAATCCCGTTTCCCGCATAAATAACCGGACGTTCCGCTTTTTGTATCGCTGCCAGCAACTCACAAATTTCTGATTTGTCTACTTTAGGCGGGCGTGTCTTTTCTCTGATTTTCTCCTCTTCTGCATCAGTAAAACCTTTCAAATCATCAGTCTCAATATACATGCCTTGAAAATTAACAGGAATATCAATCCACACCGGTCCCGGTCGTCCGGTCGTTGCCAGATACCAGCCCTTCTCCAATACATATCGGATGTCCATTGGCTCTTCCAGCATAACCGCATATTTGCACATCGACTCTGCACACCTGGTAATATCAAACTCTTGATCGCCCTCTGACCGAAGTCTTGCTCCTGTCAATTTCTGTTCATATCTCGCTGTGGTGTCGTATCGAACCTGACCGGAGACAATAAACATAGGAATGCTGTCAAGCCATCCCCCCACAACACCCGTCAGAGCATTCGTTCCTCCCGGTCCTGTTGTCACGCAGACGAGCGCTATTTGATTATTCACTCTCGCATAAGCTTCCGCCGCTATGGCGCACGCCTGCTCATGATGCTGATAGGTACATCGAATCTCTTTGTGATGTCCCAAAGCATCATTTAAATGCATGGCGCCGCCCCCCACCACAGTAAAGCAATCTTTCACACCGTGAGCCGCCATAAAATCAGCGACGTAATCCGCCAGTCTTTGTCTCATTTATTCTCTCCTACTGCCTGTTTTATAATTTGTATCATGTCATCAATCATCTCATCCGTCATTCCGGGATATACGCCAATCCAGAAAGAATTATTCATGATGGAATCGCTGACGGCTAAGTCACCTACCACACGGTATTTGCTCTCTTTGTCCCTAAATTCATCAAAACAAGGCTGCCTAATAATATTCCCGGCAAAGAGCATTCTCGTCTGAACCCCATGCTCTTCCATATATGACACAACTTTATTCTTGTCCACACCCTCCCGGCAAGTTAATAAGAACCCAAACCAACTTGGTTTTGAATTCGGAGCCGCCTCCGGAAGGATCAACTTGTCCTGCAAGTCTGTGAGTCCTGAAAATAATCGCTCAAAATTATATCTTCTCCGCTCAACAAAAGATGGAAATTTTTCCAACTGGGCACAACCGATTGCCGCCTGCATATCTGTCGCTTTCAGATTATATCCAAAATGAGAATACACATATTTGTGGTCGTATCCCTTTGGCAGTTCTCCGTACTGTCCATCAAATCGATGCCCGCAAAGATTATCGTTACCCGGAGGACACGCACAGTCTCTCCCCCAGTCCCGGAGAGAATTTATGATTTTGTGAAGCAATGGATTATTTGTGTAGACAGCACCGCCTTCTCCCATTGTCATATGATGAGGCGGATAAAAACTTGAAGTACCAATATCTCCAATGGTACCTGTCAGCTTTTCCTCGCCATCGATTGTATAAATGCTTCCAAGGGCATCGCAGTTATCCTCAATAAGCCATAAATCATGTGTATCACAAAAAGCCTTTACTGTCTGCAGGTCAAAGGGATTCCCCAGGGTATGTGCCAACATGACCGCTCTCGTCTTTTGAGAATATGCCTTTTCCAATACAGAAACATCAATATTGTACTGTGGTATCGTCATATCCACAAATACCGGAACTGCCCCGTACTGTATAATCGGTGCTATCGTCGTTGGAAACCCTGCCGCCACGGTAATTACTTCATCCCCCGGCATCACCCGTCTCTCCTTTAATAACGGCGAAGTAATTGCCATAAACGCCAAAAGACTAGCCGAGGACCCCGAGTTGACAAGAGAACAATATCTCACTCCAAGGTAATCGGCAAATTCTCTTTCAAAACGTTCTGTGTATCTTCCCGATGTAAGCCAAAATTCTAATGCACTGTCTGTAAGGTTGACCATCTCCTCACTTCCGTAATAACGGGATGCATAAGGAATCCTGTCACCTGTGCGATAGTCTGATTTATTGTGAAATCTGTCACAATATTCTTTTACTTCGTCTAAAATCTGCTGTCTGGCAGCCTGTTCTGACATATTTTCAAACATATAATCTAGTCCTCACTGCAATTATTTTTTTTCATGAAATCTTCGAAATAACTCTGTATTTGCTTATTCATAATCGCCGGAATATTTCCCTGTTCTCTATATACTTTTGTCCACTCTACCGTCGCCTCCACCGCACGACGAATATCCCAGCAGGGACTCCATCCAAAAGTTTTTTTAATCTTTGATGAATCCAACTTTAAAAAGGCTGCCTCATGAGGGCCTCCTTCTCTCTTAATTTCATAATCAAATCCACTCCCCCAAAACTCAGAAAACAAGCGAACTAACTGTTCTGTTGTCACACAGGATACATCCTCTGGTCCAATATTATAATACCCTTGATACGATTTATCTTCATACTGCTTTTCTGCTATCATCAAATATGCTATAACCGGTTCAAGGACATGTTGATACGGACGAGTAGAATCAGGATTTCTGATAAACATAGTTTTGCTATTTTCTACAGCTCTCACACAATCCGGTATAATCCGGTCACTCGCAAAGTCCCCACCCCCAATAACGTTACCGGCTCTTGCGGTGCTAACGGATAAGTTCCTATTTTGAAAAAAAGACTTCACGTAACAATGGGTAACCAGTTCAGAGCAGGATTTGCTATTAGAATATGGGTCATAGCCATCCAAAACATCATTCTCCCGATATCCCCATTCCCATTCTTTATTCTCATATACTTTGTCTGTTGTCACATTTAAAAAACTCTTTACAGAAGGACACTTGCGGATACATTCACACACATGCACCGTCCCCATCACATTTGTCTCATAGGTGTAAACCGGCTTATCGTACGAATCCCTGACAATTGGTTGAGCCGCCAGATGAAAGACAATTTCCGGCTGTTTTTCTTCAAACACGTGACTGAGATGTTCATAATCCCGAACATCTCCATAAACCGATGCTATTTTCCTCTCCACATCTGCCATAGAAAACAAATTTTTTGTTGTTGGCGCTTTCAGCGAATATCCCGTCACCTCGGCCCCTGCTTCAACAAGAATTCTTGTCATCCAACTCCCCTTGAATCCGGTATGACCAGTAATCAGTACATGTTTTCCCCTATAAAAGTCCAAATTCACCATATTTTCCAAGGAGCCTCCCCTCTTTGCCACATCGTTTCTAACTGCATACGATCTCTCTGCGTATCCATACATTTCCAAAATCCTTTATGTGTATACGCCATGAGTTGTTGTTCTTCTGCTAGAATTTCCAGTGGTCTTTTCTCAAATACTGTAGAATCTCCTTCCAGCAAATCAAAGACAGATGGTTCCAAAACCATAAAACCGCCATTAATTACCTGCCCATCATTATCAGATTTTTCCCGAAAACTACGAATTGCTCCTTTTTCCTCAATATCCATCACTCCAAATTGTTGACCTATATTGACCGCTGTAATGGTAGCCTTTTTCCCGTGATTTCTATGAAACTCTGCCAAAGCCAGTATATCCACATCCGCCACACTGTCTCCATAGGTTAACATAAATGTTTCATCTCCAACATACTCCTGAATCCTTTTGACACGTCCCCCAGTCATCGTATCGTATCCGGTATCTACAAGAGTAACCTTCCATGGCTCTGCAACATGATTGTGCAGTGTCATTTGATTTTCTTTGCTGAAATCAAAAGTTATATCACTGTTATACAAAAAATAATTTGCGAAATATTCTTTAATTATGTGCTGTTTATAACCACAGCATATAATAAATTCATGAAAACCAAAATGAGAATATATTTTCATAATATGCCAGAGAATCGGCTTTTCTCCAACCTCAATCATTGGCTTGGGACGCAGATGACTCTCCTCACTTATTCTTGTGCCAAGTCCTCCCGCCAAAATAACAACTTTCATTGTAAATCCCCTTTTTTGTCAGAATCCCCGGCAAAAACCGGGGATTCTGTTGTTTGAACTCTTCTTTATAGTAGACTTTTCCTTTTGCGAACCAAGAATGCACTTTGTGCATTCTTTGAAGCGTGCGCTTTTCAGTCACGCTTTTTATGCTTTGTCAGCATTCTGATAGATGGACAACATCGGCATCATTACGGCACCAAGAATACCACCGACCAAAACAGCCAATACGATAATAACCATTGGCTCCATCGCGGTCGTGAGGTTCTTCGTTGCCTCTTCCACCTCTGCATCATAGTATTCGGCTACCTTATCCAACATACTCTCTGTTGTACCGGTATCCTCACCGATTTTCAACATGTGAGTGAGCATCGGAGGAAAAATTCCAGATGCTTCCAACGGCTCGGACATCGGAATACCCTGCATAACTTCTTCTTTGCAATCCTTAACTGCCTGCCTTACTACACGGTTGGCAAGAGTATCTGCCACAATATCCAAAGAATCCACAATGGAGACACCTGACATAACCAGTGTAGACATTGTCAGTGAAAACTTCGCTGCTGCATTCTTAATCGCAAGTGTCTTAAAAAGCGGGAGCGTCAACGTCAGACGACTGGTAAACTGTTTTCCCGGCTCTGTGTTCTTCCCAATCATAATAAATGCTACCAGAGCGGCAATTCCAACAAGTATTGCGAAGAGATGCCCTGTAATAAAATCACTCATTGCAACAACTGCTTTAGTCAACCATGGAAGTTCTTCCCCCATCATTTCAAATGTCTCTTTAAAGTTCGGGATGACAGTAGACATCAATATAATAACAACGACAACTGCTACAACAAGCACGACAATCGGATAAATCATCGCCGAGCGAATCATGGATGTCAGTTTCAGATCTTTATCAAACTGCTCGGTAATTCTCTCAAAAGCAACTTCCAGATTACCGGTAACCTCACCGGCAGCAACCATGTGAATGAGCAGTTCCGGAAACACCTTTCCCTCTGCAGCCAGCGCATTTGCAAGGCTGTCACCCTTTTCTACATTGACTACCACATTGTGAATCGCTTTTCTTAAATTTTTATTTTCTGTCTGTTCCTCCACCATGTGAAGTCCCTCAATAACAGACACACCGGCATTGAGAATACTGTGAAACTGTTTACAGAACACTGTAATATCCTTTTTCTTAACACCACTGCCAATCTGAATATTCCATGCCGCATCGTCCAGTGCCGCTCCCTCTTTAATACTGAGGACAATAGCACCATCTGACTGAAGTTTTGCCACTGCAGTTTCCTGCGTCTGGGCTTCAATATTTCCCTTTCTCTGCTTACCGAACTTATCGGTAATGACATACTTATAACTAGCCATATTTCCCTCCTTTATCCATTTAGCCTCGATTCAATCGCTTAATGAATCCCGGCTTATCCTGCGCAAAAACAATCGCATCATCTCTTGTAATTTTGTGTGCCATCAAGAGATCATATAAAGCGTCATCCATCGTAATCATTCCAGCCTGACGACTTGTCTGAATAATTGATGGAATCTGATGTGGTTTTGCCTCACGAATCAGATTTCGAATCGCACTGTTTGCATGCATGACCTCAAATGCCGCAATACGACCCTTTCCATCAGCAGTCGGCAAGAGCTGCTGTGATATAATTGACTCAATCAATGTTGCCAGCTGAACTCGGATCTGTGCCTGCTGATGAGTCGGAAATACGTCAATGATACGCTCAATAGTAGGAACCGCACCAATCGTATGCAGAGTAGACAATACTAAGTGTCCGGTCTCTGCCGCGGTTACAGCTGCAGAAATTGTCTCAAGATCTCGCATCTCACCTACAAGGATAACATCCGGATCCTCACGAAGTGCAGCTCGAAGAGAAGCAGCATAGGACAGGGTGTCCTGCCCAACCTCACGCTGATTGACAACCGACATCTGATGATTGTGCAAATACTCTATCGGATCTTCGAATGTAATAATATGCTTAGCATAATCACGGTTGATAATATTAATCAGAGAGGCAAGCGTTGTTGACTTACCGCTACCTGTCGGTCCGGTTACAAGAATCAACCCTCTCTTTTTGGAAGTGAGATCAATAACCGACTGACTGAGTCCTAATTTCTCCGGCGCCGGAATTTCTGAGTTGATCAAACGAATAACGAATGACATGACACCTTTTTGCTTAAAGATGTTTACACGGCATCGTCCTACGTTTTCAACTGCATAAGAAAAGTCCGCCTCTCCTGTCTCATTAAAGGAACCAATCAAACGTTTTGGTATCATCTGTTCAATCAGTGCCTTCGTATCCGCCGGTGTCACAACCTGATCTCCCAAGGCAGTCAATGAACCGTTAATCCGGACTTTTGGCGGAATTCCAACCGACACATGCAAGTCGGAAGATCCACGCTCTTTCGCTTTTGTAATCAAGTCATCAATATTAAACATTTATCTATCCCCTTTATTCTGTGGCAATACGCTCTACCTCTGCGATAGACGTAATACCTTGTAATGCTAATTTTGCTGCACCATTTCTCAATGTGGTCATTCCCTCTTTCAAAGCCACATCCTGAATTTCTTCTGCACCGCCTCCGGCAGAAACCACCCGCCTAATCGGCTGAGTAATCTTCATAATCTCATAGACACCAATACGTCCACGATAGCCTGTTCCATTACAATATGCACATGTGCCGCCACCCGGCTCATATATCGTACAGGAACCACCGGAACCAACACGCAGACGCTGTCTGTCTAAGTCATTGATTTCATGTCCGGTCTTACACTTCGGACAAAGTCGCTTAACAAGTCTCTGAGCAATAATACCAACCACAGAGTCTGCCAGCAAATAAGGTTCAATTCCCATATCTTCCAAACGGGTAAGGGTACTTGCCGCACTGTTTGTATGTAGGGTACTTACCACTAAGTGTCCTGTAATCGCCGCTTTAACAGCGATTCCCGCAGTCTCTTCATCTCGAATCTCACCAATCATAATGATATCCGGATCCTGACGAAGAATTGATCGAAGCGCCGACGCAAAGGTCAGCCCGGCTTTTTCATTTACCTGAACCTGATTGATTCCATCCACATCGGCCTCGACCGGATCCTCTACTGTGATAATATTAACGTCTCCACCATTCAACTCATTTAACACCGTGTACAATGTAGTGGATTTACCACTACCTGTAGGTCCGGTAACCAGTATGATTCCATGTGGATTTTTCACCAATTCATCAAATCGCTGCAACTCTTTTTCCGGGAAACCAAGTTCCTTTTTATCCTTTGTCAGCGCCTGCTTAGAAGCGAGACGCATAACGATTTTCTCACCATATACAGTCGGAAGACTGGATACACGGATG
>CAMVIN010000116.1 GCA_947167565.1 uncultured Clostridia bacterium | reverse complement strand
CTTCCGCCACACCCCGACAATCCGACAACAAGCGACGCCACCATGACACCAGCCATTGTTTTCTTCCATAATTTTTTCCAACCAAAAGATTTTTTTTCGTTTCTAACATTTCTCTTCATCACTTTTTCTCCTTTATGAAAACGTTTTCCCTCTCTAAATACACGATTTTTCACAAGTCACTTGGAGAGTATATAGGAAATCCATGGCATAAATGTGTCATTTTCAAGATTTTCCTGTAAACGTTTTCTCTTGGACTTTCAAAAAAGAGAAGGTGCCTGTATGCCTCCTCTTTTTGCTATCTACTGCAATTGTACCCACTTACCTGTATTCTGTATATTTCCATCCACGTCCAGATAAATCCGATACCGCCCTTTTGGCAGTGTATGAATCTGAAAAGCAAGATAATATTCTACTTCTCTGAAAATATCCATCGTTTGCTCATTCTCACCATATTGCACCACATAATTCTCATGTTCGCCGACAAAATACACTGCCCGTATCTGGTGATCGACTCCACGAACAAAAAGTATTTCTTCCTGTCTCATCAATGAGATTGCCGGATGTTTCACCTTATTTCCGGCAACAAACTCAATTTCTTCCTCAAGTCTTACCGGAGTGCGCAGTTCTCCTCCTACATAATCTTCCGGAGCCTGAACAGGCTTTGCCAATTCCTCCATATCCGGTTCAAAATTATAAGCCCGGAAAAATCCCGGTTTTACGCGAAAATCACTGACAAGTTCGCCAGTATCAAAATCAAATTCATAGATACCGCCCTGATTATCCTCGATCGGTTCCGCATACCAGCCCGCCATAGAATACATTCGTCTCTCCTTTGGACAATAGATACCATTGGCACGAATCTTTGTCTTCGGAAAACCAAATCGCTTATAAAGGCTGACTGTAAAATTTTTCTCATCGACCGTATAAATACTGACATAACTGAGTGGATCTTTATCAAAAGATTTTGCCTTTCTCCGCTTTGCCCAGTGGTTATCAAATATAAGAATATGTTTTGTATCCGGGTTCCCATCAAAATCCTCATCCAGCTCATATGCCGCATGCTGCTGATATATCCACGGAACTTCACCCACAGGTCTGAGCACTTTATCTGTCATTGTCGTCTTCTTCCAGAATTTAGGATCTGCCAAAATCCACTTAAGTTCCTTTGTCGTATAATCAACAAGGCAGACCGTATGCAGATTTCGAAGGGATAACAAAATCGAATTATCCTTCTCATAATATTCTGCAGAATTCAGATGTGCCCAGTCTCTCATATCCACATAATAGTCATCAAAAATCTCATCCATGCTGAGACTCCAGACAATCTCGCCGTTTGTGCGGTCAATCTCAATCACTTTATCCTCTGTATGCTCTATCATTGTGTTACTGCCCGCCAAAATGTTTCCTCCCGCCTTAACTGCTGCCGTGTGATGAACACCATTCTTGGTAAGGTAACACATAAATGTTCTGCCGAGATAATCCATATCATAGGACTGTATTGTCTGCGGGTTTGTAAAGGTCGGAGTGGAAACTTCTTTCTCCATATAAAAGAAATGTCCGTTTCCAAGAGGAAATACCCCATACCCTTTCGCAAAACGCCGTATATAAAACCGAATCTGTCCCTGTCTGTCAAACATACAGGTCTTAATTCCCAACCCGCCGGAAACTAAAATATTTTGAAATGCCGGTTGGTCGGACACTTTTTTCACTTCGATAACATTCCGTAAATCTTTCGGAAGATTCATGGTCCAAACCGGTACAACATGCGCAACCGCCACCTCACCATTGTCCTCAAGCAGTTCAAGGCAGACATGATTCTCCCTGCCCGGATATAATCCCAAAATAGGAATTCTGTGATATTTTGTCATAGGAAGTTCTGACACAAAATCTGTCTCCGGAATATCTCCTTTCACCGTTACACGAACCCGGCAGGCCTTCTCTGTCTGAAAAACAGCCAGTGCTGTCAGCGGCGATTCCCCATAGGGATTGCGAATGACAAGCATATTCTGGAACGACCATTTTCCACTTTGCAGTTCCTGTTCCACCGCATAATCTCTGGACATTGTCTTCATCGGATACATTCTGTCACAAAAAATGTTGGAGGTAATCCCCTTGGCATTTTCCCGCTCAAACATTGCCTCGTATTTTTCTGCTTTTTTGGCAATCCAGCCAACCCCACAACTCCATACGATTCCGCCATCTTTCAAAACAGTTTTCTTAAGATGGCTTCCTGAACTTCTCCGGGCATATACTGCTGCCCGATGCTTTATACTCCGTATCCCCCTTTTAACAACCGATGTGATGCTTTTTCTCATGATTCTCTCCTTATTAATGAAATAAACCACCCTCCGGATGTCCGCTATTCTGCTATGCGTTCTAAAATCTCCCGACAAACAATTTCGGCACATTTTTCCGGTTTCTGTCCTATCGTATCTATAATGAGTTCCGGTTTCTCCGGCACCTCATAGGCAGAATCTTTTCCTGTAAAGTTTTGTATTTGTTTTTGATAAAGTCCCTTTGGATCCCGCTTCATACAGGTATCTAAATCCGTACTGACATACACCTCCAAGAAATTTCCTTCGCCTGCTCTCTGTCTGGCAAATCTTCTCATTTCCCGAAACGGCGAAATACAAGATACCAAGGTAATCACTCCGGCATCTCGAAACAAAGCTGCAATTTCCGCAATTCTGCGGATATTTTCGTTGCGATCCTCATCTGTAAATCCCAAATCCGAGTTAATTCCACAGCGAATGTTGTCCCCATCCAAAAGATACGAAACTCTCCCCTCCTGGGTCAGCATCTTCTCAACCTCTGATGCAATGGTAGATTTACCTGCACCGGACAGACCTGTGAACCAAACCACCAGTCCCTTTTGTCCTAAGAGTTCTCTGCGCTGTTCCTGTGAAACCTTGTTCGGGTACCAGACAATATTTTCATTCTTATTCATTTGTTCCCCTCTATGCTTTGAAAATAGAACCTTTTTCTTTAAGCATATTCTCTATTCTGTGAATACTTCTCTCATAATCCTTTTCCGGCACATGCATATCCGGCAGCAAATCTGTCGTCAACTCATCTCCTACCCAGATGGTCTCCACCTCTCTGTCAACAATCGCTTTCAGAATGCGACAATCCGAACGAGTCAGTCCAGTCGCTGTGATAATCAATATCATCCCGGCATCCAGCATGAGGTTGGCAACCTCGCCAAAACGTCGAATCTGCTCTTTGTGGTCCGGAACTTCTGATTTCTTTGTATCTGCGCCGACACCATATAAATAAGAACCGATACCCATGTAGTAAACATATCTGCCCCGATTCATCAGATCTCGCTCTAAAAGTTTCGCAAGTTTTTTCTTACCGGTGCCTTCCGGTCCCGTCAGAACAATGAGGTTCGGTCGCTGCGCATAGCGCTCAATCCGATCTTCTACGGAGACATCACTGACTTCCCACTTGTAATTGCGCATCATTGTTCCCTGGCGGATTTCCTGTTCTTCATCTTCGAGCGCCTCTGTAATGATACCTCCGCCGGCTATCTCATAGTCATCCACAATGACAAACCGGCTTGTGCCGGCAATATCAGCCACCAAATCAAAGGCAATCGGCTTATCAGTCACAAGAATACACTCTGCCACTTCGTTCTTTCCGACAACCTTTTTTTCTTCATTAGAAGCAAGATTGGAGGAGTCCATAACTCCCTTTACCTGCTCTACTTCCATCTTTACTTTCTCAGCACCGATTTTCAAATAATATGTTTTCCCCGGTGCCAAATCCTTCTTGCCAAGCCAGAACACGTTGGCCAATATACGGGAGGCAGTCTTTGGCTCCTTCTCCCCGGCAACACTCATCAGTTCCCCACGGGTAATATATATCTGCTCTTCCATCGTAAAGCCAATCGCCATCATCGGTCGTCCGACTTCAATCGGTTCCGCGTGAAAGACCTCGATATTTTTTACATGACTTCTTTTGCCGGAAGGATAAAAAACAACTTCCTGACCGGCGCGAATCGTTCCGGTCTCGATTGTTCCCGCTACAATTCTTCGGTCATCGCCATTGCGCGTAAATTTATACACATCCTGCACCGGCATACGGAACGGCTGGTCCTCATGCGGCTGCGCACACTCAAATCAATCCAGCACATCCAATACACACATTCCGTCATACCATGGCATCTTATCACTTTTTTTGATGATGTTCTCCCCCATAAATGAACTGACCGGCAGAACAAATTTAGGAGTAATATTAATTTGTTTTAAAAATTCAAGATACTCTTTCTTAACACTCTCAAACACACTCTGGTCATAATCCACCAAATCCATCTTATTGATGACTACCGCAATCTGACGGATTCCGAGCATAGAAAGCATGTAGGCGTGCCGACGGGAATTTTCCTGCACACCCTCCTTGGCATCAATCATAAGAAGAGCCGCCTCAGCACGTGAGGCACCTGTAATCATATTTTTCAAAAACTCAATGTGCCCCGGTGCGTCCAAAATAATATAGTCGCGCTTCTCTGTCTTAAAAAAGCACCGGGCAGTATCTATTGTAATTCCCTGGGACTGTTCGTCCTTCAGCGCATCGAGCAAAAAGGCGTACTCAAATGGCTTGGAATTCCGTCTGCATGTCTCCTTTACCTGTTCCAATTTTCCTTCCGGAAGAGAACCTGTATCTGCCAGGAGTCGCCCCATAAGAGTACTTTTCCCATGGTCTACATGGCCCACAATGACGATATTCATATCTTCTTTTTTCATAAGAACCTCCTACATATAACCGGAACGACGCAATTCTTCCAATCCACCGCCGCCTTCTTTATCCTGTGCTCTTCCGGAACGCTCTGCAATATTGGCAAACTTTCCGGTCTTTAGTTCTTCGATGACTTCATGTACATTCTTAGCCGTTGACTCGACCGGTGATGTACACGGTGCACAACCAAGGGAACGATAGCGGGTACCATTTCCCTGATCAAAATAAAGAGGAACTACCGGAATATTTTCCCGTTCAATATATTCCCAGACATCCAACTCTGTCCAGTCCAAAAGCGGATGGACACGTAC
Source organism: uncultured Clostridia bacterium (assembly GCA_947167565.1). Lineage (GTDB taxonomy): Bacteria > Bacillota > Clostridia > Lachnospirales > Lachnospiraceae > Eubacterium_F. The sequence goes on along the minus strand of CAMVIN010000116.1, from coordinate 4,337 downwards.
GTGAGTCCCCGGTGCCCAGTCCGTCTTATACTGGTTCCAGAACTCAGGCGGCTGATCTCCAACATCCCAGTCATTATTCTTATCCCTCGGTGAAAAATACCTCTCTTTCGAACGGCTTCCTTCCTCGTCCGCGCGAGCACCGACAATCACACCGGTATATGCTTCACGGTTTGAATCTTTTTCATATTTTTTCTTGTGATGATTAAATCGATATCTTGGCCAATTACCATTCAATGTATTAGTAAGAGCCTCTGTCTTTAACTTCATGCAGCAGTCAATATGGGACACGTTACCATCCGGAAATGTTTCTTGTTTCGCAAGCGCCTCTGTGTTTTCTCCGTATATCATATCAAGATTCCACTCTGCCGCCAGACGATCCCGGTACTCAATCATCTCCGGAATCTTGTGGTGGGTGTCTATGTGCACAAGCGGTATCGGAACATGTCCAAAGAATGCTTTTCTCGCCAACCACAAAAGAACGGTTGAATCTTTTCCGATTGACCACAGCATACAAAGATTTCCCAACTGACTATACGCCTCCCGCAATATGTGTACACTTTTGTACTCTAACATATCCAAATGATCCATGTAAATCCTCCAATAATAGATTTTATTTATATCCAAAAGTATTTTAATTTAGATTATAGTCATTTTTATGTCAAACCATGACAAAAAGCAAAATCCCCTTATAGCCTTTCTATCACACCCCGGATTCCCTTCTCCGCATAAATCTTCTTATAATAGGCAACCTCATCCTCAATCAGCGCATCAATCGCTCTCATGCCGAGCAATTCCACCGGTGCCTGATTATCTGTCATCACATGATTTCCGGGAGTATACTCAACGATTAAGAAATTTATCTTTCTCATCAGATTTTTCAGGTTCATATCAACGGATGTACTTCTTTCCATATTCTGTTCAAACCGCTCCATCATCTGAGGATTATCCGATGCAAAAAGCTCCCTGTTCGTGCTGTTTTCCACATCTATGGTGTACACATTACCAAAAACCGAGGAAATTGTATCCGAGAGATATCGGTTAATTTCATCCTCCTCTGTTCTCATATTCATATTGACTACCATCACCCCGTCTGGATTCAAGTGCTCTTTTACCTCCCTGAAAAATTCTACAGAAGACATTTGGAACGGTATCGTTATATCCTGATACGCATCTACCATGATGACATCATATTTATCTTTCACTGCACCAAGGTATGCTCTTCCGTCATAAGTAACAACTTTTGTATCCTCAGGAAGTCCAAATTTTTCTCTTGCAAGTCCTGTTATTTTTTCATCAATCTCCACCCCGGTAATATTCAGCTTCTCTTCTCCAAAATATCGTCTGCACTGCGTCGCAAACGTTCCACTCCCCATACCGAGTACCAAGACATCCAGTGAAGTTTTCTCCTCAAATCCTGCCATATACGGTGCCGCCATCGCATAATCATAATACATTCCTGTCAATTGTTTGTCTTTATAATAAATACTTTGTACGCCAAAGAGCACATTGGTTGACAAAATCGTACTCTGCTCAGTCTCTTTTACCTGAAGATAATTGTACACAGACTCCCCTTCATAAGACAGATTGCTCTCCCAAAAAGCAAAACTATTTTTCGCTCCTAATGTGCAACATAAAAGAACCAAAACCAATCCCACAGCTATTCGTATTTTCCCGGTTCTTTCACTTATAAAATATGCGGCCGCCAGCAGAAGAAGAATTCCCGCAAAAATCAAAAAAGAAACCGATGTTCCCACAGATGGAATCGTGATAAATGTCGGCACAAATGTTCCGATTATACTTCCAATTGTATTAGATGCGTTTAATTTGCCCACCGTACTCCCACTCTCGTCCAAACTGTCTACCGTGTATTTCACAAGTGAAGGTGTGACCGTCCCGAGCAAAAAGAGCGGAAAAACAAAAATCACCATACAGGAGACAAAAGCGGCCAGCACCAGAAAGCCATTACTCACTGAAAAAATAAAAAGTGCCGAGATACCGATCACAATATATTTCCCGACAACCGGTATCGCCGCAATCCAAATTGCAGCGACAAGAATTCTGCGATACAAAATATCCGGATTTGGATTTTTGTCTGCCGCGCGGCCGCCGTAAATATTGCCGAGTGCCATGGCAATCATAATTGTTCCGATAATAATTGTCCACACAATCTGAGATGAACTAAAATAAGGTGCCAACAGCCTGCTGGCTCCCAGTTCTACTGCCATTACAGACATTCCGGAAAAAAACTCGGTAAGATAGAGATAATATTTGTTTTTTAATATCCTTTTCTTATTAATCTGGCTCATTGATTCACTCGCTTTCATAATTTTTACAATTTGATTTTAATTATAATACAAATTCCCGTAAAAACATAGTTTTTTTTTTCGATAATTTATAATAATTTAATAACATAAACGCAAGAAAAAATGGTAAAATATTTATATCCTATAGTGAGTGTTTTTACTATAAATATACTATATATGAGGAGGACTTTTATGAGTAACAAACAACACAAAACGCAAAGTAAAAAAGGCCTGAAATTAATGACAAAATTTCTCATTATGGCAGTTTCACCTCTGCTGCTGGCTTTTCTCGTTGCAGAATATTCGATTTCTTTTATTTCATCTGAGGTTGCCGAGCGACTGGTTGAAAGCATGTTGTCATCCAACGTCTATATGATGGACTATATTCTCTCCCAGCAGGCACCGGCAGAGGGTGAAGGTACACCTCCGGATACTGCCGGCGATAATACCCAGCCGAATTCCGCATCAGGTGCAGCAGTAGGCGACGCACAGCAGGGTGACATGAATCCCGGCCAGATGCAGAATGACATGAAAGATAGCGGTATGCAAAAAATCATGGAACAAATGAAAGAAAACACCGGCGGTGTCAATTTCGCCCTGATTAACGGAGATACCATTATTGTTTCTACTTTTACACAAGATGTTGAAATTAACACGGATAACATTCAAAAAACAATTGAACAGGGCAATTTATTTATAGCGAATGACACAGCTTCCGGTAAACCATTCTATACATACTACTCCGCCGTCGGAGCGAATGGAGATATGGTCATTCAAGCCAATATCAGTCACGCTGCAATCAAAGAGCACTACGCAAAATATATTTATATCGTGACCGGTGGACTCATCGCCATTGTTGCACTTGCTGTTATCCTTGTGATATTCATGGTTCGCATGATAGTCGGGGCTATCGGTTCTACTGTTGGCAATTTGGACAAAGTAGCAGATGGTACACTCCACTTCGAACTTCCTGCCAAAGTGGCAAATCGCTCAGATGAAGTCGGCAACATTGCTCGCTCTATTCAGACATTGATTTCAAAATTAGGAAATACTGTTACCAATATTCATGACTCCACCGATAGGCTCAATGATTTTTCGGGACAGTTCCAGAGCAGTTTCCAAAAAATCAATGATCAGATTGAAGGCGTCAATGCTGCGGTAGACGGCATCGCTAACGGTGCTACCAATCAGGCTTCTGAAACTCAGAAAATTTTGTCCGAGATGACCGACATGGGAGATGCTCTCAATCAGACCTCCGGTTCTGTCGAACAATTGATTGCCAGCAACAATGAAATGAAAAAACAGAATGAAAAGATGGATGAAATCCTCACAGAATTGTCGCGCATTAACAGCCGCACCGAGAATTCGATCGACAATGTATACGAGCAGACAGAAGAAACGAACAAATCAGCAGAAGAAATCCGAAATGTCGTTGATATTATTACCGATATCGCAGCACAGACCAATCTCCTGTCGCTTAATGCTTCCATTGAAGCCGCACGCGCCGGAGAGTCCGGGCGTGGCTTCGCAGTCGTTGCCGACGAAGTTCGTGCACTGGCTGAACAATCTGCCGATTCCGCGCAGAAAATCAGCGATATTGTTGAGCAGTTGATCAAAAAATCAAACACTTCCGTAGAAACAATGGAAAGTGTCCGCAAGGAAATTAATATACAGAATCAGAAATTCACCGAGACAAGTAAAACCTTCGATATCTTAAAGAGCGAAATCGCTAACGTTGCCGGTGAGATTGACAATGTATCCCATCAGATTAATACGCTCAATGACTCAAAGAATGTAGTTATCGACGGTCTGGACGGTCTATCGGCTATTGCCGAGGAAAATGCAGCCTCTACAGAAGAGACCGCCGCTTCCATGACTCAGCTCGAACATATCGTCGATGAGTGTAACATCGCCACAAATGATCTCGTATCCATCGCCGGTGATATGGATGAGAACGTCAACGCATTTAAGTTGGATTAATAATCCGACTGCGAAGACATATCAAAAAAAGCCATCTTGCAAGCAAGCTTGCAG
>CAMVIN010000115.1 GCA_947167565.1 uncultured Clostridia bacterium | reverse complement strand
AATGTGCCTATGAGTGCCAGTGCTTTTTCTTTGTTTGTCATGATCAGATCCTCCTGTTATTTTTGATTTGATTTTGATGTAACCGTTGTGGTTTCATCTGTTGTTGGTAATATAACATCTTTTTGATGTAATGTCAATAGTTACAACTAAATTTTTTTAAAAATTTTTTCGAACACAAAAAGCCCTGTAGCTATTCGCATTTGCAGGCAGCCACAGGGCAATCGTTATTACATTTCATATTCTCTTTGTATAATCCAGGCTAATCCAACCAACCCGCATATCAAAAATCCGAGTCCCATTCCCAGATAAAACCGGGACATTGATTTAAACCTCTTTTCACAGCCAAATACTCTTGTGACTGCTCCCGGAGGTACAGAAAGGGAAACTATCTTATTAGGATCCGGGATTCCCACTCGTCCTCCCAACATACTTCTCACCTGCGCTTTCGCATGAACCGTATATCAATGCGTAATCGCCAATTCCATACATAAAATTATATTTCCTCAAATTAATACTTTCTCAATTCAGAAGTTTATCATAGATTTCAAAATCAATATCCTTAAACACATTAAAAACCACTTGCATTCTATTTCGGTTTTCACCAAGCCACTTGGTGACTGTCTCAACCGCTATCTCCGCGGCCCTCTCATTCGGAAACATAAATACACCGGTAGAAATACAGCAAAACGCAATAGAAGTAACTCCATTCTCCGCGGCCAGATCAAGGCAGGATTTATAACACGATGCCAGTAAATCTTCATGATTCTTTGTCAAAGATCCGCGAACAATCGGTCCGACTGTATGAATGACATAATCACACGGAAGATTGTAAGCCGGAGTGATTTTCGCTTTTCCCGTCGGCTCCTCATGGCCTTGTTTTTGCATGATATCATAACACGTTAAGCGCAGTTGGATTCCGCTCTTCGTGTGGATAATGTTGTCGATACAATTGTGGTTCGGCTGGAAACAGCCGCACATCTGACTGTTCGCCGCATTGACAATCGCATCAACTTTGAGGCAGGTAATATCACCCTGCCAGAGAACAATGCGCTCACTCTTTTGACAGTGCTCCAGTTCTCTCACATCAACAATTTCCGACTGACGCACTACCTCCGACAAATACTCATCCTGCACTCTCGCAAACTCATCACTGATGGGTGCCGGCATCCTCACATTCATCAACGCCCGAAGCAGTGTTTTCTGCTCTGACTCAGCGACAGGCACCTCCATATTCTTATACCGGTCATCCTCTGACACTAATTTTTCTATCAGCCATGCTCTCTGTTCTTCATGTGTCATATCAAAGTCTCTCCTTTGCGTTTACAGAATTTTTTTGATAATGAATATCCGTCAAATTCCAATTTTTATCACATTTCCTCATACATCTCCTGCATTTCCGCAGGTGAAAAAGCATAGGAAGTATTACAAAAATGGCAATTGACCTCTATCGGCTCTCTGTCCTCAATCATCTGCTTCAATTCTTTTTTTCCGAGACTGATCAGTGCCTTTGACACCCGCTCCTTCGAGCAGTTACAATAAAATCTGACCGGAATTTTTTCCTCTGCAAGATTTAAAGAAAAATCGCCCAAGATTTTTTGCAGGATTCCTTCCGGAGTAAGTCCCTCATGAAGCAGTGTTGTGACTGGGGCAATCTGAGTCAATTTATCTTCCAGAGAAGCAATCACACGTTCCTCTGTTCCCGGCATGAGCTGAATGATATAACCTCCCGCCTCTGCCACAGTATTGTCCTTATTCATCAGCACTCCCAGCGCCACAGAGGACGGTGTCTGTTCTGATGCCGCGAAATAATATGTAAGATCTTCCGCAATCTCACCGGAAACTAATTCTACCTGACCGGAATAAGGCTCCTTCAAGCCAATATCCTGAATCACTGTGAGGACACCTTTTCCCATTGCTCCTCCCACATCCAACTTTCCGCGCTCATTCGCCGGAAGAAGCACACAAGGATTCTGCGGATACCCTTTAACATTGCCGAACGCGTCAGCGGTGACCGTCAGCCCCCTGCCCGGACCATCCCCTTGAATCTGGAGTGTGAGAAGATCCTTCTCACCTTTCATCATAGCTCCCATCATAGCTCCCGCTGAGAGAAGTCTTCCGAGAGCAGCTGTCATGACCGGACTTGTCCCGTGACGCTGCTTCGCCTCCTCCACCGTCTCTCGCGAAGTGATGGCAAAACAGCGAATCTGTCCATTCGCCGCTGTTCCGCGCACAATATAATCTCTTTTCTTTTCTACTTCTACCAATTTTGCTACCCGCGCCATACCTGCCTCCCTGCCAATATATAAAAATATAACCGTTATGCAACAAAATCAACAATAGCAACTTCCGTCAATGTAACATTTAATTTACTAATGATTTCTTCAATTTTTGCTACTGTAGTTCCACCAAAAGACACTTCTCCACATTGAGAACATTTATGGCAAGGAACATTTTTTATAATAATAAAATGTCCATTTAGGTCTGCCATATAATTACTATAATCTTCTTTTAACTTTCCTTTACAAAAAAAACATGTTTCCATTTTATCATTCCTTTCTCTTTTTAAAATCATCACTCCACTGTTCCGGATCTGGTTGATATGCCGTAATCAGCCAAAGTTTTGTGTCACTCATCCCAACTACCACATGTAAAACACGCTTTTGTAATGTACATCCGAAAACTAAGCAACTGGGATAGGGATAATCTTCCGGATATTCCTCAATGATTTCTCCGTTCATAATAACTTCTTTGATTTCACTATACAAAATATTCCGTTGCTGAAATCTTAATAATATATGAGCAGTTACTTCTATCAAATCATCTTGACATTTTTTTCTGACAATTTCTATGTCCAAAACTAACACCACCTATAGTCTATCCATTTTTTCTAAACAATTTTATTCTAACATAACAAGGTTGTATCTTACAAGACGGAAATATAAGAAAAGCGGAGAGATAAGATGATTGTTTGTGAGAGAAAACGCTGGCATATTTTAGATGGCAGTATTTCAAGCAGAAAGTTTGCATGAGCATGGCCTTATAAGTGCGTTGGTATGAGGCATTGGTATAAAGCGAAGCTGGGGGTGCCCATACCCACTCTGTTGGCGGAATTGAATTCAATTATATCACTCAGGGCGTGTGCAGTTATTATGTAAATGATGTGCGCTATGTATTAAAGAAAAAAGATTTAATTTTGATTAACTCCAACATCCCTCACAAACTGGTTTTCGCCTCCCCTGATCCCTGCCTTATCCTCGGCATGTCCTGTGGGCAATGGCCATGGCAGAGTGGATATGTTGTCATGAGAGAACTGATGGAGGCACACCCCATTGTAGCAAAATTCGTAGAGGACTTTGATGAGGTAAGAGTCATTCACAATGCCTCTGAACTTTTGCCTGTGATGAAAGAAATCGAGAAAGAAGTCCGCAACGAGTGGAATGCCGCCTATATCCAGTCGCTTTGCAACAAACTTATCGTGGACGTCGCCCGCATTTTTGACAAGGATGATCCGCGGACATTCGACCACGTCAGCCGGATTTCTGATTACATCGCCTACCACTATTTTGAAATCGAGAGCATTGAGGACATCGCGGATGCCGTCGGTCTGAACAAGGTGTATATGCAGCGCATCTTCCATGAAAAAAGGGAAATGACGGTGGGACAATTTCTGAAAAAGACACGCCTTACCCGGGCGGCCAGTATTTTGAAAGACACCTCTCTCCCGATTCACGAGGTGGAAGAACTGGCAGGATTCCATTCCCGCCAGGCATTTTACACCTCTTTCCGGGAAATGTACGGCATGTCACCAAGGCAGTACAGGGATCAGTCAAAATGTAACAAATAATAACTTTTAATTTTTTAAATAGTTATTTCAGCCGCTATTATTTCTCCGTTTCATCTGTTACTATACTTCTAACTCATAAATAGCAGTTTGAAATGGAGGTATTTTATGTTCAAAAAACAGTTGAAACGGTTTACAACTTTTCTTTTGACAGCTTCCCTGACTCTCGGAACGCTGTCCGGACTATCGGATTCTGCAGTCGCCAGGGCAGAGACTACAGATTTTGACGGTTCCAAAGTAATGAGCAGCGGAACCGAAAGTGACGCTGCGACAATCAACGGGGATGGAATCACTGTCGAGAAGGACGGGGACAATCACGTTTTGTCTTTCAGCGGAAAAGAGGGCACTCTCGAATTTCCAGAAACGGTATGGGATGGCGCCGGGCAGGGTTTTTCTGTGGCGCTCAGAGTACGGCCTGACAGCAGCGGAAAGAGTACGGCAAATATTTTTCAGTCAAACATCAGCGGCACCGGCAGCGGAGATACCTATTGGAGAGACGCTCCGGAAATCAGCCTGAACGCCGGCGGAAAAATTACCTGTTTTGTCGGCGGACGAACAATAAACGGTGTCTATGACAATCATGAGACCTACAACAACGGTGTGGGAACAGATGACCGGAACTATGCCGAGCCGGGCGGACACAAGGTTCGCTATTCAGCCTCCACAAAAGCACTCGCGACGGACAGTTGGAATGATGTCGTTCTCACCATCAGCCCGACTACAATCACTTTGACAGTAAACGGAACTGCCCAGACACTGAGCGCGGATGTCTCCACCTATGATTTATCCTCCTGTCTGGAATATCTTTTCGGCACGTACAGCGGTGGCAGATACATTCTCGAGGACTACAAATTTACTTCCCTAGGCAATTCTGTTTACAGCGATACCCCTTATTTTTCAGGGAAAATCGACGACGTGAAACTCTATCGTCACGCCCTCTCCAGCTCGGAAATTAAAAATCTTCCAAAAGCAGATTTTGATTATGATTTTGAGGATATATCGGAATCCGGCAACATCACACCGAGCGACCTCACAAAATATATAGACGGCACCAGCCTGACGGCCTGTGAAGATTTACAGCTCACTTCCCCGGACGGCAAGACGAAAGTGGAACTCTGGAAAGACTCCGGCAACTCTTACTACTATTCCGTCACCCGCTCAGGCGAAGTTCTGGTTGAGTCCTCCCGTCTTGGATTTTCTGTCAGCGGAGTAGACTTTACCAAGGGCTTTACCGCAACAACACCGACCAAAAAAGAAATCAACGAGACCTATAACTTAATCAACGGAAAGAAAAAACAGGCGACGGACCACTGTAACGAGAGCACAATCACCTTCACCTCAGCTTCCGGTTCCATGGATGTCGTGTTCCGGGCATACGATGACGGTGTGGCGTATCGATATAAAAATGTGACAATCAGCGGAAAAGAAAACCTGACAATCAGCAAGGAACTGTCAGAAATCATTTTTTCCGACAAGGCAAAGACATGGGCATTTGATTTGAACGGAACCTATGAGGGCGAATTTGTTAAGAGAAACAACAAGACACTGACAAATCTGGAGAAGAGATTTTCCACCCCTCTTCTGGCAAAGAACGGAGGATACTGGATGCTCGTCTCTGAGGCAGGTGTCTACAACAATGAGAGTGATTATGCCTCCTCCTGTCTCGAGACCGAGAAAAACTCGAAAGTACTGCGCTTCAGTTTTGGTCTGAAACGTGATCCGGGCAAAGAGGCAAGAGATGATCTGGCATCTCCGGGACATCTCGACATTACCTCTCTGGATATTGCCAATAATTTTACAACCCCGTGGAGAGCAATTATTATCTCTGATAATATAAACTCTTTCGTGGACAGCACTATCATAAGCAACTTAAACCCGGACTATGACAAAACACTGTTCAAGGACACAAGCTGGATTAAACCGGGCAAGGTTGCCTGGTCCTGGTGGGCAGAGGACACGGAACAGGGCAATTATGACAAACACATTGAATACATTGATTTTGCCGCAGAGAACGGCTGGGATTATGTATGTATTGACGTGGGCTGGGAAACACTCGAAGGACGTTTAAAAGAATTATGTGATTACGCGGCAAAGAAAAACATCGGAATTTTTGTCTGGGTCAATTACCGCAACATCACAACGACAGAAAAGGTGGACGCCGCCTTTAAGAAATGGGCTGCAGCAGGCGCAAAGGGAATCAAGGCAGATTATTTTGAGAGTGATTCCCCGGAAGTTTTGGACATCATGGAATACTGCGCGAAAAAATGCGCGGAACTGAAAATGATGATTTTGTACCATGGCTGTGTTCGTCCGGCGGGCGAGAGCCGCACCTACCCGAATGTACTCACAATGGAAGCGGTGCAGGGCGAGGAGTGGCACAAGTGGTTTCCCTATCCGACGGTTGCCAACTGCCTGATGTATCCGTTTACAAGAAATATTCTCGGCTCAATGGATTACACACCGGCGGCAACTCTGACCGGCGGCAACAGTGCCACCAACGGATTTGCTCTGGCACAGACCGTCGTTTACGAATCCGGCCTGCAGCATTTTTCCAATGCGGTTTCCAACTACAAGGGCTACGCCGGTCTCTCATTCCTAAACCGGGTTCCAACCACCTGGGACTCCACCATTGTTTTGGAAGGCGAGCCGGGCGAATATGCGACCTTTGCCCGCCAAAGCGGCAATGACTGGTATGTGGGAGCAATGACAGCCAGTGCAAGAACAACAGAATTTTCCCTTGATTTTCTCGGCAGCGGTGAATATAACGCCTATATTTACAAGGACAGTTCCAACGGTTCAAGGCTGGAGATTGAGACAAAAAAAGTGACGGCAAAAGATACTTTTTCACAGAAACTTCCCGAGTCGGGCGGCATTGCTGTCATCTTCACAAAGGATACCGTTGACACCTCTGTAAAATACGCAGACAGCGCCGACTTAGAGGGTTACACCTACTACGAGGCAGAGAGCGAAGACAACACACTGAACGGCAATGCGATAGTGTCAGGTGCGATTTTCTGCTCCGGTGCAAAAAAGGTGGGCTATGTCGGACTTGGATCCAACAACACACTTCAATTTAATAAAGTAAAAGTCGAAAAAAATGGTCAGTATGAAGTGGTTGTCTACTACTGCTGCGCGGAAACAAGACAGATGAAACTCCTCGTAAACGGCACAGATGAATACACAATGACCGGACTCAACAGCAGCAGTTGGGCTAAGCCTGCAAAGGCCTCCATCAAATTATCTTTGAAAAAAGGAGAAAACACGATAAAACTCTCCAACGCCAGCCAGTACGCACCGGATATTGACCGGATTGCCGTTGCGGACAAGACGGTAGATGAGACCGTCCAAAACAATTCGGATGGAAAGAAGTCAGAAAGTGGTAGCACCTCCAATTCCGGAAGCACCGCTAACACAGAGAATAACAACTCCGCTTCTAAGTCCGATGACACCGCGTATACACAAAATAAGAATTCCGGCAAGACAGAATCCGTTATCGGAAAAACTTTTGTGTACAAAAAGGCAGCCTATAAAATTACCGACAAAAACACAGTGACCTATATAAAAACCCAAAAGAAAAAAACCGCGTCCGTCACTGTTCCGAAAACAGCAATTTACCAGGGAAAAACATATAAAATTACTAAAATCGGAGCGAATGCTTTTAAGAATTGTAAGAAACTAAAGAAACTCACAATCAAGACAGCCACATTAAAGAAAGTTGGAAAGAACGCTCTGAAAGGCGTGAACAAAAAATGTCGGATTAAAGTGCCGGCAAAGAAATATAAAAAATATAAGAAACTCTTCAAAAATAAGGGGCAGAAAAAATCTGTCCGCGTGATAAGATAATATTCCACCCCTGACTTTCACTGTAAATTAGTGAAAGCCAGGGGGCTTTTTTTGAGATTTTACCAATCAACTCAGAATCTTCCGAATCTGTTCTCGTACGGCTCTCTCCAAAAATTCAGTTCTCGCCACCGAAAGATTATACTGTTTATGGAGATGGAGTGGTTCATCTGCCAGAGCACGCAATCTCCCCCGTGTCGTGTCTTCAAGAAATCCCCTCGCCACCGGAATAAAGCGCCCCTGTATTTTATGTCCCATTTCCTCAATATAAGATGAATTTTCTACCAAATCACTTTTCATTGCTCTGGCAAACAAAGCCATATTGTGATCAAACACAGGTGCAAACCGAAGCACTTCAAAAGTATCATTGTCCACGATAAATCCAAAATTTCCAAAATGCCTGTCCGGATTAAAAATAACAGCGTCTAAAATAATCATATGCCTGAAATCTTCTTCATATCCGAAGGATTCCATGAAGCGCAGAAGTTCGTCAAATCCATATGTTTTGTTGGCATCTAAATACTTATAAATCGGTACAAATCCCTCTCTCTCTGTTGTAAACATTCGACATCGGGAGACAAGATTTCCTTTATATTTTACCAAATCATAATCCATATAAGAATCACAGAGAACAGAGGCATATTGTGTCGAGTAAAATTCAGAATACATCTCAAGGCCCGCATTTGCAAAGCCGGAACTTCCCTTCTTGTATAAAAAAATACTATCTTTCTCCTGAATCCAGCATTTTTCAAAAGAACCCTCTGAAGTAAATTCCGGCGAGGTCGATGAAAGTTTTAATCCCTGCAGTCCCCGCTCAAAAGCAGTTTTCGACACAATATCCGTAAATTCATTCTGATAAAGATTACTCTTTTCCCACGTCAAATCAGACTCCGCCTTTTTTACCCAGAGAGAATCATTCAGACTGAGCGCATGTGTTATTTGAAGAAATCCCTCCACATTGTCTACTTGCCATTCTTTCAGCCATTTTTATTCTAACATAACAAACAGGTAACTTACAAGACTGAAATCCCGCTTTTACAATCGTTCAAACTTTTTTGGGTAGAATAGGTGGGCGTGTGTGTCCACCTTTACTTGCGAGGCTCTACATGTTAAGATAAAATCATCCTACAAACGAAGGCTGGTGAATTTTATGTCATTTAAAATTTTAGAAAAAAACGAAGATGGCAGAGAATATATTTTTAACACAAATAAATTTCAACATCTATACGATGAATTTCAAAAAGAAGCACTCTGCCAGACGAAGAAGAAAAAAGGCACTCTGCAAAAAGAGTTGGCAGGTCTGCTGAATGTTGATGTCAGCACACTCAAAGGCTGGTGGTATGGCCGCTACTCACCACACGATATCGGGATTGTCAAAAATCTCGCATCGATTTGGGGATTAGAGGACTATCACGTATTGTTGCAGGAGCAAAAAAAAGAACCTGTGATTGACAAAAAAATGAGTGACTACGAGATGAAAGCCGTTCGGGAAATCTACTCCTATTTCGTAGATATTATTGAACAATATTATGATATTTTTTTCAATCGCTATACGATTCACAAAGAACCGGACGAGGACAGCGTGATTCATCCGGATCCGAGAGATGGTGAACCCAATGATCTCTATCGTCAGACCATCATATTTTTAAGGAAAAGAGAACTGGATATCCCGGAAGAAATGATGGAAAAGATCACCGCGCTGAATGATCTTGCCCAAAAACGCG
>CAMVIN010000114.1 GCA_947167565.1 uncultured Clostridia bacterium | reverse complement strand
AGCGAAAAAGATGATACACTAACCACATCACACAAGTAATGTGGTAATCATGTGGTGCGGTTGCTATAAATGAAAAAGAGGAAGAGAGATTGAAGATCAATTTTAATGATGTAGTCCCTATTTATCTTCAAATTGCAGACGCTATTGAAGATGACATTCTCTCCGGACACTTGAATCCGGGGGAGAACTGCTATTCCCAGGTTGTACTGGCAAGGGAGTTATCCATCAATCCGGCGACGGCGGGCAAGGGAATCCGGCTTCTAGTAGAGAGGGGCATCCTCGAGAAAGTCCGGGGGCAGGCGATGGTGATAAGGGATGATGCCGTAGAGAAAATCAAAAAGAGAAAAGTTGACGAGAGTCTTTCCGCGATGGTCAAGGCACTTGTCAACGAGGCAAAAAAACTAGATATAGAGGAGTCTCAGTTGATTAACAAAATTAGGGAGGAATATCATGGATAATTTATGTGAGTACTCGATTGAAGCGGTGAATTTGTGTAAGAGGTAGAAGCAGAAGTCTGTTTTCTTCGATATGAGCGTGAAACTTCATAAGAACCGCATAATTGGTCTGATTGGAGAAAATGGGAGCGGGAAGACGACTTTTTTTAAGATTCTTGCCGGACTCGAGGGTTATCAAAAGGGAAAGGTTCGGGTTTTTGGCGGTGATCCGTGGAAAGACATGGATGTGAGGCAGCACATGATTTTGTCAATGCATGATCTTCCCTATGGAAGATGGAGGACAAAACTCAGGCACATTGAAGAGTATTATGAGATTATGTACGACGAGTTTGACAGGACTTTTGCGGACAAATTAATGCAGATGTTTGAACTGCCAAAGAATCAGAATTATCACAAACTTTCGGTCGGCATGAAAAGTATTTTTAATTTTATTCTTGCAATGGCGTCCAGATGCCAGCTCACTCTTTTGGATGAGCCGTTTATCGGTGTCGATGTCAAGCGCAGAAAAGTTATGTATGATGTGCTGCTGCGCGATTATATGGAGAATGAGAGGACATTTGTTATATCCAGTCATAATATCGGTGAGATCGAGGGACTCCTCTCGGATATTTTGTTCATTCATCAGGGAAAAGTACTTTTTTATGAGGAAATGGATGAAGTCAGGGAAATGCTCTGTGAGTTGTCGGCAGACCACACCGCAATTGAGGCGGTTCGGGAGGAGATAAATCCGGAGGATATTGTTCAGTCCGGGCACTATGAGACGGGCAGTGTCCTTGTTGTGAGGACGGAGGGCAACCGGGAAACAATAAAAAAAGCTCAGGAGAATGGGATTCAGGTATCACAGGTCTCCCCGGAACAAGTATGCGCCTGCTTTATGAAACTTGAAAATGAGGGGTTGTTGGATACCTTGTGGGAAAAGGAGTAGATGGTTTTGAATAAAAAATTATTTTATTTGTTTATCAAAAAACGTCAAATGAATTACCTTATCATACAGGCAGTTTTTCTAATTGCTTTAGTTTTGTTTCAAATATTGAAAATTTTTTACAATCTGGGAGATACGGTAAAAGATTTTTTTGTCAATGATAATTCCTATCTTTTATTTGTATTTTACGCAATTTTTTTGACCTTGTATTTGGCGGGGAGTTTATATCAGGACAGATTTGCGGGAATTTTTCCGGGAAATGCGGGAACACGACTGAGGGCAAAATTACTGTGTGATCATGTTTTTATTTTGGAATATGCCGGAGTGCTAGCGGTTTCTTATCTTATTATGGCAGCATGTTACTATTTACTGAGCAAGTTTTATCCTGTCGATATACCCGGTATTTTTTCAATATCCTATCTTTATACGGGTGTTTTTTATATTTTTTGCCTTACTTTGTTTTTTTATGCTTTATTTTCGATGCTTGCCCTTTTGGTAAGAGTATTTGGAAAGTATGTTCTGATTACAGTTGCAGCAGTTATAGTTCTTGTACTATTAGATTTCTTTGTGAGCAATGGATACTTATATGCAGAACTTCTTACAGCATTTTATGCCAAAATATTGTATTACCTTGTCTTGCTGATGCAGGGGGTGATAAAGCCGCTTGTCGTCTTTGTCGTGGCTGGAAGCTCATGGGCGCTCTCACTTGCTGTTCAATTGCTCGCCGTGGGCAGACTGCGCTGCTGGCAGGGCGAAGAGCGTGGGCACCGATGGGGTTATCTTATAATTTCCTGTGCCATGGTGGGACAACTCTTTTGGTGTCAGGAATTTATCTTTTTTGAGGATGCCGGCTATGAGGGAGGGTATGATTATATAGTAGGGCATACGGCTGGGACAAAGTCGTTGTTTACGGGTGAAAATAAGAGCAGGATGGCGGGAAGGAGAGTTCGCTTCCCTGATATCGGGAAAGAGCAGAGAATATACCGTATTCGCAGTGATGATTACAATTCTTTTTTTGATTATTATATGGATGGTTATGGCGGTTATGAAACAATGAGAGAAAGCATGATTTTATCGGAAACAGAAGCCCGTGATTATGGAATATTAACCGGTGAGCCCTTGAAGGAAAATGAAATTTATGTGGCATATTTTTTTCCGAATGCTGTGCATCATGGAGATTTTATTTTGCAGTCACTGGCAGATAGCATAAATCATTCCCTCACATATAATGAGGAAATTGATGTATTGGAAATATCAGACCTCGACAGACTTACCCTGGTTCATAATTTATATGGAAATCAATTGTGGAAAATCGCGGAACCGGATTCTTTTTATAATATTGAGGATGTCGGGCGTTATGGAGTTGATAATCAAGTACTTCAGGTTGTCACAGTATATGTTGTCCGTAATAAAGATGTTGAGAAAGTAAGGAACTGTTCATAAATAACTTTTAACTATCTGCCGCCTGTACCACCATAAACGCAAGTGTTGCAGACGGCAGATAGAAAAGTTAATCATTCACAGTTCCTAAGGGGATATGGCATGGAAAATATAAAATTGATAAAAAAGATGGTACATCTGCAGATAAAGAAACAACTGTCAGGGCTGGTTGTTATTTTAGCTGTCGTTCTGGCGGGTGGGATGATCATGAGTCTGCTGACAGTTTTTGAATATATCCGCGGAGATTTGACAAGAAACTATATCGAAAATACAAACTTTTTTTTGCTTCTTATTTCCGGAATTATCTTAGCCGTAAGCATGGCAATGGAAATATATCAGGATGATGTCATCGCCAATTTTCCCGGAAATGCGAAAACCCGGTTTGTGGCAAAAATAATCAGTCATGGCATTATTATTCTGGAATACGCGTGTATGCTGGCGGCGGCCTATGGACTTATGGCATTGCTGTATCTGGGACTTAACAAAATAAAGGGAGTCTATATTCCCGGTGTGTTTGACTGGGAGTACATGGCTAAGGGAATCTTGTATTTTATCTGCGAGATTGTGATTTTTTATTCCATTTTCTCACTGATTGCACTTATTGTCAGGTTATTTGGCATATATGGAATTCTGGGGGGATTTGGACTGATAGTTATTTCTGTCATTGCAAATGCGGAAAAGATTTTTTACGGGATGACAACATGGAATATGTCCCTCGTTGGGATTGTAGGTCTTCGCATTCTTTTGGTTATGGCGGCCGGTCTTTTGGTGATAGTTCTCCTTTTCCACATAATTGCTGTGATCAAGATGAAAACATGGAAGAAATCCTCCGCAGTGGACAAGGGGATTTATCTGGGAACCGAGTTCATTCTCCTTATCATTATTTTTGGGCTTACATCTTTTGGCGCAATTTTTATGTATGATGGATTTGGGAGTGCAGGCATGGACATAGAGACCGGCGTGAAAGAAAAACTTGTGAACGCAAAGGAGAATCAGACGGCAGAAAGACTATTAGAAATTCCAATTCGGAATATAGAACAAATAGTGAGTCAGAAAGAGGATGGTTTTAGTGACTTAGAATATCAGTTGAATGAGTTTTTCCGGGATGAACTGAATGCTGCCGGTCAAATGAATATCGGCGGATGTACGAATACGCTCACATTTGAAATTGTGCCGGAGTCAAAGGCTCCGGAATATGGAATTTCTCTCCCCGGTAAATTGGAGTATGAACAGGCTTATATAAAGTTTTATTTTGAAAATGTCTCGTTCAACGGAGATTTTCTTCTGCAGTCAACCATTGATAGTATAAATGAATCTCTTGTAATTCAGAATGAAAAATTTTATTGTGAAGAACCCGCAAAAAAAATCACGCTGATAAATGATTTTTTTGGAGACCGGGCAATGGTAACTTTTGAAAAGTACAGTCTGCTGCAGCCGGATGTGACAATCGCTCTTGTGGTCAGGGATGAAGATATGGTATAGTGTAAGTAGTAATAAGTACCTGCGTGCCGGGCGCACGCACAGTGATTGATTGGGGAAAGGAATGGTGGTTACCGTGAGAGTTGGAATGGGATATGACGTTCACCGTCTGGTAAAAGAAAGAGATTTGATAATCGGCGGGGTTAAGATTGAGCATGAACTGGGGCTGCTGGGACACTCGGATGCGGATGTTCTTTTGCATGCGATTATGGATGCGCTGCTCGGGGCCGCGGCACTCGGGGATATTGGCAAACATTTTCCGGACACAGATCCGGCGTATAAGGGGGCTTCAAGTATCCGCCTGATGGAGCATGTCAGAGAGTTGATTGAAGAGCAGGGATATGTTATTGAAAATATTGACGCGACGATTATTGCACAGCGGCCGAAGATGCGCCCGCATATTGACACAATGCGGGAGAATATTGCAAAAGCATTGGGGGTAGATGTCTCGAGGGTAAATGTCAAGGCGACAACGGAGGAGGGGCTTGGATTTACCGGAACCGAAGAGGGGATTTCCTCACAGGCAATTTGCCTGCTCAGCGAGAGGTGAGTTCAAGAAAACTGCCTGCATAAACCCGGGCGCTCCTGAGGTGTTATAGAAACTGCGTGACGGGGAGAACATCGAAGATGGATGGAAACAGCAAAATGGCTCCCGCAAACAGGGCAGAGATGAGAAGACAGATGGCGAGTCGGCGTCTTGTCATAGGAAGGCACACGCGCACGACAACGCCGATACTGATGATGCCGCCGGCGAGAAGGTTGCAGGTGCGGAGCATGTCATCGCTCCAGTGAAAGGCTGTGCCGGTGAATTGCAGGACAATCAGCGTGATGACAAGGAGAATGGCGGCAGGTAGAGAATGTTTTAAAACGTGTCGCAAAAAGCCGGTGCCGGTCACTTCCTCATGCTGTTCCAGTGCAAGGAGGAAACTCGGAATTCCGATGGCAGTACCACCAATCAGGCTTAACTGTATCGGTATAAACGGATACGACTTTCCCAGGAGCGTAAACAACAGGCAGAGGAGAATTGAGTAAATGGTCTTTGTCAGATAGAGAGCGCTGACTCTCTCGATATTGGCAATAATTGTTCTTCCCTCTTTCACAATATCTTCCATTGCTGAAAAATCAGAATCTAATAAAACAATGTGGGCACTCTGCTTGGCGGCGGGTGCCCCGTTTGCCATAGCGATACCGCAGTCGGCATCTTTCAGGGAGAGAACGTCATTGATGCCGTCGCCAACCATGCTCACCACATCACCGTTCTGCTGATGGGCGCGGATAATTTTCTGTTTCATTTCCGGGGAGACGCGTCCGAATACAGTTGTCTCTTTTACAATTTTTTTCAACTGTTCCCAATCGTCCGGCAAATCAGGGGCATTGACATAATGCTCTGCTCCGGCCACTCCTGCCTGTCTTCCGACAGCGGAAACAGTGGCGGCATTATCACCGGAAATAATTTTTACCCGCACACCCTGCCCGGCAAAATACTGAAATGTCCCTCTGGCGTCCTCCTTGATACAGTCGGAGAGGAGAACGAGAGCAATCGGTTCCGTGTTTCCCAGCTCATCGGCAGATTTTCTGAGAGTTTCACAGGAGGCGAAAAGCAGGACGCGCAGTCCCTCTTTCGCGTACTCCCCGGCAGTCTGTGAAATATTTTTATCCCGGCACAAAAAATCCGGCGCACCGAGAACATAGTTCTCTTTTTTATTAAAAGTAACGCCCATGAATTTTCGCGTGGAATTAAAGGGAATCCGCTCGGTGGCGGTGGCTCCGGTTCCTGTAGTAAAATGAGCGCGCAGGGCGTCGGAGGTCACATTGCTGTCCGAAAAAGAAGAGATGAGGTCGTGAATCAGTTTGCCGGATTCATTTTCAGATATTTTTCCGACGGGAATTAGCTGCTGAACAGACAGTTCGCCGGTAGTGATTGTGCCGGTCTTGTCGAGGCAGAGGACATTGGTTCGCGCCAATGCCTCAATGGCCTCCATCTCCTGGACCAGCGCTTTTTTTCCCGCAAGTCGTCCCACGCCTAAGATAAAGGAAACACTGGTCAGCAGCACCAGTCCCTCCGGAATCATGCCGAGGACACCGGCAACAGTGTTGACAAGCGAGTCGGAGATATTTTCCCCGACGCGAAAATGCTGTACGAGAAAAAGAGCAATGCCAATCGGGATGATGGCATAACTGACGTAGCGGATGATTTTTGCGATGGCATCCTGCATTTCCGAGGAGGCGCGCTTTTTGGTGCGGGCTTTCTCGACGAGCTGTGACGCGTAGTTGTCCTCGCCTGTGTGGACGATTCTGGCTGTTCCGGTTCCCGCCGTGATAAAACTTCCGGAGAACAGGGAGTCTCCCTCGCGCTTAATTACGGCGTCCGATTCGCCGGTGAGAAGGGATTCGTTGACCTCTAATTCGTCGGAATGAAGAACTGTGCTGTCGGCAACAATCTGGTCGCCGGGGCGCACCTCAATCACATCGCCAACCTGCAGTTCGTCCATTGGAACTTCTTCCGTTTTTCCGTCCCGGATACGCCTTGCACTGTCCGCTGTCAGCACTGACAGGGCATCAATTAATTTTTTTACCTTTAATTCCTGAACAATTCCAATCAGGGAATTGGAGAAGACGATACCGAGAAACAGCATGTTTTTATATTGACCGGACAAAATGACAAGCCCCGCCAGAGCAAAATTGAGCATATTAAAATAAGTAAGAGTGTGGGAGAGAATAATGTCTCTCGTGGAGCGGGAAACCTGTTTCATGTTGTGTCCTCCGTTTTTGAATGTTTTTAATAAAGATATTGTTGGTATTGACAATATCATATAGGAATAGTCCCCGGTTATTCAATTTCACTACCATTGTTCCGCGATAGTGATTCCAGCGGGCTATTCCGTTGATTTCTTTGGAGATGAAGAAGAATTCCTTCTGGTCTGTTATCCATCGCCATTTGCATTCTTCTGGTAAAACCATATATCTTCATTATGCCTCCTCTGAGTGAATTATTGCATCAATTTCATTGTCGGACATTTCTTTTTTTTTCTAACATTCTCTTGCGAGCCTCTTGAACTGTCACTGTCACTCTCACCCTGTCCGGATGTATTCATTTTCTCCCCACATAACGAAATCCCGTAAATAGATACACTGACAAAAAATATCTGTATGCCAGAACACATCTTTCAAAGGGATCTATACTCTTAACGTAGAGCGGAGCAAATTTTTCTCTATATACTAAGTCAATCTGTGACAACATAGGCATGGCGCACCAATGTTTTTCAAATGTAATTTTCTCAGTCACCCCCGTACCATCAAAAAATATAAAACTTATCCCTTCTTCAAACGACCACAATGCAAAATTATATTTATTGGGATCGCTTTGAAATTTAAAAAAAATGTCCTTGACTCTCCCTTCATCCCGGAATGTAGAAGCCTCATAAATATACGCTAAACAAAGATGATTAATCTTCCCTTTCATGAAGTCATAGGTTATACCTGGATTTTCATAGGCGACAAACTCCTCGTATTCCATTCCCATATCTTCAGCCATAATTGCACGCAAGAGATCCTCATGCCTTGTATAACCAGTATCAAATAATCGTTTTACCCGATTGTATTCTTCGTCTGTAAGTTCTTTTAAGTCGAACTTAAATTTCTTGCTCTCCCAATAACTCGCAGCAATTCCATAATCATCTGTAATTTCAATCCTGTTAAATTTGCTTTTTGCCTTATATAGAATATCCAGTATCGCATACATTACAGTATAATCTACCTCTTTTGTTTCTTCATCAATTGGTGAATAAAACTTACAAAAATTATTGAACTCACCCTTAGAATTGAATTTAATCGAAAAGCTCTCGCTTTTGCCGTCATTAAAATTAATCACCATTTCTTCATCTGCTTCATATATACTGTATTCCCATTCGTTCATAATTCCTTTTTTCTTTATACTTTTTGCAATCTTTTCAAAAATCTCCATAGAAGATTTTGTTCGTTTTCTTTTTCCATCAAAAAACACTGTATCTGTCATATAATCCATGAATACTCTCCTCTGCTTTCTTGCCTAATAAATCTCCTCAATTTCCTCAAATTGAACTGCCACTCTTGCCCTGTCCGGATGCTCCCCTGACCATCCAAAATCCGGCATTGTTCCAAGCCGGTACATCTCTTCATCAGTCAGCTCAAATCCTAAAATATCAAGATTCTGTTTCATCCTTTTTTCTGTGGATGATTTTGGAATCGGCATGACACCATTCTGAAAAGCAAATCTCAGACAAATCTGAGCCTCTGAGACATGATATTTTTCTGCCAGCTCCGTAAGCAGCGAATCTCCCAATATCCTTGCCCGTCCGATCGGACTCCAAGCTTGTGGCAAAATCCCCTTTTCCTTACAATAATTAACTGTAATCATCTGCGCGTGTCCAGGATGAAATTCAATCTGATTGATCAGAGGTCTCACCTTACCATTTACTATAATATTTTCCATGTGATGAGGCAAAAAATTTGACAGGCCAAGACCGTGAACTTTTCTTTCTTCATAAAGTTTTTCCATCGCGCTCCACGTCTTAATATCCAGCTCTCTCCACTCTTTATAACCCGGTGCCGGAATAGGCCAGTGAATCATATAAATATCAATATAATCCATTCCAAGTCTTTTCAGGCTATCCTCACAAGCCCTGATTGCCTCTTCATATCCCATCTCTGTCTTCCACAATTTTGTGGCGACCGTAAATTCCTCTCTCGGTATTCCGCTTTCTCTGATCGCTCTCCCCAAGGCCTCCTCTGTACCATAAAACGATGCCGTATCAAAATATCGGTAACCGCAGGCAATAGCCATACTGATTACCTTTTCCGTTCCATCCTCTGCTGCCTGAAAAGTTCCAAATCCAACATTGGGAAGCTGCTTGCCATTAGATAAAGTCATATTTCCACCTCTTTTTTACCGTTCAAAATGTCCTATCTTCTTTTCAATATACCATTATTTGATTCTCGTGACAAGAGGATGTCACGTTATTGCGAAAAAGGTGCATTGATCAAAAGGACATTGATTTTTTGATGATTATACAATACAATGTAGTATGAACTCTCGGAATCTTGAGTGGTTTATGCCAGCTAAACTCTGGCAAGCACTTTGAAAAGTAAATATTGTTTGTGGA
>CAMVIN010000113.1 GCA_947167565.1 uncultured Clostridia bacterium | reverse complement strand
TCTCGACTCCTCTTCTGTAAGACTGCACAAATTTTCTTTTTGCGTATACAGTGCCAGTTCCTCATTCACAAAGTCAGCAGAATTTGTATTGATGGCAAGGTAGCGTCCCTCTTTTCTGACCTTCTCCGATGCCACATCCACCATTCTCTCCGGGTTGATGAATGCCCCCTTAAAATTGAATGCCCCCTCCGGCCTGAAGAATATATGCCCCCAAAACGAATACGAATCACCAAAATCCACGCTAAATTTCACGTCTCCCCCGGCAATCGCACTGCTCTCTGTCATCTTTTTTCTCAGCTCGTCCTGAACATCCCGTGCGATACGATATTTATATTCTTCCCCGCCCCACTTTCCGGCATCACCCGGTTCTGTTTTTTCTTTCTCCACCCTGAGGCCCTGAACTTCGATCACAGACATATCGGACACTTCCGGCACAGATATTTTGGCGCAGATGTCTACGGAAATCTCCGTCTCCGCTCCGTCACTCTTCTTTACCGCACTGAGTTTATCATACCAGAACGTGTCATTCTCCCCCTCGTATACATTTCCCGACTCCGCGGAGGAATTCCCGTTCTCACCGTTGTCCTCCTTCGCTGTGTTCTCCTGTGTTGTCCCGGCTTTTCCCCCGCAGCCGGCCAAAGCAAAAAATACAATTCCCATCATTGATAAAAGTAATAATCGTTTCCATTTATTTCTCATTTTTTCCCCATTTCCGCATGACTCTGTCACGCTGTTTTTGTTTGCCGGTGTCAGCATTTTGTAATGACAATATTTCCATCTACAACCTCTACTCTCACCCGGTTTGAATCAATGCCCGCCTCTTTGAGCATTTCCTCTCCCAACTGAAGCCTGTGTGCCCTGTCCATGACCACATATTCTTCCTCTTCCTGTTCCCGCTCCCTGCTGATTTTTCCGTCCGAAATCTGTACTGTCCGGAGGGCTTTTGCGCTCAGGGCTCTGTCATGTGTGACAATCAGTATGGTGATTCCCCGCTCTTTGTTCAGCCGGAAAAGCAGGGAAAAAATCTGGTCGGCAGTCGCCTTATCGACCGCGCCCGTCGGCTCGTCCGCGAGGAGAATCAGAGGCTCTCCGGCAAGTGCTACCGCAATCGCCACCCGCTGGCTCTCCCCTCCGGATAACTGAGCCGGATATCTATTCGCACAACTCTCCACTCCAACCTCACGCAGCAATTCAAGCGCCCGCCTCCGGCGTTTTTCTTTTGTGATTCTCTTCTCCATAAACAGCATGCGGCTCTCCACATTTTCCAGCGCTGTCAAAAACGGAAAGAGATTTTGCCCGCTGTCCTGCCAGACAAAGCCCACCCGGTTTCTGCGGTACTCCAACAAATCCCGCTCCGAAAACTCCGACAAATCCCTTCCCTCGACAAGAAGTCTTCCCGCTGTCGGTGTCTCCAATCCGCCAATCATCTGTACAAGAGTAGATTTTCCACTGCCGGACTTTCCGATAATCGCCATCAATTCGCCCTCCTCAATCGAGAGGTCAAGCCCCTGCAGCGCCATGACCTTCTGCTCATCGGTCGCAAATATTTTGACCACTTCTTCACATTCAATCACAGACTTCCCTCCATTTCAATAATCCGGTCGCCCTGCTTCATCAACTCCGTGTCGTGTGTTGTCATCACTACAGTGATTCCCTCCTCATCCACAAGTTCCCGAAAAAGTGTCATCACTCCCTGTCCCGAAGCGGTATCCAGTGCTCCGGTCGGCTCATCCGCAAAGACAATTTCCGGCCGGTGCGCCATTGCTCTGGCGATTGCCACCCGCTGTCTCTCACCACCGGACAACTGCGACGGCAGGTGAAACATTCTCTTTTCCAGTCCCACCCGCGTGAGAAGATACCGGATTCTCTCCTCTTTCTCCGCGCGCTTTCCCCGAACGCGCGCCAGACGCATGGCAAAATCCACATTTTCAAAAGCCGTCATCTCAGGGACGAGTGCGACGGATTGAAAGACAAAACCCATACCGGTTCGCCGCAATTTTTCCTGCTCCTTTACCGACATATCCGCATATTTTCTGCCTCGGAAAAAAACCTCGCCCTCCGTCGGCTGATCCAGTCCACTCAGCAAATTGAGAAGTGTAGTTTTTCCCGAGCCCGAACGCCCCTTCAAAATCACCAGTGAGTGCTCCGGAATCTCAACCGATAAATCTTTTACCGGATAAATCATATTTTTTTCACTCTGCCCTGCCGCAAAACCCCGGCACAAATTTTTTGTCTGAATCATTTGTTTCATGCGTCACCTCCCATTTTCAACGCCTCGGCAATTTTCAGTTTTTTCAGAATTCTCGCCAGAACAAGAATGCAAAATACAACCATTGCGCTAAAAAGCACCACTTCCCACAGCATATCTGCCCCGTAATACGTGACGTGAACTGGTATGACATGCCGCTCCGGCAGATAGACTATTGCCAGAATCCTGAGGAAGAGCACCGAGGCCAGACCGCCAAGCAGTCCCCCCGCCGCCATAGGAAGAACGGAATAACACAAATGTTCATGGATCAGCATGCGGTACAGACCGGACAACTCCATCCCCATCGCACGGAACACGCCAAACTGCAAAGTCCTGCTCTGAATTGACAAAATCCACACAATCAAAAATCCTACCAGACAGATTACTAAGGAAATCAAAAATCCCATGGTAAAAAGCCCGTTGGTGATCTGAATCAAAGGCGAACTTCTGACCTTGTCAAGTTCCCCGGAGAGCGAGTTCCACCTCGCAAACAGGGAATTGTCAAGGATAGACGTTCCCTTTTCTCTCTCCCGGTAAACCTTTATCTGCTCTCTTACATTCTCGCTTGCTCCGCCCTCCGCCAGCCGCATCCAGATTTCATACGGCTGCAGCCCGAATGTGCGGAGAGACGCGCCATAATTGACGACAACAAGCCCTCTCTCATCATCTTTTGCGAGCGAATCTTTTGTATCCTCATAGGGATTAAATCCCGGAAAAGCATCGACAATGGCAACGACGACAACGTGCATCACACCGAGGGGATTTTCCTGTTTTATATCCGTCGGTGCATAGCTCTCACAGTCTATCGTATCCCCCTCTTTAATATTCGCATTTTCTGCCAGATTTCTCGACAGAATTACGCCCTCTTCTTCCTCCGCCAGTTGATTTAGCGCCTCAAACCAGTGCTCTTCATTCAGACCATCCATGAGCCGGGCGGTCTCTCCGAATTCCTTCGTGTGAATTCCCATGAGAACACAATTTTCAAATCTTGCCGATTTTGCGGAGACTGCCGCGTGTTCATCCAGCCCCACCTTAGTGTAGGAAACGCACTGTCCCGACTGCTTAAGTTCCTCAAAAACCGCCACGTCCGGCTCTGTATAATTTACCATCACCTCACCGGATTGGGGATTGACATAATTTTGTTTTTTCCAGTATTCCTGAAACCGCAGATCACAGCCCGTCTGATATTCCAGACGCTCTCTGAGCCCCGTATTTACCGTTCGAGCAAGTCCCGCGTCAAAAATCCCATCTGCCACCGTCATAATCAAAAAAATGCTGAGCAGCCACCGCCCGGAAAAGCTGCGTACGACTTGCAAAGATGAGGAAAACATCACTGCTCCCCACAGATTTCTTCCGAGCCATCCAATCAGACGAATCAAATATCCGATGAGCCGGATGACAAACAGACCGCCGGCAAACACAAAGAGCGATTCATTGAGAAACAGCATCGGATCAAGGCTCTCTCCCTCTCTTACCTGCCGGGCGATTTCACCGCTCTGTCCCCACGACTGGTACAAAAAGTAGAGAGACAGCCCCAGCAAAAGCACGTCCAGAAAAAATTTCTCCCAGACCGGCTGTGCGGGCCGGAACGATTTTTTTCTCCGCAGCGGGCGCAGGCTTTTTCTCTCCGTTTCCCTGTCGGTAAAGCAGGATTTTCGCCACGCCGGAATCACCAAGAACATAGTTGATAAAACACAGGCCGCAAGTCCGTAGAAAATCATCTGAAAGCGAAAATGGTAATGTGCCATATCCTTTCCCGCAAAGTGGAGAAACGTGTCTGTTCCCGCCGCCATTTTACAGAGTGCCATCCCAATCAATATCCCCGCAGTCAGGCTGACCGCCGAGAGCAGTCCCGCCTCAATCAGATACAGGCTGAGAATTTCCCACCTCGTGGCACCTCGTTTCCTCAGGAGAATAATTTCACTCTCCTCCCTGTCAATCAACTGTCCTGTCACCATATAAATAAACAGCATAATGAGAACAAGAAAAGGAAGTTCCAGCACCCGGAGGAGCCATTTGCTGTTATCTGCCTGTACCTGCGCTGTCTGCAGCAGGGAAATCAACGGGGTGGAAATTTCTCCCTCACCCGCCACCACAATCCTGTTTAAATCATTAAACAACTGTTTTGCGCGCGAGGCGTTAAGACTCTTCCCCTCCCACACAAGCGCCTGTTCACAGGTGAGATTTTCGGGATTATATTCTGCCGCAAACTGCCTCATTGCGTCCTCTGTGAGAAATAAGTTTCCGGAAAAATCCTCCTCCGTCCTGTACCAAAAGGCATCGCCCTCTCCTGCAGTATCCCGGAAAATCCCCTGAATAATCAGTGTCAGACTCTCTCCGTCCGCCCGTTTCCAGTGGGAAAAGTTCAG
Organism: uncultured Clostridia bacterium; assembly: GCA_947167565.1. Lineage (GTDB taxonomy): Bacteria > Bacillota > Clostridia > Lachnospirales > Lachnospiraceae > Eubacterium_F. Next base: position 4,916 of record CAMVIN010000113.1, on the reverse strand, counting down.
CGTCTCGCCTGCTGTCAGGTGATAGGTATCCATTGTCTTTTCGCTGATCAGGCAGGGAATCGCCGTCCCGGAACTCTGCTCTGACACCGCCCCCTCTCCCACACTTTTCACAACGGAAATATGGTTGTCGAGGTTTCTCAGCATGCTGATTTGCAGCATGAGCCCGCGCCCGCCACAGCTGCTGTCCGCACTTGCTGCCGGTGCCGCTATCAACTGCTGCGAACCGATGATAGAAAGTTTCATTTTCTGATTCCACGTCTTCTCATTGTTCTCCATCTGTCCGAGAAGCGGAGTGACTCTATCCTCTCCCCACTCAGAAAAATCAGAGACAATTTTCCTTGACGTCACAACAAGTGGGTAATTATTTTTCTCATCCGCATACGACTGCAACGTGCGATGCAGTATTTCATCCTCCGCTCCCGACTCAAACATCGGGTCACTGGCACACACGGCCACAAAAAGCGACATGCCAAACACCAGACATAGGGTAAACCATTTTTTGTTCCACATTTTTTTCAAGACAAATTTCAACATATCCGGTCCCCCTCCCTAATGCCGTAGAGAATCACCTGATACCCCTTTGCCGCCAAATCATCCCTCACTACAACACTCTGTTTGACCGCTCCGCCATCGACAACGCGCCATACATAATATCCGGTTACTCCAGATTTTTCGTCCTCGGTATGTATTTTATTTGCCGGCACAACAACGGCGTGATGAAGTGTTACATAGGCAAAAGCCGCACTGACATTTCCGGCAGTTTTCCCCTCTTCCTCTTTTACGTAATAAACCGGATTCTCTGAGAAGTCTCCCTCATCCTTTACACCGACACAAATTCCCTTTTTCTCCCCCTCTTTACTCTTCCATGTAACCAATGCGCCAAACACAGGAGTGAGCCGGTTCAAAACGGCCTCTTCTTTTCCATCTGATTTTTTTACAGCGGGAACACCAGCCTCTTTCACGCGAAGGACAACACTGTACTGTCCTTCTTCCAACGCATCTCCCTTCTCCACAAAACACCCTTTGACCTGACCACTCCGGTCCGCATACACACTCACCTCTCCGGTCCCATTATTTCCATTTTTTATTTCCTTATATTCTTTTTCCAGTTCTGTCAACGTCTCCTCATATTCCTCCCGATCGGCTTCAAACTGACAAGCAAGAATTTTCATCTCACATTGCATCATTTTTTTATTTTTCTTCCATCTTTTCCGGACTAATTTTTTCTCTTTCTCAAAAGATTTTTTGTTTTTTTCAAATGAAGTCTTTTCTCCCTGAATCTGATACTTCATTTCTGTGAGACGGGCTTTCCCGTCGCCCGTATCCACCGTGTAAAGGAGCTGTCCCTTTTTCACTCTGTCACCCTTTTTCACAGAGACATCTGTGACGCGCCCTGACAACTCCGAATAGCAGATATGGAGCATGGCATGTGTGGTCTGCATGGAACGGCCTTTGCTGTATACCGTATAATCCCTCACCGCCACCGGCTGCTGATCCGTCATATCCGGTATGCCGTTGTCGTACTGACAGTAGACTTCCTCCCCCTCAGAAAGTCCCCCGGCAACCTCCACCATGCAGCCATCTGACTTTCCTAATGTGAGTTCCCGTCTCTCCTTTATATTGTTTTTTGCCCTGACATAAACAGCGTTCTCTTCGACGAGAGCCGCCTCGGGAATAACCAGTGTTTCCTCCTTTTTCTCCTTATAAAAATAGAGCGGATAAGTCTCTCCCGGCACAAGATTTTTTTTCATCTTATCACTGCACTCAAAACGGAGTTTCGGATATTTCTCCGTCGCCGCAAATATCATTCTCTCCTTTTCCGGGTAGGACACCTCGGACAGTTCATATTCCCTGCTTCCATCCCGCAGAACTTTTTTCTCATAGTCCTCATACGCGTATGCATTTAACTTGACATCAGATACTTCAAGGCAGGCATCTGACATATCCTCGCGAAGATCCGGTGAAACAGTGACAATTGTCTCACCGGCATCTGCCCACGTTTTATCCGTATCATCACTAACTGCATCCTCATAAATATCTCCCATGTCATTGACCGCATTCTCCTCCGGCATCACATCTGAAATATCCTTTACATAACTCACAATACCTTCACATTTACTTTTTAATACAGACTTGTTTAGATTCTTTTTCTGTGCCTTGATTTTCTTGTCCAGTACGTTGACTTTTTTCTCATGCAAAAGTTTGTCATAACGCATATTTTCCCGCAGCACAGCGAGTTGTTTTTTCATCTCTTTCGCCGATATCATGCCTGCTTTTCTTTCCAGCCTGCACTGCTCCATCTGCTGCGACGCAATCTCTCGTCCCCGCTCATAACTCTTCTTTTCCCTCTCATATTCTTTTTGGCTCTCCTTAAGACTGTCCCGCATTTCGGTGTTGTCGATATATGCCAGAACATCACCCTTTTTCACCTCATCTCCCACTTGCACCACAATCTTTTTCAGACGAACCGACGAGTCATAAGAATGCTCTTTCTCAAGGGGAACAACTGAGGCAAATAAAACCTCCGGTATTCCCACAGTTCCCTTTGCCACCTTGCAGAGAGAATCACTGCGGCTCACCGGCTCCCTCAGTTCCGGCACCGTCTGTACTGTTTTTGTCCCCTCTGTGCTCCCACAGCCACAAAGCCCGATGATGAGCGCTGTCACCATTACAGGCAGGTTACATTTTCTCCACCTTTCAACCCTGACAAAATCACAGTACATCCGTCCACCTCCTCTCCGGTCACAACTTCCACAGCATTCTGATATCCCTGCTCATCCATGACATAGACAAAGTTCTTGTCTCCCACATGACTGACTGCCTTGCTGTCCACATAAACTACATCACTCAGTTCTTTCTTTTTCATCACCAATGTCAGGGTGCTCTTTTGCCCACGCAACACATCGGATACTGCCTGAAAAATCAGTGTGCGACCACTTTTCTGCTCTTTCCTTTCCGTCAGGCGCACCGATACTTTCCCTCCCTTTTCATCCTCCGCGCGGTATATTTTCCCCTTTTCAAAATCATAGGAATCTGCCGTTTTCACAGTGAATTTTTCCTTTCCCGTCTCCTCCCACAATAGAACTTTTTTCGTATCTGAGCGGTAGCCCGCCACCACCAGATTTTTATTTATCATGGTAATCACGCCGTCCTCTCTGGCACGAATCTGATAATATCGGTTTCTCTTCTTGGCTTCCTTCACATACAATCTCGCGACATGCTGCTCTTTTTTTAATTCCGCGATATCCTCCCTGTAATCCCGGGAAGAATCTGCCCTCATCAGTTTTTCGTAGTGCTCAATGAGAAGGGCGTCCTCCTTAATCTGCTTTTTATAAGAAGAGAGCTGCTCCGCAATCTCATCGGAGTGAAATGACAGCAAAAGGTCACCCTTTTTTACTTTGTCCCCGACTTTGACATGAATTTTTTTTATCTCCATGTCACTCGCCATCGCTTTGTAGTTCCGCTGTTTCTTTCCCTCGCCCCGCAGACATAAAGTGAGTTTAGGCGATAAATCCCCCACCTGAACCTTCACCTGCGGATATTCTAATTTGGTATATGTCTCTTTTTGCACAGAAATTTCACGCCCGCTGCTGCCACAGCCGGCTAAGAATATGGATAGTACCAGAATTGCTAAGATTATTTGTTTCTCACCCATAGCATTACCTCTTTTCCTTCCAAACGGACTCCTGTAATGCTACTATATCACACACTTGTAACGAAGATGTATCCAAATTTAACGCTCATACTTTACAGCATAGACATAGGTTTGTACAAAAGGATTCGCATCCCCCGCGCACATCGTCTGACAGGTTCCCCCGTCTTGCTCGTCCTCCTCCTGCCCCAGCCATTCCAAACTTTTTTCAGCCAGTTCCGGACAGAGTTCTCTGTAAGGAAACCACTTGGAAAAATTCTCTTCTGTGACAGTTTCCCACTCGCGATCTGTCTTCCACTTGCTGTCTCCCCCAAATAACTCCTCCCATGCAAGAAACACCGTCCCGTCCTCAAGAATCCAGACCATGTTCTCTTCGCTCTTATCATACTTTTCAAATTGTATCTTCCAAAAATACGCCCCATAGGTGTGAAAGGTAGTCTCCACCGCTTTGTACGGCGTTGCCTGAAAGGAATACCAGTTATTGTAACCACTCTCTATGCCGACAGGATATTTCCTCTCCGTATGGAGTTCTTCCATTTTTTCTCTCGCAAGTTGTACCGCTTCCGGTTCCGAGAGTTCCATCTCCTCCGGCTCCGCCTCAGAAATCTCACTCTCCCACGAGCCGTCAATCAACTGAAGCTTTTCTCCCACCTGAAGCCGAGAAGACGCTCGTCTCGCCATTGCGGTGCGCTCTGACGCATAGGTATCCTTCGACACTGTCTGAACCTGTGACAGCATCGCCTTCCCTTGCATATCTAACACCTGTCCCGGCAGAAAAACCGCCAATAACACGATGAGAACACTGAGCGGAACAAGAATAAACCCAAACTGTCGAACACTATTTTTCTTTCTTGCCGATTTTTTCATTTATGCCCGCTCCTTTCTTGCATCTCACAGTAATCTTTGTTCCCTCACCCTCACAGCTCTCCACCTGCATCGTCGCCTCATGTCTCTTTAAAATATTCGCCACAATCGACATGCCGAGGCCGGCGCCGCCCGCTTTTCGCGTGCGGGATTTATCGGCCATATAAAATTCGTCACACATGCGCCGGACAACCTCCTCCGGCATACCGATTCCAAAATCCTGAACAACAAACTCGTAACAATCTGCCCTGTTCTCCCCACGCACAACAATTCTGCCACCGGACTCAGAGGCCTTTCTCGCGTTATCAATCAAGTTCAAAAAAACAGTCTCCAGCAACTCGCGGTTACCAATCAGACTGCCGTCCGCAATCTCGGTCTCAAGAGAAATATTTTCCTCATT
>CAMVIN010000112.1 GCA_947167565.1 uncultured Clostridia bacterium | reverse complement strand
TTTCTCTCCTCTATCATCCTCCGGATTGTCGCCGTCTCAAACCCCTTTCGCGCCAAGTATACCATAATTTTCTGCTTCTCTTTGTAGTCCATATTTTCTATGCTTTTGCCCTTTCGTTTCTTATCCAACTGAATGCGAAGAGCCTGTTCTTCCTCTTCTTTGCCATATTCTGATAGAATTTCATCAATTACGTCTGATTGTGCACCTTTTTGCAGCAATTTATAACGAAGTTCTTTACGACTCTTCGTCCCCTTCCTGTATTCTATATAATTCTTGACAAAACGTCTGTCATCTAAATACCCATATGCTTTCACATATTCCAAAGCAAAACAACACGCCTCTGAAGTGAATCCCTCTTTCTCCAATCTTTCGAGAAGCCCTTTTTCAGTCCTATCTTGAACAAGGAGAAGGCTCATCGCCTTCTCCGCTGCTTTTTTATATTCTTCGTTTGCAAAGTTTTCTTTCTCAGCCATTCCTGTATGCTCCTTATCTGAGATATTGGCGCCTTTTTCTTTTGAGCGCCTTACTCTTCCTCGGGCAAATCCACCACGGTATCCTCTTTCGTGTCATCTTCCTCCACCGGCATAAGTTTCTCTCGGACAAGTCGGTCTACTTCTTCAAAAACAGCCGGATTCTGTGCCAGATAATTCTTAGCATTCTCACGCCCCTGACCGATTCGGTCTCCATTGTAGGAATACCAAGCACCGCTCTTGTTAATCACATCATATTTAGCAGCCAAATCTAAAAGGTCTCCCTCTCTCGAAATGCCCTTGCCGAACATAATATCAAATTCTGCCTCTTGAAACGGCGGAGCCACTTTGTTCTTCACTACTTTAACTCTGACGCGGTTTCCAATCTTCTCTCCAGCCTGTGAAAGCGTCTCGATTCTGCGGACATCCATGCGTACAGAAGCATAAAACTTAAGTGCGCGTCCACCGGTGGTAGTCTCCGGATTGCCAAACATCACACCAATCTTCTCTCTCAACTGATTGATAAAAATAACCGTACAGTTGGACTTGTTAATAACACTGGTCAGTTTGCGGAGTGCCTGGCTCATCAAACGCGCCTGTAATCCCACATGTGAATCTCCCATATCTCCGTCTATCTCTGCTTTCGGCACAAGGGCAGCAACAGAATCCACAATCACGATATCGACTGCTCCGGAACGAACCATCGTCTCCGTAATCTCCATCGCCTGCTCCCCGCTGTCCGGCTGTGAAATATAAAGTTCATCAATATCTACACCAATATTCTTTGCATAAACCGGATCAAGAGCATGCTCGGCATCAATAAAACCGGCGATGCCGCCTTTCTTCTGAACCTCAGCCACCATATGAAGCGCCACTGTGGTCTTACCGCTGGATTCCGGACCATAAATTTCAACAATACGTCCTTTCGGAATACCACCAACTCCCAATGCGACATCAAGACTCAGGGAGCCTGTCGGCGTTGCCTCAACCTGTAAATGTGTCGTATCCCCTAATTTCATAATAGAGCCCTGCCCATACGCCTTTTCTATCTGCTGGATAGCGGACTCCAGTGCCTTTATCTTATTCTGATCTTTCTCCATGACTTAACCTAACCTCCTAATGTTTCGAACAGATGTTCTGTGTGTCTATACTATAACATCTGTTCGAACTTGTCAACTGTTTTTTGCTTTTTCTGTAACGACTATCTATATTCTATTATAAGACAGTCCGGCTCTGATGTCCACTGTTGTTCAGACGGGTTTTTGGTCGTTTTACGCCACAAATCACTTACGAAAGATATTTTCAAGAAATACGATATATCCTTTTTTGGTCTCATAGACATCCGCCTTACTTGTAATTTCCCAAGGCGCATGCATATTGAGAACAGCAACACCGCAATCAATGACATCCATTCCATACAACGCCATGATATAGGCAATGGTTCCTCCGCCTCCCACATCGACTTTACCGAGTTCTGCTGTCTGATAAGCAACTTTGGCATCCGACAATACACTGCGGATTTCTGCCATGAATTCAGCATTGGCATCATTACTTCCTGATTTACCGCGCGAACCGGTAAATTTGTTAAACACCATTCCTCTTCCAAAATACGCCGCATTTTTCTTCTCATAGGCATCTGCATAAATCGGATCAAACGCAGCACTGACATCCGACGATAACATTTTAGAGGATGCCAGACATCTGCGCAAAGAAAGTTCCGAGTACTGTCCCGCGCAGGAAAGGACCTCAGCTACCGTGTTTTCAAAGAAATTCGAGCGCATACCGGTTGCCCCGACACTTCCAATCTCCTCTTTATCCACAAGGAGACAGCATGTTGTATATTCTGTATCCTCTACCTCTAACATAGCGAGAAGTGAAGTATATGCACACACTTTATCATCCTGCCCGTATGCCATAATCATACTCCGGTCAATCCCACACTCACGCGCTTTTCCTGCCGGAACGATTTCTAATTCAGCAGACAGAAAATCTTCCTCCTCGACACCGTATTTCTCTTTTAAAATTTCGAGTACCTGTCCGGTAACAGCCTGCTTTTCTTTGTCTTTCAGCGGACGGCTGGCAAACAAAATATCTAACGATTCGCCTTCCACAACTTTGTCCGCTTTCTTTTCCATCCGTTCATGAGCCAGATGAATAAGCAAGTCAGTTACACAAAACACCGGATCATTTTCATCTTCGCCCACACATACCTCTACGACTTCACCGTCTTTTTTTACAAACACGCCATGAATGGCAAGTGGAAGGGTAACCCACTGATATTTTTTGATTCCTCCATAATAATGAGTGTCCAGATAAGCAAGCCCGGTGTCCTCATAAAGCGGATTTTGTTTTACATCCATGCGCGGTGAATCAATATGCGCCCCCAGAATTGCCATTCCTTTTTCCATCGGCTGTCTCCCGATTTGAAACAGTGCAATTGCTTTTTTCATATTAACAGCGTATACCTTATCTCCCGGCTTCAAGCGATCACCCGATGCTATGATATCGTCAAGATTCCTGTAACCTGCCTCCTCTGCCATCTTGACAGATTGAATCACACATTCTCTCTCCGTCTTTCCCACATTAAGGAATGCCAGATACTTCTGATTCAATTCCTCTAATTCCTTAATTTCCTCTTCGGTATACTCTTTCCATGCATTTTCTCGTTCCATGTCAACCTCCATATGTATCTATTCATCAAACTCTACAACAACATAAAATCCCTTGTCATTGTGCTTAATTTCTTTTACAATTCCATGGTCCGTCTTCAACCGTTCCCGGAAGACAACGTTTCCCGACATCGCAACCGCCGGCTTGATTGTATAATAATACGCACTCGGCAGAACACCCTCGGTAACTGTCACTTCATCTCCCTCATGAACCAGATTCTCACGTTCCATCTTAAATTCCATCTCTCGCATTGTCCTGTCCTCTATTCCCTCCGAATCAATTCGTACTTACTGCGAATCTCAAGTTCTGACATGATAAATTCATATCCATCGACGCCATCTTCTATTGACAAATCCAGACTCACAGCCAGATTATTCAACATGCGTTCATCCAAGTCATCTTTCATACTCTCAAGAATTTTTATCTTTTCATGGTACGTAGGAGCATCAAAAAAGGCAACCAGCCGCCGGGTATTCTCATCCTCTGCTTCTGTCTTCTCTACACCGTCCTCTTCTGCGTCCCCCGGATTCTGTACAACTCCTTTTGAAATCCTTGGCTGCTTATCCGGCAAATCTGCCCGCTTGCCAATCTGTTTCTGCCTGTCAAGAGAGAGCTGTTCAAATTCTCTGACATATTCCGCAAAGAAATCTGTTCTCTCCATAACAAAATGCTCATACGGCGCTGTTAATTCCTGATAGCAGATTACTCTTTGAAAAGTAGGCCTTGTCTGTGCCTGCGCAACAATCTGCACCGGTTCACCTGTTTTCTTGTTGTAAAAAATACCTGTCTTCATAGTGAAACACTTCCTTTTCTTATAGGAACCTTACTTCAAAAACGATTTAAATGATTTACAGTTCCTTTGTTGTTACTATTGTACCACTGTTCAGCCCGGTTGACCAGTTCCTTTTCAAAAAAAGAGACAAGCACAAAAAGCCTGTCTCTTAATTTATTAATTATACTGCCCAAGTGTTTCCTGCATGAACTTCACTCTTGATTGTCTTCTTGCCTGATTTGTATTTCGCTTCGATGCGAACATAATAAGTTCTGGTTTTTTTCACTTTCTTTTTGCCGATTTTCTTAATCACATACTTAGTCTTTTTCTTACCAAGAGATTTTATTTTCTTAAATCCGGCAGAACTGCTTGTAGTGGAAACATAGATATTATATCCGCTTGCGCCTTTAATTTTCCCCCATTTTACTGTAATCTTCTTTCCACTATGTTTTACAGAAGATTTACTCTTGGACGGAAGTGCAAAATATTTGTAATCGGACCATGCACCATACAATTTCGTATTATTTATCACAACATAAGCTCTGACATGATAACGGTTGAAGATACCTCTTTTGAATGCCAGACTTGACAAGTAGTTGGAGTAATAACTGGTAATATCTTTTGTTGCAAGATTCTTTCCTTTATAGTTCTGGAGCTGGAACTGATATCCGGAACAATTCGATACATAATCCCAACGATAGCTTACTGTATTGGTTGATCCGACAGAACTAATCGCATTGCCGGTCACTTTTGCAGGAACCGTCTTTGCCTGAACGGAGCCGGATGAATATCCGGTGCCTACCTGATTTGCTTTTGTCACCTGATTTGCCTTTACATAGTAATAAATACTGCTGGAAGCTGCCAACCCGGTAACTGTATAAGATGTTGACTTGGTATCTGCAATTTTCACATCACCGGACTGATAAACAGTATAACTTGTCGCATTTGGAACTGCTGTCCATGACAGAGTAACAGAATTGGTTGTAGCACCTGTCTGCTTAAGATTTGTCACCTTACCAACATTCGGTGTGGTACCAACAATAATCGGATCACTAACTGCAATCACTTTAGCATTTGAATCCGAATGCCAACTCGTCCACGCAGCCACCTTCGCATATCCGACCCATCCGGCACTAAGATTACTAATGTAAGTATCTGTTGAAGAAGTGTATGCGTTCGTCGCTTCCTGCCATGTTCCATCTGCACCGGTCTCACTCAGGTACACACGGTAATGGCCACCACTGGTTACAACAGTCGTGTGTGCCTGCCACGCGAGGTATATGCTACCCGTATACGCTTTTGTCTGCTGCAATTCTGCCGACCACGCTGATGCCGCCTTACTTGTTGTTCCCGTTGCCATCAAAATGCCAAATGCAACTGCCATGAACAAAACAAGTGTTTTCAAACTCTTTTTCATTTTGCATTCTCCTTTTAATAGATATAAATTATTTATAAATCAACCTTCATAATACACGATTGATTTTTCCTTGTCAAGATTATCGCATCATTGTGACAAAAAATAGTCATCAACGGTCTTATTTACAATCCTCGTTCTTTTAGGTTACTTACCAGCTGCACATAAAACTCCCGGACATCAAAGCCATCAAAATTCTCGCGGTTCAGATCAATCATATCCCCATGTGAAATTCCGCGCGTTCCCTTCGTCGTAATATACTGATAGTTTTCGCCCCACTGAAAAGAATCCTGCCCTACCAAACCGTCATTGTCACCATCAAAATACTTAACAAGATGATAGGACAAATTCAGCGGAAACCGTCCACCGGAATACTTATTCAGCTTAGAACCAAAACTTTGACAAAAAATATCCTCGCCGCTGTAGAGCAAACTGCTCATCTCTTCACAGCGGCTGTGTGTTAAATCGCTGACTGCCGCTATAAAATCCGGATTATCATCGCCAATTTTTTTCAGAGCCGCATTATAGGCGTCTGCCACCAGTTTTTTTTGCTTTTCCGGAATTTTCTCCAGAAGATAGTCAGCGAACTCACACCCCTTGTGCGGAGTATTCATTGTTGTCAACGAGGCAACATATGGCAGTGTACCCAGCTGCGCCAGTGCATAGCGGCAGTCCAGACCACCTTTCGAATGAGCAATTATATTCACCTTGCCACATCCGCTCTCCTCTACAATGTTTCTTATTCTCGCATCCAATTCCCTCGCACTATCCGCCACAGAAGCCGCGGAAGCATGATTCCCATAATAGATGATTGCGCCGTTTTTCTCCAATTCCTTCGGAATTCTTCCCCAGTAGTTAAAATGTGTGAAATCCCGAAAAAAAACTCCATGAACCAAAAGAATCGGATATTTCGTGTGACATATTTTTTGTTCGCACCTGCTCTCATTTAGAAGAATTTTATCATTCTCCACCTGTATCTCTGCCCTCACCCTGCGAATCAACATGCGAAGAACAATCAGATGTACCAGTGGTATCATGCCGCAAAATGCTCCCACCAAACGCCATTTGATCCCCAGTTGGGCAGACAGTATATAAATCCGGATTATCCCATTCCAGAAAGTTACTGCCTCTACCAGAATACAGAGCAAGGCAGCCGTAAGCCACAGACGCCAGTCCTCTTTTAAGGAGCCAACTGATAAAAGTCCTGTCCACCCGGCAACATTGAATACAACAGACAGCGCTGTAGAAATCAGAAAAATCTCCAGCAGTTCACAGCCGTTTGCCATTTCCCGCAGAGATTTGCTTTTCAGGCGCCAGTTCACAAGTGACGGCATAACATTGATGGCCACTGCCAATACAAATGACGGTATCAGCCACCCTGAACTGCCGGAGAGCGCAGTAAGCGCCCTGGCATTTGCGGCAAGGAACAGAATTATCGAAAATAAGATTCTTGTAATATAATTGAATCGAAACATTCCTTTCATCGAGCTTCCTCCACAGACATCTGAGCCAGCCTCGCTTCTTCTACAAACATAGAAATCTTTTCCTTGTTTTTTCCGACCCCATCATCATTTTCCACTCCGGAGCTTGTATCTACACCGTCTACATCAGTCGCCCGAATCGCTTCCGCCACATTGGCAGGATTCAGACCCCCGGCAAGAATTGTAAGTTTTGATGTCACAGGAATTTTGTTCAACAATTCCCAATCAAAGGTCTCACCGCTCCCCGGAATCTGGGCATCAAATACATATCCTACCACATTTTCTTTTTCCTCAAATCGCTCAAATTCGGACAAGTCGCTGACATTAAACGCCTTCCAGACCGGTATTCTCACAGCATCAAGGAGCTCATCTCCGACTTCCCCGTGAATCTGTACCACATCAAATCCCGCTCTCTCAATCTGTGCGAGCTGCTCTTTGGTTGGGCTCACTGTCACTGCCACTGACTGTATCGTATCCTTTAACAGAGGAAGAAGTTTTTCCGCCTCCTCAAGCGGAAGATTTCTCTTGCTCTTCGGGTAAAACTGAATAAAGCCGGCATAATCTACACCTGTCTCATTCAGCCAGTCAATCTCTTCTTTCCTTGTAATGCCACATATTTTTATTTTTTTCACACTCTCACTCCCTATTCCTCGTTTCCTGTTTCACAAAGAACACCGCCCGACATCCGAAAGCACTTGTCTGCATATTGCAGAGCACTGTTTTCATGCGTCACAAGAAGGACGGATGTCCCATCTTTCGTTATCGCTTTCAGACATTCCAACACAATTTCTGTATTCTCGTCATCTAAATCTCCTGTCGGCTCATCTGCAAACACAATCTGAGGCTTTCTCACTAATGCCCTCGCAATCGCCATCCGGCGCAATTCTCCGCCGGACAGTTCCGACGGCATAACTTCTGCCAGTTCTTCAATGCCAAACCGCTTCAGAAGTTCCATGGCATACTCTTCCCTACCTGCACTCTCCCCGTAAAGAGAAAACGGAAGGAGTACATTTTCCAATACATTCAGACTGCCAATAGCACTCTGTCCCTGTGGAATAAAACCAAAGGTTTCATTTCGGAATTTTGACAGTTCTTCATCACTCATATCATAGAGATTATGCTCTCCGGCAAATACCTGACCGGAGGAAGGTTCCAAAAGACCTGCCAGCATATTCATCAAGGTACTTTTCCCACTGCCCGAACGGCCGGTCACAACATAAAGTGTACCCTCCGGCTGCTCAAAATCCATAGATTCTACAGCAGTAAACACATTAGAACTCTTCGTCTTTCTCATAAAATTTTTGCTGATTTCCTGCGCACGCAATATCATTTTTACCTCATTTCCGCGTGATTCTGCCACGCTCTGGATTATTATCCCACTATTACTATTATTCCTTTAACTTTCCCGCAAAATCAGCCCGGTGTCTATTTTGCTAATCTTGTAACTGGCTGCCAGACAAGCAAGTGAGCCGGCAAGCGTGGATACAACCAACGCCCCTGCTGCCGTAAGAAGTATTGCCCCGACAGACGGAAGAAGAAACGGAAGTCCCAACTGTACTTCAATAAAATTGCTGAATGGCATAATAATAACTGCTCCGAGAAGAATTCCAATGAGACTGCCAAAGAAACTCACGGCAATCCCTTCTTTCATCACAATACCGGACAACTTTCTTCTCGATGCCCCCATGGCACGAAGCACGGCAAATTCCCGTTTTCGCTCTCCTACACTCATCATAAACGCAGCAACCATAACACCAAGTGCTAACAGCCATATAGCAATCACCATAATGCCAATGACATCTGAAATACCATTCAGACTTCCTGATACATCTGAAATCAGATTTTTAGTCTGAAATGCTTTATATTTATGATGAGAATGAATGTTAATATCATTCATAACCTCCTCCGGTGTATAGCCGTCTGATACATTGAGCAGCACACAGGACACCACTTGATCCGCATTGATTTCCTTAAAAGTGTTAAGATTCTTATCAAGAGATGCCTGAATTAAAGTTTTTATTGTATTCTGATTGGTGTAAACCGCCGTGTCCAGCCCGGTTCCCGTCTTGTCCAGTTTTGCTGCCACCTGAACATTCACACCATAAAAAGACATCGTATCGCCCACAAAAACATTTAAGTCATTACCGACAACTACTTCCATGTCCTGTATTTCTCTGTTGTAACTTTTTTTCACCCAAGGTGTAATCGAAAAATCTGTTGCCGGGTCAAAGCCCACAATCTGTACCGGCACGCTGCAGCAGCCGAGGCTTGTCGATACAAGATAAAACTGCGGCGACATCTGACTGACGCCCTCAACGTCCGCAATTTTATCCATATAAGAGCTGTCCATATAAAAATATCCCATACTGCCCTGCAAAATAATATCTTCAAAATCCGACTGTGTTGTCGCCTCATACGGAACAACCATAATATCGGCTCCGAGCCGGTCATCCAACGATGACAGACCGCTGCGAAGTGAGCCTACAATCAGCGTGCCGCCAAACACGGTGACGGAAAGAAGCACAGCTAAAATAACAAGTCCCGTCGTTCTTGCCGGTCGCTTTATAAGATTGCGAATTGGCAAACTTCCCCCTGTCTTTTTCATTTATTCTTCATCCTTTCTCTATAACTTTTATCAGCCATTTTATAGTTTTTCAGAAAATCTCCCGTCATATACTGCTCATCTCTTTTGTGCCCGGGGACATCATCTTCTGATTTCATAAAAAATTCATG
>CAMVIN010000111.1 GCA_947167565.1 uncultured Clostridia bacterium | reverse complement strand
AAATACTTTTCGATTTGTCAACAATAATTTTGAATTTTTTTTATTTTTTTTTGCTCTTCCCCAAAATAGTACGTTTTTTCGAACTTTTTTCTATAAAAAAACTTTTGCGCACCCGCCTCATTTTCTTGCTTCCATCCATTCCATTACCACTTTCTCCCAATTTTTTATTACATTTTATTTTCTAAGATATTAATTTCTCAATAAAAAATGTGCGCATCAAAAAACACGCACATTTCTTGTTTTTTACAAAATAATACATTTCTATCGTCTCAGATATTCCACTGAAACAGGGAATTCAAAATATGTATCCGGATACGGCTCATCTTTTAACGAGAAATGCCACCACTCACAGTCTATCGGCAAAAAACCATTGCGAACCATAACATTCTGCAAAAGCATTCTGTTTTCATACTGTTCATCAGTAATTTCCCTATAATCCGGATGTGACATTTCACTGAACAAATCAAACGGGCTTCCCATATCCAGTTCTTTCCCTGTTTTCATATCCAAAAGTGTTAAATCTATGGCGCTTCCCCTGCTGTGACTGGATTGCTTTGCAATATAACCTTTAGCAAACAACTCCTGTTTTTCTAATTCAGGATAAAAATATGGCTTCATTCGAATGTCTTGATCCTCAATCCCCCAAAGCACAAACTGCTTCACTGCATTCGCCGGCCGATATGCATCAAAAACCTTCAAGCGATATCCCTGCACAAACATCTCGCCGCTGACAGATTTGAGCGCTCTTGCCGCCTCTTTTGTCAGCAGTGCACACGGCTCCTCATAGCCATCAATTCTCTCTCCAATAAAATTGTAGGTCGAATAATAACGAATCTCCTGTATGACATGTGGCACAAAATCCGCAAGCACCACAAACCCGGATGAATCCATTGTTATATCTGTATTTTTTCTCATAGCATCACCCTCTCCGTCACGTTTTCGATAAATATTTCTATATACTATCCTAACAGATAGCACTGGATTTTACAATATTTAGTGCTTTATTTTCACAAAAAAAGAAGGCCTGCGACCTTCTTTTTTTGGTACGGAGAAAACTTCTCCTCCATTTCATTACGGAGAAGGAGGGATTTGAACCCTCGCGCCGCTATTAACGACCTACTCCCTTTCCAGGGGAGCCCCTTCAGCCACTTGGGTACTTCTCCAGGCTGAATAAAATAAAATATTTAATTCAAAAACGGAGAAGGTGGGATTCGAACCCACGGCCCCTTTCGGAGTCACCGGTTTTCAAGACCGGCTCCTTAAACCACTCGGACACCTCTCCAAAGACTGCTTGAACAGTATAACATCATTTATAGGCATATGTCAACAATTATTTTTGTTTTCTTGAAAATTTTCTTGAAAATTTCTTCTCAAGAATTTAGCATTATTTATTTTGCTTGTATTCGATACACCTAGTTACTGCTACATCTATTAGAATATATCATTCCCCCAACTTAAGATTCGGAACTGCATTCAAATCCAAATCATGGCGGACTCCTTTCTTATACTCATAGTATCCAGCAGCACCTATCATTGCTGCATTATCCGTACAGAGAATCGGTGTAGGAAGATAAAATTGATACCCTCTTTTCGTGCACTCTTCTTTCATGTGCTTGCGAAGACCACTGTTGCAGGCAACCCCACCCGCAATAGCAATTTTCTTGATACTATAGTCTTTTGCCGCCTGAATTGTATGAGAAGTCAGCACATCTACCACTGCCTTCTGAAACGAGGCCGCAATGTCTGCTTCTGAATACCCAATTCCTTTCATTTTGCAGCCATTAATATAGTTGAGAACTGCTGACTTGACACCACTGAAACTAAAATCATACGGTGCATCCTCAATCGATGCTCTCGGAAATTCAATTGCATCCGCATTGCCTTCTTTTGAGAGTTTATCAATCTTAGGTCCTCCCGGATACCCGAGTCCAATCGCTCTCGCTACTTTATCAAATGCTTCTCCCGCCGCATCATCCCTTGTTCTTCCGAGGATTTCATATTCTCCATAATCCTTCACTATTACAAGATGACTATGACCGCCGGACGCAACAAGACACAGGAAAGGAGGTTCTAGTTCCGGATTAGCAATGTAATTCGCCGAGATATGCCCCTCAATATGATGAACTCCGACAAGTGGCTTCTTCAGCGCATAGGCAAGAGCTTTCGCCGCACCAACGCCAACTAAAAGGGCTCCGACAAGACCGGGACCATAGGTTACGCAAATGGCATCAATATCCTCCCATGTGCATTTTGCCTCTACGAGCGCCTCTTCAATCACCTGGTTAATCTTCTCAATGTGCTTTCTCGAGGCAATCTCAGGGACAACACCACCGTATAATTTGTGTATATCAATTTGTGATGAAATGACATTAGAGAGCACCTGTCTTCCATTGACAACAACTGCAGCAGCCGTCTCATCACAGGAACTCTCTATTGCCAAAACCGTCGTTTTGTTATTTTCCAATTTATTTCCTCTTCTCTAATATTATGTAATGACGCAAGCGATTCATAATATACGTCAAATGTTATCCTTTATTATCCGGAACACTGGTCTCTCCGGATTCGTTATCCATCTTGAAACCAAGTATTTTCCATGCACCATCTTCTTTCACAAGTATAAAATCCTCATACACCTGTGAATATCCATTCTTCTGACTAATGAAATAAGAAAGTTTTAGGTATGCGCACTCTCTGTTATTCAATGTCTTGTACTGGACAGATTTACCCGTATCAGTCGAATAACTGACAATCTTACTTTTGTTTCCTTGAAATTCATCAATCTCTGCCTTCAACTTTATACTCTGATCCTCTTCCTTGTTCTGAGAAAGCAAATCACTGCTATACATCATGCGAAGCTGTTTCAAAAGCAGACCATATTGCTCGTCTGTCAAACCACTGTTGTATATGCACTGATTGTACCGCCCCCACAACTTCATCACTTCCGCAGGAGTGTCCGGATAACCGGCTTCCAAATCTTTGGCAATCAATTTTTCTGCCTCAGTCTTCGGCGTCTGGTCGCTTTCACTGACCTGTTGCCTTTTCATAATCTTATAATATCCCGCCAAGGCAACGCCGACAAGAACGGAAATGACTATAACATAAACAACCAAGTTTCCCGCCTGACTCTTTTTCCTCTTCGCCATGATCATCCCTCCTTTCTCAAAAATCCCTCTTTCTTCTACTCTTCTGATTCAAAATTTAAAATCCGGGTCTTGCGCTCCTTACCAAGTTTTGCCTCCGCAAAAATCTCTCTCGGCTTATCGAGATATAAATCCGGTCGTATCAGTGACGGACTAAAATGTGTCAGCCACAATTCAGCAACCTCAGCTCTCTTTGCCAACAGAGCTGCTTCAGAAAATGTCATATGCTTTTTCTCTTTTGCCTTTGTCTCCATCCCCGGCTCGCCATACATACCCTCACAAATAAATAAATCCGCTCCTTTGGCATGTTCCACAATCTCCGGTATCGGCCGTGTGTCCGTGCAATAGGTAACTTTCAAACCTTTGCGCTCTCTGCCGAGAACCATATCCGGCGTAAATACACGCCCGTCCATCTCCACGGTCTCCCCCTTTTGTAATCGTCCCCACGCCGGCATGGGAATGTCATTCGCCTTTGCCTTATCCGGATCAAACTTTCCCGCACGACGAATAATCTGGCTGTACCCATAACACGGTACTGTGTGACGCACACGAAACGCTTCTAATATATATCCTTTGTTCTCAATCTGATAAAATGGTTCTGTCAGTTCTTCGTATTCCAATTCAAAAGGAAGTCCAGGTGCTATCACAAGAAGCGATTCTACCACACGCCTTGTTCCCTTCGGTCCAATAATGCGAAGTGGTTCCGTTCTCTCAGCGTTCCCCATCGAAAGTAACAATCCCGGAAGTCCACTGATGTGATCCCCATGCGTATGTGTGATGCAAAGCAAATCAATATCATGCATGCTCCACCCCTGTTCCCGTATGCTGACTTGAGTTCCCTCACCACAATCAATCAACATACTGCTGCCATTGAATCTGGTCATCAATGCCGTCAGCGCCCTTCTCGGCAAGGGCATCATGCCACTCGTTCCCAACAGGCACACATCTAACATGAAAAAATCCTCCAATACAAAAAAATCCGCACTTTTGTTTTATTTTACCATAAGTACGGATTTTTTTCAATTTTTTTTAAAAATTTCATGAAGGCGAAAGCACTTCATTTTTTTCAGATATCTCAGGAGATATTTTCAACTGTCCCGCCCACTTATCATAACATTCCTCACACAGGATAAGTTCATGAATCTCCAAATCTTTTCGGGAGAAATATCCCCATTCTTTTTTGATTATCAGGGCATCTTCCTGCAAAATGCCATTTCTCATCTCCAGACTTCTGCCACAAGAATTGCAAATACACTCTCTCGCCTTCACCCTGTTTCCCTCCCTTGTAGTTGATGAATTCATTATATCAAAGGAATCAAAACAATACTACAAGTAACATTTTCCATGTACCTTTGTACAAATTCAGATACTCTTCCCCTGTTCCAGGCGCTCACGCTCCGCCTGCGAAAGCCTCAGATAAATCGGGGCAAAATCTTTGGCTGTCATCTCTTGCTTTTCCTCTAAATAATACTTGCCGAGAACAGCAATGGAAGATGCTTTCTGATAGCGAACACTGTCCGGCGCAAAACGAAACGGAACTTTCATATCCGCCTTCAGTTGGTCAGCAAACACAGGAACTCCATCGCCAAGGAAAATTACTGCCCTGTCTAATTGATTCACCTTTTCTATCACAGTTTCCAGCGGTGCCGCATCTTGTTCTACGATAGTAGTTGGCCTTTTACCGGACACATCATAGATTCCATAATATGCCTGATTTCGCCGGGCATCCATAAGAGGACAGACGATAGCGTCAGCCCCAGCAAGATTAAATGCCAGTCCCTCCAATGTCGGTACAGAAACAATAGGAACTGAAAGCGCCTGCGCCAGTCCCTTAGCCGTCGAAGCACCAATACGCAATCCGGTAAACGAACCGGGTCCCGCCGCCACAGCAATTGCATCGAGTTCGCTCACATCTACCTCTGCCATATCCATCATCTCACGAATCATCGGCAATAAGGTCTGCGAGTGAGTCTTTTTATTGTGAATCGTATACTCCCCCATCAATATATCATTATGCAAAAGGGCCACTGTCGCCACAAGGCCGGAACTGTCAATCGCCAGCAGTTTCATTGTTCACACTCTCCTTCCACGGATATTCTACGAAAGTCAAATCCCCGTTCTAAGTCTTTTTCAATCACTATTCTACGACAATCTTCAGGCAGAATCTCCTGAATCAGCGATGCCCACTCAATCAGGCAGACGCCATTTCCAAAAAAATACCCTTCATATCCCAATTCATACATCTCTTCCACATCCGCGATGCGGTATACATCAAAATGATAGAGCGGCAGACGCCCCTCCTCATATTCCTGAATAATCGTAAAAGTGGGACTGGTAATCGGCTCTGTAATCCCAAGACCGACAGCAAACCCTTTTGCAAATACGGTCTTGCCGACACCGAGGTCACCCTCCAGCAGAAAAATATCCCCCGGTTTCGTCTTTTCACCGAGCAGTCTTCCTATCTCAAATGTATCCTGTTCACTTAAACTCTCAAAATTCATACTCATTTTGCCTTTTTTTCTTTCATAAGACTTGTCAGTTCCTCGAATCTCCCATCGCACTGGTTCTCCGGAATGATAAATGCACTTACCGTTGACATATAGACATAAACGGCATCTTTCCGGTAAACAATCCGACGCACATCTCCCCATGTAAACTCCTGCTTCTGATCTTTTTGACTGATTGTAATTCCCTTTTCATCAAACACATAGTGAAACGGAATCTTGAACTCTTCCATACTGAGCTGCCGCTTTCCTTTACTAATCAGCATAACAGGCTGAATTGCCGTAAATAAAAGCGCAAGCACAAACAAGAGTGTCCGCTGGGGTTGTGTCCAAAACTCCCACCTGACAGCAAGTGCCGCTGCAGCCGCAAGACTGATTACCACTCCAATGATTCCGGAAAATCTTGCGTAATTGTGGTATAGCAAAAAACGATTCAACGAATTTGCCTCAAGTTTTATATCCAATTCTACACTCATAATGAATTCCTCTCTTTTTTTCTTTGCTATTGTAATAGTATAGCAAAGTTGTGATTCATTGACAAGTCAAACCCATTTTTATATAATGGACATTATAAAATACAATGACAGCGAGGTATGTTATGTTCGGAACAACAACGGGAAATCTGACTGCTATACTATATTTTTTCATCTTCCAACTTCTTGGTATTTTACTGAGTTTTAGAGTGGTAAAAAAACACTCCTTTTGGTTTACGGTACTGATGGGGAGCGTTATCGGAAGTTTTGCTCTTCAGTGGCTCCCGGTTCTGTACGCATTTTTTCTTGGTTTCACAAAAATGGCGCATATACTGGCACTGATGACATTTATTCTGCTTGCAACTGCGGCCTGTGTGAAAATAAAAAATCCCCGCTCTTTTTCTGCCGGAGAAATGATATCAGATATGAAGGAGCCGATGCTTTTTATCCTGATTCCGATTTACATCCTCACTATTATTATATTGAACGGGCATACCATCCCGAATATCGATGGAGCCCTGCACAGCGGACAGTCTACCTATGGCGATATGAATATGCATTTAGGCTTTATTACAAGCATCGCCAAACAGCATATGTTCCCGCCGGAATACTCGATTTTGCCCGGGACAAAACTGGCATATCCTTTCCTTTCCGACAGCATTTCATCCAGCCTGTATCTCTTTGGCTGTTCCCTTCGCCTCGCCTATCTTGTACCGATGTATTTTGCGCTTTTACAGGTGTTTTTCGGTATGACCTGCGTGGCAAAACAACTGTTATTTGTGTTTAATAAACCATACCGCGGAAAGATAATCCTTGCTTTCCTCCTGTTCTTTTTTAACGGAGGCTTCGGCTTTTACTATTTTATCAACCAGGGATTTCAAAGTGAAAATTTCAAGCGCATTTTTACTGCTTTTTACGAAACACCAACCAATTATGTATCGGAAAATATACAGTGGCACAACATTATCTGTGACATGCTGATTCCCCAGCGCGCCACTTTATTTGGCTGGGCAATTCTCTTTCCACTCCTCGCTCTTCTCTTAAAGGCGAGAAAAAGAAAAGACTTATCCGATTTTCTTGTGTGCGGTGTTCTCGCCGGCGGGTTAGTGCTGATTCACACCCATTCGTTTTTGGCTCTTGGGGTTCTCTGCGCCGGATTTGTTTTGCAGGATTTGTGTGAATCAAGAAAAAACTCAAAGAGATGGAACACCTATTGGCGGACAGGAATTGTGATTGGTTTTTTTGCCGTCATGACATTTCTCAGTATTATACAGCATTCCGACAATCCCCTGGGACCTAACACAATTCTGTCCCTCGGTATTGACTGCCTCGCTGTATTCCTCGGTATCTTTATCTACTACACAAGAAAAGCATGGCTGGCAGATAAGCAGAATTCCTTTCAAAAATTGGTTAAACTCTGGGGATGTTTTCTCGTTGTTGTTCTTGTCCTCGCCCTTCCACAACTCATCGGCTTTACCTTCCAGCAGGCACAGGGGGAACAATTCGTAAGAGGCTCTTTCAACTGGGCAAATGACAGCGACAACTATATCATGTTCTATCTGAAAAATCTAGGAATTGTATTTATTCTAATGATTTTTATGTTGATACTTGGAACAAAAAAACAACTTCAGACGATTCTTCCGGCATGCTTTCTCTGGGTAATCTGCGAGTTCATTTTATTCCAGCCAAACCCATATGACAACAACAAATTGCTCCTCGTCGCCTATCTGTTTTTCTGTATCGGAGTGGCAGATTTTATCTGGGAGACAATACCGGCTCTCGCAGGAAAGCTATCCAATCGCGCGAAAGTTGTATCACAAAAAACGCCGTCTGTCATCCGCATTATTACGGTCTGTCTTGTAACAGTCCTCGGAACTTTCGGCGCCGTTCTTACAATTGGAAGAGAATATGTGTCAGATTATGAATTGTACGACAGTGCCTATGTGAATATGTGTAAGTGGGTAGAAGAAAATACTGAACCCAGCGATACATTTCTCACAGCAACGAATCACAACAACGCTGTCGCCTCGCTGACCGGTCGAAATATTGTGTGTGGTTCCGGCAGTTTTCTCTACTATCACGGTGTGGACTACGCAGGCAGTGAAGCAGATGTCAAGACGATGTACGAAGATCCGTCCCAGAGAGATGCTCTTTTGCAAAAGCATAACGTAAACTATATTATCCTTGGTCCTTGGGAGTGGAGTTCCTATAACATACCGGATTTAGAAACGATGTACAACACGTATTCCGTTGTTTACAATGAAGATAATGTTGTCGTACTGGCGGTGTGATGAAATTGACAAAACCAATTATCATGCTTTCGCTTTCATGTTTAAGCGATACCCCGCTATTCCGCCTACAATACCTCCAATAATGTGTGCCATATTGGATATATTGTCATTGACTGAAATCCCCTCAACAATCTGCTGCCCTATAAAGAAAACTGCCACCAATATAAATGTCAACGGAATTTCTCCCTTTTTAAAACTTGTAAAGGAAGACAACAGAATAAACGCAAAGACCACGCCACTCGCTCCACACAATGCAATCTCCGGAAAGAAAATATAATTAATCACGCTTGTCATTATTGCAGTAATCACTACAACGATAGCAAGCGTCCTTGAACTGTATTTTTCCTCAAGCATTGGTCCAAGCAGCAAAAGAATACTCATATTCCCTGCCAAATGTGACCAGTCCGCATGACCAAAAATGTGTGTAAATGCCCGCAGCCACGTCAGTGGTGACAACAAGGCAGAATGATATGTCATAAAGAAAAGTTCATTGGATTTTCCACCGGTCATGTAGTTCATCAAAGTAACAACAAAACTAATCCCGACTATGCTCAATATTACCGGTGCATTGAATGTAATTTTTAATCTATTTTTCATTTTTTATTTCGTTCCTCGCGTCTCCTTCAATTTTTATAATATCGCATCAATAACCATTATTTATACATTTTCAGAATCTGCTCGCCTCTGTTCCTGATTCGTTCTACTAGTGAATCGGGCTTGACAACACGTACTCCCTCTCCCAACCCGAGTATCCACCCAATAAACTGATCACTCACACTGACTCTGATATCCGTCGTAAAATGCTCTTCATCAAACATCCCGAAATGCTTACTTGTATATGTCGTCATTCTATCTTTTATAAAAAACTCTCTTCCCTCTCTTTTCTCTTCATCCAGACTGATATTCACCATCTTGTCCACACGGAAGTGTTTGATTATTTTCTGTACAGAGTCATATCCAACCAAATAATAGTTTTCATTATCCCACACAAGTTCCCAGGGAGAGATCACATAATACCTACCCCCATGACGGAGTTCTGGCAAGGTATAATAATCTTGCCTTTTGACCGGCAGTATTTGGCATATGGGCCTCTTTATGCATCTTCCCTACCATCCCACCACTTTTTAATAACATCAACATCAAGATCTACATATTTTGCAACCGTCTCAATCGGCA